>JBBQDT010000033.1:0-33163 GCA_038319955.1 Gemmatimonadales bacterium | reverse complement strand
GACACATCGGTGACGAACCAGAGATCGGTTCCGGTGACGCGCTCCTGCGTCGCCATGGGACGAGAAACGAGCAGACCGTCGGCGCGGCGCGTGGTGAACATGGCGATCTCGATGCCATCGATGAGGCTGTAGAGATCGTCGAGTTTCTTGCCGGTCGACGTATGGTTGTCGCGATTATTGTCCGAGGTTCGGTCCGCCATCGTGGGCTCGCTGAGAAAGGTGAGACTGCCCTTCCCAGACAGGCAGGAGATGTGCCCGCGAGCATCCCGACCGCGATGCCCCTCAACTGCCGGATTTTTTCCAGCGGCCGCGGGTAAAGTCCGGAAACCGGACGGGAGCACTCCCCAGCGCCACGGACTTCTCGGAGAGTGGGCCCGGAGCACTCCACGCCGCGGCGTCGTAGACATTCATGTCGGGCACGAGGCCATCGCGCATGCATGTGACGAGACGCCAGGCCATGATGAAGTCCATGCCGCCGTGGCCGCCAGTGCGCGCCCTCTCGCCCTGCTCTCTCCACCACGGATGTTCGAACTCGGCCTTGTAGGCGTCGATCGTCGTCCAGGCGTCGTCCTTGCCGCGTCCTTCGACGTAGATGCGCGGCGGATAGTCCTCGAACAGGCCTTTCGTGCCCTCGATGCTGTTGATTCGGCTGTACGGCCGCGGGCTCGACACATTATGCTCGAGTCGGATCGTGCGGCCTTTCGCGGTCTTGATCAGCGAACTGTTCAGATCGCCGGTGACGTACCTCTCCTTCCATCGCGGATCGTCCTTCGGCAGGTGATCCTCGCGCCACTTCGTGAGACCCATCTCCGGCGTGCTCATCGACACCATGTAGTCGAAGCTGTCGCCGTGATTGATGCCGAGGTACCACGCCACTGGGCCGAGCCCGTGTGTGCTGTACAGATTGCCGTTGCGCTCCGTGTGCGCCGATCGGCGCCACAGGCCTTCATCGCGCGTCTCGAACAGGATCGAGCGGAGGTCGTGATTGTACGCGGCGCCGCCATGCTTGAGCTCTCCGAAGAGACCGCCCTTCACCATCTGCAGCACCATCGTTTCGTTGTAGCCATAGCAGCAGTTCTCCATCATGATGCAGTGACGGCGCGTCTTCTCCGACGTGTCCACGAGTGTCCAGCAGTCTTCGATCGTCAGTGCCGCCGGTACTTCGGTGGCCGCGTGCTTGCCGTTCTTCATTGCGGCGAGGCACACGGGCACGTGCCACTTCCACGGCGTCGCCGTGTAGACGATGTCGATGTCGTCGCGCGCGCAGAGCTTCTCGAAGTCGCGCTCCCCTCCGCTGTAGACGGCCGGCTCATAGTCATGGCCAGCCTTCTTCATCTGGGCCTTCGCTTTCTCGATCTTGTCGGGGACGATGTCGCACAGCGCGGTGATCCTCACGTTGCCCACGCCGAGCAATTCGTTCAGCGTGCTTCGTCCGCGCAGGCCCGTGCCAACGATGGCCACGCGCACGACATCACGCGGCTCGAAGCGGACGCCCATCATCGACGCGGCGGCCGATGGCGCCGGCGCGTCGTCGATGAGGCGAACTGGCTCTGCCCCTGCGCTGTCCGGCAGGCTGAGGTGCGCCAGTCCCATTCCCGCGCCAGCGACGGCGATCGTCTTGATCAGGTCGCGCCGCGAAACCCCGTCCGTGCGATGCTCGGTCATGATCGGCTCCAATGGTTACAGGCGCATTGCACCCGGACCGGGCCGGGTGACGATGAATTGCGCGTTCGTGGCGTGCTGTGGAAAGTCATGGGAATATGCCTCGCGCCACCGCCCGGCGAAGTGCTCGGCGGCTTCGGCTTCGATCAGCGCCCAGACGCTTCCCCCGAATCCCGCCCCGAATGCCGACGATGCGTCGGCGCCGAAGGCGCGAGCGAGCAGGACGAGTGTGATCGTCTCCGGCACCTGGTTGCCGAGCAGCGACTCGACGCCGTGCTGCGATCGATCCACCGCGCGGCCGACGGCGGCCAGGTCGCCGCGCTTGAACGCGGCAATCGTACGAGGAATGATGTCGAACGACTCGGCCACGAACTGCTCGAAGCGATCGAGCAGGCGTTGGGGTGTGAAGTCCGGAGACGACGAGTCGCGGAGGATGTCGCGAATCACGAAGGGCGCTGCCGTTCCGCTCACCGCGGCGTCGGCAAGCGATGCGTCGTGCCGCCTGGTCGCGGCATTCCACTGTCGCAGGATTTCCACGACGGCCAGGGACGCCTCGTTGTACCGGAGCAGCGCGTTGGCGGTCTTCTCGGCGGCGACGCCACTGTAGGCGACGACGAACACTCGATCTGCCGGAAAGGGGATCTCGCCCTCGGCGCGCACCGGACAGAACGAATAGGCACTCAGCATGCCGGCCTGACAGCAGAGGATCGCTGTCTGGTCCTGGCTGCCGCCAAGCGTGCCCACTCCCTCCCCGCCGGCGAAGGCACCGAAGTCGCGGCCATTCTCGACGGCGCCGAGATAGTTGCCAAGCACTTCGCTCGAGGTGATGACGCGCTGGTACTCCGGGTCGTTCTCCAGGTCATTCGCGGCGGCGAGCGAGAGAAAGAGCGCGACGACGAGTGCGCTCGAGCTGCTCATGCCGGATGCCGCGGGGAGGTCACTGTCGAAGGCGATGTCGACGCCGCGGGTCGCCCCCGGAAAATCGCGCATGACGCGTCTCACGACGGTTCGCACGTACGTTGACCACTCGCCCGGGGCGCTGTCCGCGTCCACGTCGGGTGCGATCTCGCGCACCTCGCCCGTGGAGACGGCGATGGCCCGCACATGACCATCGTCGCGCGGCAGGGCCAGCACTGCGAAGCCGCGCTCCATGGCGCACAGCAGGCTACGGCCGCCGGCGTAGTCCGTGTGCTTTCCGAGCACCTCGATCCTGCCCGGCACGAAGAGGGCAATGGGCTCGAGATGAGTCGTTGGTGCGGGTTCAACCCTCGCGAGGGCCTCGGCGCACCGCTGGAACATCTTCGCCTTCGCGAGTGCCTCGCGCTCCGACATGCCAGCATCGCGCAGACGCGCTGCGAAGTCCCTCACAGGCGTGGCTCGACGTGCCGCAGCCCCTCCGCAACCGACGCGATGTCGCCGCGGCTGGAGAGATCGAGCACGCCGTCGTGAAAAACGAGCACGGCGAATGCCACGCTCATGACGTCCCGCGCGTACTGCACTGCGTCCTGGAGCTCGAGCTCTCCGCGCGTCGAGGGGGCAATGCGTCGGCACGCCTCGTAGATGTCCGGAGTGAACGACCAGCTGTTCATGCCCACCAATAGCTCCCCGTCGTGCGCCGCCAATTGTGCGGGGGTTGGCTTTTCGACGATACGCGTGAGTTGGCCGCTCGCATCCACCTCTACCATCGACATCCTTTCGACTCGCCCCGCGTCGATGTTGCTCAGGCGAAGGAGGGCGTCGCGCTCGAACACGGCCACGCCCGAGGCGCCGAGCGCGCGGAGGGCTCGCAGGGTATGGATCGGATAGTAATTGTCCGAGTTGAGGGCGAGTACCGTCTCGCCATTCGCGAACGATTCGGCGGCCAGTACCGCGTCGGCGGTGCCAAGCGGCTCGTCCTGGACGGCGAAGTGCACGCGCACGCGCGTCAGCTCGACCTCGCGGACGTAGTAGTCGCGGATGCGTTGGTGCTCGGGGCCGATCACGAGGCAGACGTCCGTGATGGCCGCGTCGGCGAGCGCGCTGATGACGTAGTCGAGGAACGGACGCCCGATGGGGATCATCCCCTTGAGCCCCGCGTCTGCGACGCTGGACTGCGTATCGTCGAGGGCCGCGGCCGCATCGGCGCGGCGCATGCGCGTGCCGAGTCCACGCGCGAGAACGACGGCCTTGGTTGTCTGGTCGGACAACGATTCACCTGCGTCAAAGAGAAGTGGCGCGACAGACACGTCGCGCCGCTGGCAGCAAATGTATCGCGGGCGAAGGGACGTGCCAGCCGCTCGGCCCCGCGACGGATGCCTTGCGCACGCCCCGCCCCCGCGCGATTGTCCGGCATCCGCCGACAGACCTCGCCGCCACCCAGATCGCCGTCATGAAGCTTCAAGCTCTCGACTGGATCATCGTCGTCTTCACGCTGCTGATCTGCTTCGTTCCTGCACTGTTCTTCGGCAAGCGCGCCGGAAAAAGTACCTCCGAGTTTTTCGCGTCAGGGCGATCGGTGCCCTGGTGGCTCGCCGGCCTGTCGATGGTGGCGACCACCTTCAGCAGCGACACGCCGAACTGGGTGACCCAGCAGGTCCGGCAGTATGGCGTCGCCGGGAACTGGCAGTGGTGGGCGTTCGTGCTCACTGGTGTCTCCACCGTCTTCTTCTTCGCCCGGCTCTGGCGTCGCTCGGGGGTGATGACGGATCTCGAGTTTTATGAGCTGCGGTACTCCGGCAGAGCAGCCTCCATCGTGCGCGGTTTTCGTGCCGTCTATCTCGGGCTGTTCTTCAACTGCTTCATCATGGGGATGGTCACGCTGGCGGCCTGCAAGATCGCCAACATCCTCTTCGCGATGCCGCCGTGGGAGACCATCCTCGTCCTGGGCGTCCTGAACGTGGCGTTTGCGGCGCACTCCGGCCTCTGGGGCGTGCTCGTGATCGACATGGTGCAGTTCGTCATCAAGATGACGGCGGTCATCGCGGCGGCGTATTTCAGCCTCGTTGCCGTGGCGCAGCGCACGGGCGTAGGCGACGGCGCGCTGGCCGGTCTGCACAAGCTCGTGAGCGTGCTCGGCTCGCAGCAGGTGAAGTACGCGGCCGGCTCGCAGCCGGTGCTCACACCGATCGACGGTACCGGGCAGCCCATCCTCGACATCATGCCGAACTTCCAGATGAGCGAGCTGGCGCTGATGATCTTCATCATGCCTATCGCCATCGGTTGGTGGGCGAACTGGTATCCGGGCGCCGAGCCGGGCGGAGGCAGCTACATCGCACAGCGGATGCTGGCGTCGAAGTCGGAGAAGGATGCGCTCGGCGGCACGCTGTTCTTCAACCTCGCGCACTACGTGCTGCGCCCATGGCCGTGGATCATCACCGCGCTGTGCTCGATCATCATCTTCCCCGAGCTGAAGGACATCCAGACCGCGTTCCCGCTCGCTGATCCGAAGCTGATCGGCCACGACAGCGCGTTCCCGGCCATGCTCAAGTTCCTGCCGGTGGGCTTCGTCGGGCTGATGGTGGGTGGCTTGATCGCCGCCAACTCGTCCACGATCCTGACGCACCTCAACTGGGGCTCGTCGTACCTGGTGCACGACTTCTATCGCCGCTTCGTGAACCCCACGGCGACCGAGAAGCACTACGTCACCGTGGGGCGTATTTCCACCGTCGGTCTCTACATCGCCGCCGCGCTGCTCAGCCTCATCCTGGATACGGCGCAGGACGCGTTCGAGGTGCTCATCTCCATCGGCGCCGGTACCGGACTGCTCTACCTGCTGCGCTGGTACTGGTGGCGCATCAACGCGCAATGCGAAGTGGTGGCAATGGTGAGCTCGTTCACGGTCTCCGCCGTGTTCTTCGCGATGAAAAAGTCGGGTCACCCGCTGCCGTTCGCGCAGACAGTGATCCTTTCAGTGGCGTTCACCAGCATTTCCTGGTTGGTCACGGCGTATGTCACCGCGCCAACGAGTCGCGAGCGGTTGCTCGACTTCTACAACAAGGTTCACCCGGTCGGACCAGGTTGGACCAAGGTCCGCATCGAGGCTGGCGTGAGCGTCGCCGACGCCGAACGCGAGGGCGACAACATGCCGATGGCCACGCTCGGCTGGGTCTCGGGATGCGTGACGATCTGGTCGTCGCTGTTCGCGATCGGGAACTTCCTCTACGGTCGGATGTCGATGGCGCTCCTTCTCACGGCGGTGTTCGTCATCAGCGGTTTGGCGCTGTTGTACGTCGTGAACACTCTGTGGGACAAGAAGCCGGTGGTGGCGGGCTAGAGCGCCCGCACCACTTCGGCGACTTCGGCAGCGTGACCTTCCGGCTTCACCTTCTCGAACACGTGGGCAATGCGGCCCTTGGCGTCGATGACGAAGGTCGTGCGGGCAACGCCGAGGTAGGTGCGGCCCATGAACTTCTTCTCGCCCCACACGCCGTAGGCGTCGCTGACGGTGTGCTCCGTGTCGGCGACGAGCGGATAGGCGAGGCCGAACTTCTCCTTGAACTTCAGGTGCTTCTTCACCGGATCGGGGCTGACGCCGATGACGGTGGCCTTCACGCCCTCGAAGCTCGGAAGCGCCTCCTGAAAGGCGCACGCCTCCACGGTGCAACCGGGGGTGTCGTCCTTCGGATAGAAGAAGAGCACCACCGGAGCGCCGCGTAACGACGACAGTTGCAGTGTACTTCCATCGTCGACCGTCGCGGCGAAGTCTGGCGCCATCGCGCCGGCAGCTGGTATCGTCATCCGAGTGACTCCCCTCCCATCAGGACCGCCATGATCGCCTTCTGGATGTGGAGGCGATTCTCCGCCTCGTCCCAGACGCGGCTCTGCGGGCCGTCGATCACGTCGGCGCTGACTTCCTCGCCGCGGTGCGCAGGGAGACAGTGCAGGAAGATGGCGTCGCCCGCTGCCTTCTTCATGAGGGCGGCGTTCACCGTGTAGCCGGCGAAATCCCGTTCGCGCTTCTTCTGCTCGTCCTCCTGTCCCATGCTCGCCCAGACGTCCGTGTTGACCACGTGCGCGCCCTCGATCGCTTCCTTCGGGTCGCGGGTGAGGGTGATGTTCGCGTGTCCCTTGGCGCGTTCGAGCAAATGATCCGCTGGTTCGTACCCTTCCGGCGACGCGATGGCCAACTCGAAGCCGAGTCGATACGCCGCGTTGATCCAGGAGTTCGCCATGTTGTTGCCGTCACCAATCCACGCGACCTTCTTGCCCTCGAGGCCGCCGAGGTGCTGCCGGACGGTGAGGATGTCGGCGAGGATCTGGCACGGGTGCAGGAGGTCGGTCAGTCCGTTGATGACCGGCACGTCGCTGTATTTCGCCAGCTCCTCGACATCCTGATGCGCGAACGTGCGGATCATGATGCCGTCCACGTAGCGTGAGAGCACCCGCGCCGTGTCGGCAATCGGTTCCCCACGGCCCAGTTGAACGTCACGCGGGGACAGGAACAAGGCGTGACCACCCAGTTCATACGTGCCCACCTCGAAGGAGACGCGGGTGCGCGTGGACGCCTTCATGAAGATCATCGCGAGCGTCTTGCCCTGGAGCGGCTTCTTCGTGTACTCGCCCCGCCGCATCCGCTCGGCCAGGTCGAACAGGGGCAGCAACTCGGCGGCTGAGAAATCCGGGATCGCGAGGAAGTCGCGGTGAGTGGATGCGGTCATTTCTGGGCGAGAGTTGGGTTCAGTCAGGGGACAGAAGCTTAACGGCGGAGGGAAGAGGAGGGCGCGTCTTCGGTCATTATGGGACTAAAATTCTTGTGACAAGTATTACTGAATTGTAATTTGACATCACCGCGCTGCCGGAACATTATGCCTTCGCGCCGGAGAGAAGACCCTTTGGTGGATGGCCCTGATCTCACCTCTATCCGGCCGCGATGACGCGCCGGCGAGGATTTGTCCCCCATGCTACACGCTTCCGCACTCGCGGTCAGCTGGAAATCCGCCTTGCTCGCGCTGTTCACCCAGCGCCAGGACGTCGCGACCCAGACGGCCGTCTCCAGCACGGATGGTCCGAGACAGTTCGCTGAATCCGACGACGATCGGGAGCCGTTCCACCTCGACGACACCGAGATCGCGCTGCGTCTCGTGAAGTCGCGCGGACTGCAGGAGTACAGGACGCCGCCGCACGCCTACCTCATGTTCCCGTCGCTTCCCGTCCGATGACCATGCCCCAACTGGCGCTGGGCGACGACGCCGCGCCCTCAGAGGATGTATTTCCGCAGGTCCTCATCCTCAACGATCGCCTTCAGCTTTTCTCGCACCGCCTGGGCGTCGACGACGATACGCTTCTCTCCGCCGTCTGGGAGCTCGAAGAGGGTATCCTCGAGCTGCGTCGTCATCACGGTGTGCAGTCGCCGAGCGCCGATGTTTTCCATGCGCGAGTTGATCGTCGCGGCGATCTTTGCGATCTCGGCGATGCCATCCTCCGTGAACTCGAGCGTCGCACCGTCAGCGGCAACCAGAGCTGCATACTGCTTCGTGAGAGCGTTCTCCGGCTCCGTCATGATGCGGACAAAATCTGCTTCGGTGAGGGACTTGAGCTCGACGCGAATCGGGAAGCGTCCCTGCAGCTCGGGAATGAGGTCCGAGGGCTTGGAGACGTGGAAGGCGCCGGCAGCGACGAAGAGAATGTGATCGGTTTTCACCATGCCGTACTTCGTCTGCACGTTTGACCCTTCGACGATCGGCAGCAGGTCGCGCTGGACCCCCTCGCGCGATACATCGGGACCCCCCATCTGACTTTTTTCCCCGGCAATCTTGTCGATCTCATCGAGGAACACGATGCCCAGCGTCTCCACGCGCTCCAGCGCGTCGGCGGTGACGTCCTCCATGTCGACGAGCTTGTCGAACTCCTGCTCCAGGAGTATGCGTCTCGCTTCGGACACCTTCACCGTGCGCTTCTTTTTCCGCTGCGGCAGCATGTCGCGCAACATCTCGGTGAAGTTCTCCATGTTCTCGGGCGCGCCCTGGGACGCGAACATGTCGAACATGGGGCTGCTGCCCGGCACGACTTCGATCTCCACTTCGCGGCCATCGAGCTGGCCGTCGAGCAGCAACTGCTTCAGTTTCTCGCGCGTCCGCTTGTAGCGATCGGCAGCGACATCGGACGAGCCTTCCTGCTTCACGTCGCCTGAGCTCGAGACCACGAACACTCCGCCCACATCCCCTGTCGACGCGATCGTTGGCGTTGCATCGACAGCGGCTGCTGTTGCGGGGGCAGGCGCCGGTGGCGGCAACAGCAAATCGAGTAGGCGGTCGTCGACGCGTTCGTTCGCGAGATCCTCGACTTCGCTCTCGCGCTCCTGCCGCACCATCTCGATGGCGGTGTCCACGAGGTCGCGGATCATGCCTTCCACGTCGCGGCCGACGTAGCCCACCTCGGTGAACTTCAACGCCTCGACCTTGATGAACGGCGCACCGGTGAGCTTGGCGAGCCGGCGGGCGATCTCCGTCTTGCCCACGCCGGTGGGTCCGATGAGGATGATGTTGTTCGGTGAGATCTCGTCGCGAATCACCTCGGGCGCCTGTTGGCGCCGCCACCTGTTCCGGAGGGCGATGGCGACCGCCTTCTTGGCATCCGCCTGCCCGACGATGTACCGATCGAGCTCCGCGACGATTTGACGAGGCGTGAGGTCGGCGAGACGGGCGAGGGCCTGCTGCGTACGGGGCGATGACATCTAGTTCGCCTCGAGCACGGTGATGTTCGTGTTGGTGTAGACGCAGATCTCGCCGGCGATCGCGAGGCTGCGCCGGACGATCTCCGCAGCGCTGAGCTCCGTGTTGGACGCGAGGGCCCGCGCCGCGGCCAGCGCGTATGCGCCGCCCGACCCGATCGCGAGAATCCCGTCATCGGGTTCGATGAGCTCTCCGGTGCCGGAGATCACGTAGCCATGTGCCACATTGGCGACGATGAGCAGCGCCTCGAGGCGACGCAGTACGCGGTCGCTGCGCCAGTCCTTCGCGAGCTCCACGGCGGCGCGCGGAACATTGCCTGGGTAGCGCTGGAGCTTTTCCTCGAACTTCTCGAACAGCGTCAAGGCGTCAGCCGCCGAGCCCGCAAAGCCGGCGAGGAGCTTTCCGTCGCCGATGGCGCGCACCTTGTTCGCCTTGCTCTTCATGACGGTGTCGCCGACGGTCACTTGCCCGTCGCCGCCCAGCGCCACTGTTCCGTTGCGCCGCACGGCCAGGATGGTCGTGGCGCGAATGCGTGGTAGTTCCGACATGGGTCGTAAACTAGCCAACGAACGGACGGAAAGACGGGACGACGGGACGACCGGCTTACCGGAGAATCTTGCTGCGCTTCGGTGGGACGGGCGGACGGGGGGCACCACCGCGACGCAACGCCCCGCGATTCACGATGCGATCGCGGAGATACCTGCGATTCATCACGACACCAACCAGGAAGAGCACGCTCCCCGCAATCACGGCCACCGTACTATAGCGCCACGTATCACGCCCGATCATCGCGGCAGCCATGCAGAGCACCGCGAGTCCGATACACGCCTCGCCCGTGATGCTGCGCTCGGTGCGAGACTGCCGTCGGCGCTCGCTCCCGAACGTCATCTCCTCGGGGAGCCATGCGTCGGCCAGAATCGCCAGTCCGATCAGGGCGACGATGATGCCGAGGATGAGAGGGATCGTTTCGACACGCAACGGAGTCACTCCACCGGTTGAGTGCCCCCAGGTAAAGCGATCTTCATGCCCGCGGGTGCGATTTCTGGTAAACCTGCTTCAGCCGCTCCACGCTGGTGTGTGTGTAGATCTGGGTGGTGGAGATCGACGCATGCCCCAGCAACTCCTGCACGGCACGGAGATCCGCACCGTTGTCGAGCAGATGCGTGGCGAACGTATGTCTGAGGGAGTGCACGGACAGCCCGGCATCCTCATCGATATCGGCGAGGAACGCGGACACGACCTTCTGCACCTGGCGCACGCCGATTCGCTTGCCCGTGCGCGCGAGGAAGTAGGCCGTTCGCTCCGCCCGTGGTCCGGCGCCGCGCAGCAGTTCGTCGCGCTTGGACTCGTAGTTCCTGAGCGCGAGCACTGCGTGGTCGCCGATGGGAACGATGCGCTCCTTCCGACCCTTGCCACGTACCTTCACCTGCTGGCTCACGAGGTCGAGGTCGCCGCGACTCAGCCCCTGCAGTTCGGAGAGCCGCATTCCGGTGGAGTAGAACAGCTCGAGAATCGCGAGGTTGCGCACGCCGGTGAACTCGCCCTCCATGGCCCGCAACTCGGCCATCTGGAACAGCAGCTCGATCTGTGCGCGGTCGAGATACCCGGGGAGGTACTTGTCCTGCTTCGGGGCGCCGACGGCCTTCGCTGGATTCGCCTCGACCATCTCGTTGCGATGCATCCAGCGGTAGAAGCTTCGCACACCCGAGAGCGTACGCGCCATCGTGCGCTTGCCCACACCGCGACGCGAGAGGTGCGCGAGAAATCCGCGCATCGCGAGACGGTCGACGCCTTCCCAGGTCCACCCGGCGGTACCATAGTAGCCGCCGAGGAACGCGACGAAGTCGTGGAGGTCGCGTTCGTAGGCCTTCACGGTGTTGGGCGAGACGTCGCGCTCCTTGCTCAGGTGGCGCAGGTATTCATCGACGTCGGGAGGAGTTGCGGCGGCACGCGCCTCGGCTGCCGCGCTGTCCGCCCTGCGCGACATGCCGCTATGCTCCCGCGCCGGTGGCGACGAGGACGTCGTCGCGCCAGGCGGCCATGTGCTCCAGCGCACGCGCTGCGAGCTGCTCCTTCTTCACCCGCTTGTCCTTCACGCGCTGGCCGAGTTCGTCCACCAGGCCAAAGTTCGCGTTCATCGGCTGGAAGTGGCGCGGGTCGGCCTCGCGCAGGTAGCGGTAGAGCGCGCCCAGCATGGTTGTGGGAGGCGGAAGCACTGCCGCGTCGCCGGCGAGCAGGCGCGAGAGGTTGATACCGGCGAGCAGCCCCGTGGCCGTGCTTTCCGTGTAGCCTTCGACGCCGGTCAGCTGGCCGGCGAACAGCGTGGTCGCGTCGTCCTTGAGCGCGAGGTGCGGCGCGAGTGCCGCCGGCGCGTTGAGGTACGAGTTCCGGTGAATCGAGCCAAAGCGCAGGAACTCGGCGGTCTCGAGTCCGGGAATGAGCCGGAAGACGCGCTGCTGTTCCGGGTATCGCAACCGGGTCTGGAAGCCGACGAGGTTCCACATGCGTCCTCCTTTGTCCTCCATGCGCAGCTGCACGATGGCATAGGCCTCACGTCCGGTGTGGGGGTTCGTGATGCCGACTGGCTTCATGGGCCCGAACCGCAACGACTCGCGCCCGCGGCGCGCGATCTCTTCCGCCGGCATGCAGCCCTCGAAGTAGGGCACGGCGTCGAACTCGTGGGCCGTGGCCTGGTCGGCCTGGGTGAGCGCGTCCAGAAAATTCTCGTATTGGGCGCGATCCATCGGGCAGTTCAGGTACGCGCCGTCAGTTTCGCCTTCCATCGTTTCCTTACCGTAGCGCGAGGCACGAAACGCGATGTCGTGGTCGATCGAGTCGTAGTCAACGATCGGTGCGATAGCGTCGTAGAATGCGAGTGACTCGATACCGAGGCGTGCGCGGATGGCGGCGGCAAGGGCGTCGGAGGTGAGCGGCCCCGTGGCGACGATGCCCGGCGACGGGAGCTCGGAAATCTCCTCGCGCACCACGGTGATGCGCGGATGCGCGTGGACGCGGGCACTCACGGCGGCCGAGAAGAGGTCGCGGTCCACGGTGAGGGCGCTGCCACCGGGAACGCGCGCTTCGTCGGCGCACTCGAGCACCATGCACCCCAACAGGCGCATCTCGGCCTTGAGCAGGCCGTGGGCGTTGGTGGTCTCGGTGCTCTTGAAGGTGTTGGAACACACGAGCTCCGCAAGGCGCTCTGTCTTGTGCGCCTCGGTGCCGCGAACGGGCCGCATCTCGTGGATCGCGACGTGATGGCCTCGCTCCGCGAGCTGCCAAGCGGCCTCGCTGCCGGCCAGTCCGCCGCCGATAATTCGGATGGGTGCGTTGGGCATGACAGGCAATCTAGCGCGCGCTGCCGCATCCACGCATGGCGAACCCGATGAGGAAACCGAGTCGACCTGCCGATGCTGGAAGCATGAGATCGATGGCCCTCCACCGCCGAGTCACGACGCTCATGCTCGTCGCGCTCGTCGCGGCGTGCGAGCAGAAGTCGCCGTATACGTTCGGCGTGGTCCTCGATACTGACGGCGAGCGCGGGGCGGGCCTCGCCGTGGAGGAGATCAACGCGCATGGGGGCATTGACGGTCACATACTGAGACTGCACAGCGTTGGCGGCGCCGCGAGCACCGAAGCGCGTGTGGCGCTGCAGACGGCGGCGATCCTCGCCGCCGACCCCAACGTGATCGCCGTGATTGGTCACACCAACAGCAGCGCGAGTCTCTCAGCGTCGCAGGTATACAACGCGGAGGGTGTCGTGCAGATTGCCCCCAACTCCTCGACGCCGCTTTACAGCATGGCCGGCCGGTACAGCTTCCGCCTCACCGGCAGCGACGAGCATCAGGGCGTGTTCCTCGCGAACCATGTGCTCGCGATGAGTCCGCGCCCCCGTACGGCGGTGTTGTTCGTGAACGACGACTACGGGCGCCCGCTGCGGGATGTCGTCGTTGCGCGGCTGGAGGTCGGCGGGCTCGAACCGGTGTACGACTCACCGTATTCTGAGCGCGAGACCGACACGGACATCGCCGAGATGATCGAGGCCTTGGCGCGATCGCGTCCGGACGTACTCATCTGGGTGGGACGTTCGCTGGAGTTCGTCAGGATCCAGCCGGTGCTAACGAAGGCGCTCCCGAAACTCGTCGTGCTCGCGAGCGATGGCTTTGCCGGCAGCGCACTGGCCCGCGACTCGCTACACGCGCTGGACGGCGTGCGGTACGTGCGCCTCATGGACCCGAATCGGAAGGACCCACGCCTCGACAGCCTCTACGCACGCTACCGGCGCGAGGGATGGCCTACGCCAACCGACCAGGCCGTCCTCTCGTACGACGCCGTGCTCGTGCTCGCGGACGCCGTGCGTGCGGCTGGGCGACGGCGCGAAGCGGTACGGACGTGGCTTGCGCGCGTCGGCGCCGACCTGCCACCCATTCAGGGATTGAGTGGACCCATCGCCTTTTCGGCGGAGGGAGATCGTCTTCCGCAATACTTCCTGGAGACGATCGGGGAATCGCGCCTTCGCCCGGCGCACCCATCGCCATGATCAGGCTGCTGCCGAAGCATCACACCCTCCGCCGCACGCTGTTCGTCAGCGGACTGCTCATCCTCATCGCTGCGGTGGCGGCGATGCTCGGCTCGGTGAAGATGGCAATGTCGCAACGCGATGCCATCGAGCGTGAAAGCAATGCGTTCATGGACGAGCAGCGTATCGCCGACCAGATCGTGGCACTGAACTACGAGCAGCAACTTGCCGCCTACCGATTTCTCCAGCGACCCGACTCGCTGTACCTGGAGGTGTTCCGCAGCAGGGGTGAACAGGCATATCGCGAGATGCGCGGCTACCTGTTTCACGACCTCTCGCCGGAATCGCGTCTGCAGGTGGAGAGCATCAAGGAGTCGCAGCAGCAGTTCGAAGTGGCTGCTGAGCGGGCATTCGACCTCGCGCGCCAGGGACAGTCAGCGGCCGCGCTGCGTCGCCTGGCGGGAATGGATCAACACGCCGCGGCGCTCGACAGCGCCGTGCGGCAGTTCCTCATGGCGCGATCGAACCAGCGCACCGCGTTCCAGGGGCAGCACGAGGTGCGCGCACGGGAGTTTGCGTTCGCGCTCATCCTGGTCGTTGCCGGTCTGGTCGTGCTCGTCCTCATCCTCTTCGGCGTGTTGCGGGAGCGTGTCATCATGCCGCTCGATCATCTTGCAACGGCGGCGCGCCGACTCGGCGACGGCGACCAGACGGCGCGCGTGCCATCGCAAGTGTTCGCGGAGTTCGACAGCGTGGCCACCGGCTTCAACCAGATGGCGGATCGTGTGCGACAAGCGCGCGAGCGAGACGTCGCGCAGAACGAGGAATTGCGCGAGGCGCTCGCGCACCTGCGCGATACGCAGGAGGAGCTCGTGCAGCACGAGAAGCTCAGCGCCATGGGGCAGATGCTCGCCGGCATTGCGCACGAGTTGAACAATCCGCTGGCGGGCGTGCTCGGCATGGCGGAGCTGCTGCGCGACGAACTCTCCGTCGCGACAGAACCGCGCATGCGCCGGCTCGGCTTCGATCTCGCCGCACCGCTCGCGAGCGAGGCTAGGCGCTCCGGGGACATTGTCCGGAGCCTGCTCAGTTTTGCGCGCAAGTCCAGTGGACGGCTCGGTCCCATCGCGCTGCTCGCGAACACGAAGGTTGCCGTGGACCTGCGGTCAGCCGCGTACGCTCAGGCGGGCAAGAAGCTGGTGCTCGACATTCCACCATCGCTGTACGTCGAGGCGGAGAAGCAGAAGTTGCAGCACGTGATCGTCAACATCGTGAACAATGCACTCGACGCGATGCTGTCCGGACGCGGGACGACGCTTCGCATCCACGCCGAGCCTGGTACCGGTGAGATGGTCCAGCTGATCTTCGACGATGATGGGCCCGGGTTCGCCGACGTGCGTGCGGCGTTCGAACCGTTCTACACGACGAAGCCTGCCGAGCGAGGCACTGGCCTGGGTCTCATGCTCACGCAGAAGTTCGTACACGAGTTTGGCGGCACCGTCAGCGCGGAGAACCGGGACGGAGGAGGAGCGCGCGTGACCGTGGCGCTCCGCCACGCCGCTGCACTTACGACCGAGGAAAAGGAAATGCCCCCGTCCCCTGAGGTTCCGCCACCGCCCGTGGCCGCCGACGTCGTGCCGGCCCGAGTGTCCGGAGGCCACATGGCCGCTCGACCGCGCGTTTTGGTCGTCGACGACGAGCCTTCGCTCCGGAAGGTCCAGAGCAGGATACTGGAGCTTGAAAACATCGAGGTGCTGCTGGCTGCCAATGGCGAGGAGGCGCGTGACATTCTCGCGGCCGAGCAGGTGGACCTGGTGATCTCGGATCTGCGAATGCCCGGCGCTACCGATGGTCGCGGTCTCATTGCGTGGATCGATGTGCACCAGCCACACCTCTCTTCGCGCATACTGATCGTGACCGGTGACCTCAACGGCCTGCCCACTGACGTTGCGACGGGCATACCGCCGGAGCGTGTGCTTGCCAAGCCATTCACCCGCGACGAGTACCTCGCCCGCGTTCGCGCCGCGCTCCTGCCCGCGCACTGACGCCTAGGGGGTGCGCAGGCTCGAGGTGCGTCGCGGAATCTCGACAACGAACGTCGTGCCTTCGCCCGCAACGCCGGAGGACTCCACGCTGATCGTGCCACCGTGCCCTTCGACGATCTCCTTGGCGATCAGCAGGCCGAGTCCTGTGCCACCCACCGCGCGCGACGCCTGGCCGGGCAGCCGGTGGAACTTCGCGAACAGCGACGACTGGTGCGCCGGGTTGATGCCGGCGCGCGTGTCGCTCACCGCGATGCGGGCGCGCGAGTCATCGCGTTGGAGCGAGAGCGTGATGACGCCTTCATCCGGCGTGTACTTGGTCGCGTTCGAGAGAAGATTCTCCAGTGACTGCTCGAGCTTCGGTGCATCGACGTCGGCCATGACGACGCCCTCGGGCACCTCGACGCGCAGCGTCTGGCGCTTGAGATCCACCTGCGGCTCGGCGCTGGCGGCCGCGCGCCGCAGCATCGCACAGAGGTCGCTGCTCTCGAGGTCGAGGCGCAGGTAGCCGCCGTCGATCTTCGCGAAGTCGAGGTAGTCGGTGATGAGGCGCATCATCCGACGAACTCCGCATCGACGTGTTGCACCACGAGCACGGCGACGCGCAACGACGGCGATAAATCGCGAAGGACCCGTGCGACGGCGGGCGGTCCTCCCGCGGACGCTCCAATCGCGACGAGGCCGGAGAGATCGGAGACGTCGTGCACCGCGGGCATCGATCGGGGCGTCTGGAAGCGCGGGATGCCGAGCTTGCCGACGAGGCGGATCTTGCTCATCAGCGCGCGAGTGGACGCCTCTTCGGACACGAGAGTCGGCGTGGCCACGACGTCCACGGCACCCGCACCCATGGCCGCGAAGATCTTGCTCGTGTTGCGCGTGACGTCCCCGGTGACGATGAGGATGGCGCACGGGGTGGACGCCATGATGCGTCGCGTCGCTTCCACGCCGTCCATCACGGGCATCAGAAGGTCCATCAGCACGACGTCTGCCGGATCCGCGGCACTCTTCGCCACCGCCTCTGCGCCATCGCGCACGACCCATGCGATGGACAATTCAGGCGCGCCATTGAGCGCCCTGCGCAGCACCTCGAGGGCCACCGCGTCGTCGTTGACGATGCCGATTCTCACGATGCCACCCCGATGAAGTCCTCGATGGCGCGGAGCATCGTCTCGTCGTAGAAGCTGCCCTTGGTCAGGTAGTAGTCCGCACCGGCATCGAGGCCGCGGCGCCGATCCTCGTCGCGGTCCTTGTAGGAGACGATCATCACTGGTGGCTGGCGCAGGAGCGGATCGCTCTTGATGCGCGACACGAGCTCGATGCCGTCCATGCGTGGCATGTCCACGTCGGTGACGACGAGATCGTAATGGCCCTTCCGCACGATGTTCCATGCGTCCATGCCATCCACCGCCACATCGACCGCATATCCCTGCCCCTCGATCATCTTCCGCTCGAGCTCGCGCACGGTGAGGGAGTCGTCCACCACGAGCACACGCTTGCGCGTCTCGCGTGCTGCCGCCACCTCACGCCGCAGCGGATCGATCGCACCACCGGCGACGAGATTCGATGCCGTGCGCACGAGGTCGTCGACGTCCAGCACGAGCGTCGGGGAGCCGTCCCCGAGCAGTGCTGCACCGCCGACGTCCTGCACCTTGCCCAGCCGGGGATCCATCCCGCGCAGCACGAGCTCCTGCTCGCCGACGAAGCGATCGACCACGACGCCGAGCGCCGAGTCCTGCTCGCCCACCACCACGACGGCGGCGGACTCGTCGAGGCCCGGTGTAGTGAGACCCAGCAGCTGATGCGCCCACACGAGGCCGACGTGCCGGTCGTCGAGCGCGAAGTGCTGCCGCCCTTCGACGGACGAGATCTCGGCGCGCGACACGCGGAGCAACCGATGCACGCGCGCCAGTGGAAAGGCATACGACTCTCCGCCGATCTCGACGACGAGCGCGCGTACGACCGACAACGTCAGTGGCAATTGCAGCTCGAACCTCGTGCCACCCGCCGCGGCGCGAGCCACGCGCACGTCGCCACCGATCTCGCGCACGGCAGTGTGCACGGCGTCGAGGCCCACGCCACGTCCGGAGATGGCCGTCACCGCGTCGCGCAGCGTGAAGCCGGGCAGGAAGAGGAAGGCGAGCAACTCCGTCTCACTCATCGCATCTGCGGCGACGGCATCGGACAGCCCGCGCTGCACGATGCGCCCACGCACTGCGTCGAGATCGATGCCCCGCCCGTCGTCCTCGACGCTCACGAGCAACCGGCCCCCGGCATGCCTGGCCTCGACGCGAATGGTGCCGCGCTCCGGCTTGCCCTGCGACGCGCGCTCGGGCGACGGCTCGATGCCGTGATCGACCGCGTTGCGAATGAGGTGCCCGAGCGGTGCTTCGAGCCGCCGCATCACCTCTCGATCAACCGGCGTCGCCTCGCCGATCAGGACGAAGCGCACGTCGCGGCCGAGCTCGCGCGCCGTATCGCGCACCATGCGCGGCATGCCGGCGACGCCGTCGCCGAATGGACGCATGCGTGCGTCGAGCACGGCCTCGTACAGGTGCGCGACGACGTCCGACACACGCTGGCCAATGGCATCGAGCTCGAGTGCGCGCTCCCGACGGCGCACGGCGTGTTCGTCGAGCGCTCGTTGCAGTGTGCCGAGCGCGCGCGCAGCCTCCTCGTTGCCGCTGTCGAGTGCGGAACGGATCTCGTCGAGTGCGCGATCCACGCCGCGATCGGCACGCCGCACCGCAGCGTCGCTCTCCGAGTGTGCGAGCAGCACGCGCGACGCCACGAGCGCCTCGCCCGCGAGCGACAGCAGTCGCTCCGAGTGGTCCGGTCCGGCACTCGACAGACCGTCTGCCGCAGGTGCGGGATTCGGCATTGGCGTCGCCGCGATCTCGCGCTTTGGCTGCGCCGGTGCGGTCGCCAGCGTGTGCAGGTCATCCACGGCCGTATCCAGGCCGCGCTGCGCATCAACGCTCATTTCCCCACCCGGATCGCTCACCGCGGTGGCCGCGAGCACGTCGACGCCGCGGAGCAGGACGTCGATGTGCTCGCGCGTGAGCGTGAGACGACCCTCCTGCGCCGACACGAAGCACTCCTCGAGCTCGTGCGCGACGCGGACCGCGCTGTCGTGGCCGACGATGCGCGCCGCCCTTGAGCGAGTGTGCGGCGCGCATCAGTTCCTCGAGCTGTTCCGCCGTCACACCCTCTTCCAGCGCGATGAGCCCGTCCGTCAGGCGGGAGACCTGGCTGCGTGCCTCGACGCGAAACAGCTCGGTGAGGGAGAAATCGTCGATGGTCATCGGCGCGTCATGCAATGGCCACCGACAACGCGTCGAGCACGCGCGGCGCATCGAGGAGCCCCACGTCCGGCCGTCCACCTGGAGCATCGACGCGGTGTACGAGATCGCTGCGCGAGCCAGTGTGGGAGGGATCGTCCGGAGCTCTTCCCGCGTGTAGTGATGCACCCCCCACACTTCGTCGACCGTGATGGCGAGCCGGCCGCGCGTGTCCACGAGCACCACGAGTCGGCGCACGGCGCGTCGCTCGCTGCCGGCGTGATCGGAGCTGCCATTCGCATCGACGCCAAGGAGGCCCGGCAGCGACACGTGCACGACGAGATCGCCGCCGACGTTGACGATGCCGGCCGTCGCCGCGCGGCGTCGATGTGGCAGTGAGTGCACGACCGCCGCGTCGGCGACGCGGTCGAGATACGACGTCGGGAATGCCAGCCACTCCGAGCCGAGCCGAAATACCAGCGCAGACGAGAAGTCGGTCTGCGGACGTTCGACCGCCGACGCATAGTGAGCAGTGGCGGCCGCGATGGCGTCGTCGTCCAGCACACGATCACGCAGCAGCACCGCGAGGTCACTCATGACACACCGCCCGAGTCGAGCGTGCGTCGCGCGCGCGCGCGCAGGCGTGTCGCGGCGGCGGCGTCACCGCGGCGCTCCATCATGAGGGCGAGGTGCAGCAACGCGTCGGCGTGCGACGGATCGAGGTACAGTGCGCGACGATAGCATGCCTCGGCGCGCGCGTCGTCCTGCATCGCATCATAGGTCGTTCCCATGATCGCGAGGAGATCGGCGCTGGCGTCGCGTGCGCTCGCCGCGCTCTCGCCGAGCGTGACGGCATCGGCGAGACGACCCATGTCCGCGAGCCGTGCGATCTCGGCAAGCAGCGCGAGCGACGCGTTGACAGCACTGGCCCGCGGCACGGGGTTCACGTGTGGGGCGGCTCCGCGCGCGATCGTGGGCAACACGCGCGGCTTTGCACGGGGCACGGCGGCCCTCGCGCGCGCGATGGGCGCTGCCGGCGTCGCGTCGACCGCCGCTGAGGGGTTGTACTGAAAGAGAAAACTGCGCTCGGCGCCTGGCAGCGGGACGAACCCGGCACGCCGGACCGCGAACGTGTCGGCTGCGCCGACGACGAGGATGCCGTCGCGCGACAGCAGTCCGGTGAGCGTCGCCAGCACGCGGGACTGCGTATCGCCGTCGAAATAGATCAACAGGTTGCGACAGAAGATGTAATCGTAGGCAGTGCGCGGCGTGCGGAACTCCGGATCGAGCAGATTGCCGCGGACGATGCGAACGAGTGCCTTGATGTCCTCGGTGAGCGCAAAGCCCTGCTTGCTCTCCACGAAATACCGAAGCCGATCGCGACGAGCGTGGCGAGCACGATTGCCGGAACGAGTGTCCATTCGGTGGTCGACACACGCGAGAGAATTCCGCGCGCCGTCAGGTCGCCCTCGCGATGATTCAGCTCGAACAGTGAATCCGAAGCGGAGACGTAATTCTCGAGCGTTGGACGCAAGAAGCGATCGACCTCGGCTGCGTCGATCCGCTTGTCGGCGAGCGCCGTCGCATACAGCTCGGCGAACTTCACGCGTGCGGCGAGCGCCAGGTCCGAGGCTTTCCGGTCTTCGTCCGTGAGGCCGTTCGCGCGATAGAGTTGCTCCGAGCGAGCCGCTGCCTCGAGGGCGATTTCGATGTTGGTCTGCGCGCGCCGCCGTTCCGTCTCGTCAAGGGCCGCCGACTGCGCCACCACGTCGGCGAGGAGGTCCTTGGCGTGCGCGCTGACCTGGGCGGAGAGAATGAGCGCGGGAAGGACGTCTGCTTGCAGCAGCTTTGCCTGCCGGCGGATCTCGCTCAACTGGAGAAAGCTCACGGCGCCCAGGACAGCCATGATCCCGATGACGGTGGCGAATGCGGCAATGATGCGTCCGCGGACGGTCCAGCTTTTCATGAGCGAAGAGTGGGAAAATGGTGACGGGGCCGACGCTCACAGCGCCCGCCCCGTCTACGAGTACCGGAGTGCCAGCCCTGATGGTTAACCAGCGAGCACGGCGTCCAACGGCTCAGCTGGTTGGGGCACGTCCCATTCGTTCCCGCACTTGAGGCACTTCCTGAAATCGCCGCGCGCCTTGGTGAACTTCATCTCCGCGCCGACGTACCCACAATCCGGGCAGGCCTCGGCCACGGGCTTGTTCCAGGCGACGAAGTCGCACGTCTCATTGGAGCAGGCATAGAACGCCGTGCCGCGCTTCTTGGAGCGACGCTCCACCAGCTCGCCACCATCCTTCGGGCAGAAGACCCCCGTCGGCATGGAGCGGGTGCCACGACACTTCGGGAACGTACTGCAGCCGAGGAATTCGCCACTCCGTCCCTGTCGCACCACCATCATCTCCCCGCAGAGATGACACGGAATGTCCGTCATCTTGGGTTTCGCCTTTTCGCCCTTGAGCGGACGCGTGTAGGTGCAGTTCTTCGGATGGTTCTCGCACGCGAGGAAGGGACCGAAGAACCCGCCACGAGGCTCGAGCTTGCCGCCGTCGATGGGGCAGCGCTCGGTCTCGAGCGCCGAGAGATCATGCGCCACGGCGATGAGCGCGCCGAACTGCACGTTCTTGAGCGACTTGTCGAACGGGCCCCAGAAATCGGCGAGCACGTTGCGCCAGCTCAGCTCACCCTCTTCCACCTTGTCGAGCTCGAGCTCCATCCCCGATGTGAAATCCACATTGAAGATGTCGGGGAACTGCTTGACCATCACCTTCTCCACGGTCTCGCCGAGCTCCGTCGGGAAGAAGCGGCGCTGCTCGAGGTTCACGTAGCGCCGGTCGGCGAGTACGCTGATGATGCTGGCATACGTGGACGGACGACCGATGCCCAGCCGTTCGAGCTCCTTCACGAGGCTCGCCTCCGAGAAGCGCGGAGGCGGCTCGGTGAAATGCTGCGATGGCGTGATCGATTCGACGGGCACGTTCTCGCCCACCTCGACAACCGGCAGTTCGTTCTCGTCTTCCAGCGCCTTGGAGTCGCCCTCCTCGCGCGTCTCGCGATAGAGCGCCAGGAAGCCCTGGAACTTGATGATACTGCCCGTGGAGCGGAACAGATACGAGCGACGCCCGATCTGCGGCTGCTCCTTCGCCGCGATGTCGAAGTCCACCGTGGTGGTGTCGAACACGGCGGGCGCCATCTGCGAACCCATGAAGCGCTGCCAGATGAGCTGATAGAGCTTGTACTGGTCGGGGCTCAGATATCGACGAATGTCGTCCGGCCGGCGCGTGGGATCCGTCGGTCGCACGCTCTCGTGTGCGTCCTGCGCGTTCTTCGCCTTGCCGTCGCCATAGAGCTGGATCTTGTCCGCGAGAAACTCCTTGCCGAACAGCGTGCGCAGGTACTCGCGCGCCGTATTGGCCGCGCTCTCGGCAACGCGCGTGGAGTCCGTACGCATGTACGTGATCAGGCCCACCGCACCTTCCGGCCCGATATCGATGCCCTCATAGAGATCCTGCGCCACGCGCATGGTGCGCTTGGAGCCGAATGACAGCTTCTTCGCCGCTTCCTGCTGCAGCGTGGACGTCGTGAAAGGCGCCGACGGATTCTTGCGGCGTTCGCGACGCTTGACCTCGGTGACGCCGAACGTCTTGCGCCCTTCGAGGTCGGAGATGATGCGCGACGCTTCGCTCTCGTTGTGGATCTCGGCCTTCTTGCCGTCGATCTGGTGGAGCTTCGCCGTGAACCGCTGCCCCGCCTTCTCGAGCTGCGCTTCGATCGACCAGTACTCCACGGGATTGAACGCGCGAATCTCACGCTCGCGCTCGACGATCAGGCGGAGCGCAACGGTCTGCACACGGCCGGCGGAGATGCCCTTCTTCACCGTCTTCCAGAGCACCGGACTGGCCTTGTAGCCGACGAGTCTGTCCAGCACGCGGCGAGCCTGCTGGGCTTCGACCTTCTTGTCGTCGATGGCGCCGGCCTGCGAGATCGCATGCTGCACCGCGTCCTTCGTGATCTCGTGAAAGAGCACGCGACGCACGGGTATGTTCGACACGCCGCGCTTCGGCTTGATCTGCTCCGCCACGTGCCACGCGATGGCCTCGCCCTCACGATCAGGATCGGTCGCGATGAACACTTCCTTCGAGTTCTTCGCGGCGAGCTTGATGTCGGCGATGGTCTTCTCCTTGCCCGGAATCGGCACCAGTTCCGGCTCGAAGCCGTGTTCGATGTCGATGCCGAGCTTCTTCTCGGGCAGGTCCATGATATGGCCAACCGTGGCCTTCACCCGGTACGCTCGGCCAAGGTACTTGCCGATCGTCTTGGCCTTGGCTGGCGACTCGACGATGACGAGCGAGGTCGTTCCCGCCGGCTCGTCCGGGTATTCCTCCTCTACGGCGGCCGCCTTCTTGGCGCGACCGCCCGCCGCCTTCTTCACGGCGGTCTTCTTGGCGGCGCCGGCGGTCTTCTTCGCCGTGGCCCGCTTGGTTGTCGTCTTCTTTGCGGCTGCCATTTCTAGTGTACGGTCTGGGTATCCGCCGCGGCGCCGGGATCATCGAATCCGGCTCCCTCCATCATCGAGCGCAGGTCGTCCAGCGCGATGCGTCCGTCGAACTGCAGCATCGCCCGCTCGATCACCTGCTCGAGTTCCGCGGGGTTGAGCGCTCCTCCACCGGCGAGCGCCAGCAGGTGGCCCCAGGCTTCTGTGGCAAACCGGCCTCGCTCGTGCGGCCCAAGAACGCGAATCGTCATGTCTCCTTGTGCAGTTCACTGTCGCGGGACAAGGGGCATCCCGCGCCATAGGACACTCTGGCTCCCTGTCTGACATCGCGCTCTCGGGTACAGTCCCCTCCTCGGACGACCGGACCGGAATGCGTTCGGACCGTCGCGGCGATGCGACGAGCCTGTGTGTCGGCGATATTCGCTCTAAGGTAGTGGGCGCGTCAACCGCCTGACGGGTTTCCGTCGATTCCTGCCGCTCACACCGGCGGCAGGCGAGAGGCGAGGTAGTATGCAACTCCTTGCGCATCAAGACGTTCCACATCCACTACCAGATCGGCGGACTCATAGGCCGAACGGCGCGTTTCCAGCAGTCGTTCCAACTCGCCGGCCGGATTGGGCCGCACCAGCAACGGTCGTCCCGTGGCCGACGCGCCCATCCGCTTCAACGCCGTCGCTGTCGAAAGCCGCAGGTAGATCAGCATCGCCGGAGGCCGCAACAGCGCGACGACGTCAGGCTGCGTCATCCACCCTCCGCCCGGTGCCAGTACCATGTTTCCCAGCTCGGCGCATTCCCTTGTGAGCTTCCGCTCCGTCTCGCGGAACGAGGGCTCGCCGCGCTGCGCAAAGATCTCCGCGATCGTCATTCCCTCCCGGCGCGCGATCTCGACGTCGAAGTCGAGGAATTGCCGATTGAGCTGCGTCGCGAGCAGCAGGCCGACCGTGCTCTTCCCCGATCCGGGGAGCCCGACGAGCACGAAGTGCGACTTGGCGGGATCAGCTGCCGAGCCGGGCTGCGAGGTGCGAAAGGTAGGCATCGAGGTTCCGCTGGACTTCGGCGAGGGAATCTCCACCGAATTTTTCGAGCATCGCGTCGGCGAGAACGAGTGCCGCCATGGCTTCAGCAATCACGCCCATGGCGGGCACGGCGGTGACGTCGCTTCGTTCCGCCGTGGCCTTGGCCGCCGCGCCCGTGGCCATGTCGACGGTTCCGAGGGGTCGCATCAGGGTGCTGATCGGCTTCATGGCCACGCGGATGACCAACGGTTCGCCGGTGGTCATGCCGCCTTCCAACCCGCCCGCATTGTTGGTGGGCCTTCGAACACCGCCCGCGCGTGTCCGTCCGGGCGCTGGCTCGATCTCGTCGTGCACGTCCGCTCCCGTCACGCGGGCCGCGCCGAACCCCATGCCGATCTCCACCCCCTTCACCGCGGGAATGGACATCATCGCCGCACCGAGCCGTCCGTCGAGCTTGCGGTCCCACGAGACATGTGAGCCAAGGCCAACCGGCAAGCCATCGACGACCACCTCGCAGATGCCCCCAAGGGTGTTTCCCTGCTTCTTCGCCGCATCGATACGCTCGATCATCACACGCTCCGCGTCTGCATCCAGGGTGCGAAGCTGCGATTCATCGGACATGGCATTGAGGTCTGCCGGCATTTCCGTCGGCCGCGCGGCGTCCACTCCGCCCAGGTGCACGAGGTGGCTGCCGATGGACACGCCGAGCTCGGCGAGAAGTCGCTTCGCAATGGCACCCGCCGCCACGCGCGCCGTGGTCTCACGTGCGGAAGCGCGCTCGAGGATGTCCCGCGCGTCGTCGCGGTCGTACTTCAGGATGCCCGTGAGGTCCGCGTGTCCGGGCCGGACCCGGGTGACGGCACGGCGCCGCGGTCCGTCCGCGTCGGCTTCGCGCGGCGCCGGGTCCATGATCTCCTGCCAGTTCGCCCAATCGCGGTTGCGGATGAGCATGGAGATCGGGCTGCCGAGGGTCTCGCCGGCGCGCACGCCGGAGAGCAGCTCGGCGGTGTCTCGCTCGATCTGCATGCGGCGTCCCCTGCCGTAGCCCTGCTGCCGGCGGGCAAGCTCGGTGTCGACATGCGCAGCGAGGAGCGGCACACCGGCGGGCATTCCCTCGAGCACGCTGACGAGCGCCTGGCCGTGCGATTCTCCTGCGGTCGTGAATCGAATCATGGCTTCGGATAATGCGGAAAAGGCGGAAGAGCAACGGCGGAAAAGCAACGGCGGAAGTGCAACGGCAAAAGCGCACGCGGATGACCACGGATGCAAAACGGATTTACACGGACACCACGGGAGAAGACCCAAACACCGACTTTTTCGCCGATGCACCCGATAGGCAGAGCGCCACTTCGCGTTTGTTCCGTCCTCTCCGCGTTCATCCGACGCTCTTCAGATTCGCGTCAATCCGTGTGAGCAGTAGCAGCTCGCACCTTCCGTTGCCTTCGCGTTCAACCCAAGGGTGCCCGGCGCGATCCATGATGACCCGTCACGCCCACTCTGCTACGCAAACGAGCCCGGCAAGTCGCCGGGCTCGCTGCTTGTCAACCTATCAGCCCGTCGGCCGTCGCGTCACGGCCCAGGGAGGAGATCCGCCGCAGTCACGTCGATCACGACCAACCCCTTCGACGAGAGACCGAACAGCTTGAACAACACCGAGGGTGCATCGCCCGGGAACGGCAGCGACGAACGCAGCGGACCGTAGAGGTTGAACTTCGTTGCCAACGCGCCGCGGACGAAATCGTAGTACGCGATGTCCACCGCCTCGATCGTTCCGTTTCCGGAGGCCACGAAGGCGAGTCGGTCCTGCTGCGGCGTGCTCACGCCATCCGCATTCGGATGGAACGTGATGCCGGAACCGGATGCGAACGTCGACTTCTTGCCCTGCAACCGCTGCGTGAACGGCACCGTCACGGCCGAGAACGACGTCTCCGTGCCGTGCACACCCAGCGTCTTGCCGGTCTTGTCGAGCGCCACACCGAAGATCTGATCGGACTGGTTGTTCATCAGGTCGACGATGTTGAGCGAACCGGACACGTAGTTGAAGCGGTTGGGAACCGAGCCGTCATCCTGGAGCAGGAAGTTGCGGGCGGCGATACCGTGGTTGCCTTCGCCGAAGGTGATCCACCGGCCATCGCCACTCGCTGCCACGAACGTCGTGTCGGTGAGGCCGAGTGAGTTGAAGTCGATATTGACGGCGTAGTCGACGTCGCTCGTGGGAACGGTGGCCTGGAGCGCCTGGATGGTCGCGAGGATGCCGTTCGAGTTGCTGACGCACGTCGGCTGCAAGGTGGAACCCGACGGGTGGTCGCACAGCGTCAGGACGTCGTTCGCGGTGCTGGTCGCGGGCGCCGGCGTGACGGAGACGGCGTCGAGATTCGCGACGACCCACGAGTTCGGATCCGAACCGGCGAAGGCGAAATCAAGGATGAATCGCTCATCCGGTGCCGGTGCGGCAGGATCCATGTAGCGCACCGTGCCCCGCGGCGCCGTCGTCGTCGGCTTGGTCGAGATGTAGAGACGTCCACCCGCGCTCTGCTCCACGTACTGCGGACGATCGGAGAAGAGGATCGGGAGGCTCGACGTGATGCGGATCTTGCCGGTCGAGGCATCGCGCACCTCGGTCAGCTTGAAGAGGTACGACGCTCTCGTCACGAGACGATTGACGAGATCCTCCTTCATGCCGGCCGACGAGCCACCGATGAACACTCGGCTCAGGTTCGTACCGCCGGAGTTCGCGACGTACATCGTATCCTTGCCCGGCGCCGTGCGGGACAGCGCCATGCCCCATGGCTGCGACCCGACGACGATGCCGTTCGGCGCGAACGTTCCCGTCGCCCGCTCCCACACCTCGAGACGTCCGAAGTTGATGTTGGAGAGGAAGATGTTGCCGCGGCTCGCGTCCACCTGCAGGTCGGCGATGGTGCCGTTGCGATTGGTCGGAAGCGGATAGGTCTTGCCGAACACCACGAGCGAGGTGTCCGCGAATGCCGCGTTCGCATTCGGTTGCGACGTGGTAGCACCGGCGCGCAGCGAGTAGCCGATCCGACCACCCTGATCGTAGGCGAACGAGATGATCGTGATGCGCTTGCCCTGCGCGGACGGCGGCAGGTTGAGCGGCAGGTTGAGCACCGCGGTCGACGGGAACGGCGCCGGTACCGCGACGCTGTCGCGGCGGATGAGGGCACCACCCTGATCGCGCATCTCGAAGCCGACGAACGCGATGCCGTTGCCGAGTGCCGTGACCTGGACGGAATCCGTGGTCTCGATGCGCGAGGGCACGACCTGCGTGACGCGAGGTCCAGGCGGCGAGCCGGCGCGCACCGCAATGGTGATGGGCGACGACGAGCCGTCCTCACCGTTCACGTCCGTGGAGATCGGCGTGATGGTGATGATCGTCTTCACCGGCGCGTTGGCCGGAATCGGGATCGTCGCGGATGCCGTGGCCAGCTTGCTCGGCGTTGCCAGCGTGAACACGATCGTGGTGTCGAGCGTGGTCGGCCAACTCGGATCGCCCTGCACGCGGAATCCGAGGCTCGCCACACCGATGGAGTGCGTGGCCTGGATTGCGACCGTGAGGCCGGCGCCGCGATTGGCGCTGTCTCCCGGCACGGGGCTGATGAACGTGACGTTCGGGCCGCTGACGACGCGAATCTTGAGGCGCGACGTGTCGGCGTTGAGCGCCTGGTCCACCGTGATCGCAGTGACGATGAGCGAATCCTTCAGCGTATCGATCGGCGTCAGGACCTTGAGGTAGCGCGTGATGGTCGTATCGCGCACGCCGATGGGGAACCCGGTGGCGTTCGGTGCGGTGACCGACGCATAACGCGCGATCGTATCGGCCGTGCCCAGTGCCGGAACGCCGCGCGCGGATGCGCCGGAGAACGTGACGGTCTTGATGCCGACGTTGTCGGTGATGCGTGCCGTGACGAGCAGCGAGTCACCCACGTTCACCTTCCCGCCCACCTTGGGCGTGATGAACGTCAGCTTCGGCTTCTGGAGGTCCACGAGGGTGAACGCGATCGACGCACCGGCCTTGCTGACCAGTCCCGAGGCATCCTTCGCGAAGCCCACGAGCACGTACGCACCCACGGGCGCCGTGTCCGGAATGGCGAACTTGAACTGCTGCGGTCCGAACACGCGCGGTGTAGTGCCGGTCGGCACGAACACGCTGTCGCTCTTGACGAGCAGGCTGTCCGTGGCGCGCGGGAAGAGCAGCCGGTAGCCGATGTACCTGAGCCCCGAGCTGTCGCTCGCACTGACGCGCACGTCGAGCGTATCACCGCCCTTGAACGACTTGCCGCCGTTCACGGAGTTCACGGTGACCACCGGCGCGATGGTATCGGCGATGAAGACGATGAGCGAGTCGACCTTCGTGTTCTGGCCGACGTCGGTGACGATGGTGCGAACGGTCACCTTGTCGCCGTTGATGAGCCCCACGAGCTTGAGCGGCACAACGCGCGTCGTGGTGAGCTGCGACGGCGACAGCGTGGCCGTATCCGCGTTGAGGACCAGGCTCCCATTGCGGACCGTGGTCACCACCGTGGAGATGCCCTTGTTATCCGTCGCCGTGACGGACACGCTCGCCGATGCACCCACGTCCACCGTGTTGTTCGTCCCTGTCGACAGGGTGAACTTCACCGTTGGACGCGTGACATCGTCGACGCTACCGCCGACTTGCGTGGGCAGGCGCGTATCGCAACCGAAGATGAGCGATACGCCGAGGGCGAGCGCCGCGAGGCGCGGGTAAGACCGAATAGTTGTCATGTATGCTCCAGGTGCGGCTAGCGCCGCACCGCCTCGGTAGACTGCTGCCCCTCATCGATGATGTGAGGGGTGATGAGGATGAGCAGGTCGCGACGTTGCTCCTGTCTCGTTGTGTAGCCGAACAGCCGTCCGATGAACGGCAGGTCAACGAGCAGGGGGATGCCCGATTTGGTGACGCGAACGCTCGTCTGCGTGAGGCCACCGATGACCACGGTCTGTCCGTCGGCGACGAGCACGTCGTTCTTCGTACTGTTGTTGTCGATCAGCGTTCCGTTGTTCGTGAAGCTCACGTCGGAATTCGTCACCTCGACGTGCATCAGGATCTGACGATTGTTCGTCACGCTCGGCGTGACCAGCAGGCGGACACCCGTCTGCACGCGCTCCACCGTGACCGGCCCAGTAAGCGACGTTCCCGATCCACCGCTGCTGACGAGCGGCACGAAGGGCACCTGCACGCCGGACGTAAGGTCGGCTGTCTTGTTGTTGATGATCGTGACACTCGGCTCTGCCTGGACGTCGAGCAGATTCACTTCCTGCAACGCGTCGAGGAAGGTGCTGAAGTCGAAGTTGCCGAGTGCGGTGGAGTAGATGAGGCGGAGCGCGGCGCCCGGGACGTTGCCCGAGGCATTGGCAATGGCCGACACCGTGTTGCCACCGAGCAGCACGCGCGGCGGGTCGTTCGGGCTGCCAGGCGTGCCGTTGGAATCCCCACGCTGGATGACGTTGTTGAAGAACTGCTGCGCCGAGCCGAGGTCGTACTTGATGCCAAGTGCGTCGAGGTCGGTGCGGTTCACGAGGACGATCTTGCCCTTGATGTTGACCTGCGGCTGACGCAGGTCGAGCGACGCGGCAAGCGCGACGAGATCATCGACGACGCTGAGCGGCGCCGTGATGCTGACGCTGTTCGTCTCCTCGTCGGCCGAGACGCTGCCGCGACCCGTGCACGTGCTGGTGCTGGCGCCGCTGTTGGCATTGGTCGGCGCCAGGGAGGCAGGAGCGGTCTGGGAGACGCCACCCGATGTCGGCGGCTGGCCGATGGGCGGCGCGGACGGCTGCGCGGACGGTGATGTGGAGGTGCCGGTGCGGTCGGTGCCTGCCGTGCACGTGAGCAGGCGCTGGCGGATCTGCTCGCCCACTGGCGTGGCGCGCTGATAGTTGAGGCGGACGATGCGCGTGGAGAGCGGCTCCGTCTGCGCGCGGGCCGCGATACGGTCTTGCGTGTCGACGATGATGATGCCGTTGGCGTCTTCGGTCGCGGCAAGTCCCTGCGCGGCCAGGATGGCCTGGAGCGCAACGTCCCACGGCTGGTCCTTGATCTCGGCGTCGACCTTGAGCGAGCCGACGTTGCTGCTCGGAATGATCGTGCGACCGGAGAACGACGCGAACGCCGCCAGCACGTCGCGGATGTCCGAGCCCTGATAGATCACCGTGATGCGCGGCTGCTGCGAACGCTGTTGCGACTGCTGCTGGACCTGCGATGGGCTCTGCACCTGCTGTTGCACGTTGGTCCGCATCGGGCGCGCATCGCTCTCGCGTGACTCGCGTGCGTTGTCCGCCACCGCGCGATCGATCGCGCGATCGGGAACGGAGGCGGGCTCGCCAGCGGCGCGATTGTTCGCGAGCGTGACGGGCGTCCTCTCTGCGGTCCGATCCTGCGCCCGCTCCGCCGACTGCGTGCTGCGAACGTCGGGCATCGTGCCGTCACCGAGATGCCAGGCGGCGAACTGCGCGCCGGCCGGCACTGTGACGGCGACACGAACCTCGCCATCGGTGCGCGAAATCTGATAGGAGCGCGGGCCGTCGAGGTAGACCACGACGCGCACCGTTCCCTTTCGGAACTGCGAGTAGCGCACGTCGCGGATGCCACCGCGCGAGACGCGATCGTATCCGTGCGACGACAGTCCGAGCGATGCGCCGGACAGGTCGAGTACGATGCGGTCGGGAGAGCGGAGCGTGAAGTCACGCACCTCGAGACCGCCGGCAACGCCGATTACGAGCTCCGCCTTTCCGGATGCCGCAATGATGCTGAGGGACGTAACTGCACCCTCGGCCGGGCGGGCCGCGGCCGGCCGGGCGCTCGGCCCAAGCACGAGGGCCGAAGCAACGATGACCGCCAGGACTGGCTTCATCTAATCCTCACCTTTGAAGAATCAACCAAGAACAGCGAGTCCTGGCGGCTGAGCCCGAACTCGTCAATCGTGAAGATCACTGCGCGAGGCTTGATCTGGGCGACGCGCATCCGGCCAAGGGTCATACCGGCGTTCACTCGATACTGCGCGTTGGTCAGGATGTCGCGCATGATGGCGACGCTCCGGCGACCGGACGCTTCGTACAGAATCCCGACGAGCTTGAGGTCCGAGAGCAACGGACGGAGGTCTTCGGTAAGGATCAGCGAGAAGAACGGATCTCGCCGGCCATCGGCCTCGTACGAGAAAACCTCGCGTGTGACGGGTTGCATGGCGCCGGGCGCCAATGTGCTCGCGCCCTGGCTGGTCGTGCCCGGTGCCTCCGCGGCCGTGGAAGGAGCGCTTCCCGGGCCCGAGGCCGGAGCCGCTGCCCCGCGACGCGCCGGCAGGTCCTGTCCCGTCTGCGCCGACAGGCGCTCGTTGGTGGCGTCCGCGGCCTTCTGCGCAGCGCGCTTGGGCGCGTTGATGTCCGGTATCATCTGCGCCGGCAATGACGCAGCGCCACTGGCGACGAGCGCGATGACGGTGGCGAGCTGCGCACAGCGGCGAGCGAAGTGCCCGTGCGATGAAACGCCGCGCGATCTCTGGTGCGCGATCACTATTTCTCTCCCGGCTTCGGCTTGTCGATGCCCGTCGTCGGCGTGCCCTTCACCGGCGGCGGTGGCAGCGGCGCGCGTGCGACGTAGGTCTGGATCTCGAAGCGCGCCTCGAGAATCTGGGTTCGGTCACGCTTCTGCGCGCGCGGATCGTTTCCCGCCGGCGTGAGCGTGAGGTTGATTGGCGCCACGATGCGCTGCAGCGTGCCGATGTTGGTGAGCAGTGAGGCGATCTGGTGATACGCGCCACGCACGCTGAGCCGATACTTGTAAGCCTCGTACTGATCGCCGGCGAGCGATGGCAGCGGCTGCACGTCCGCGATGTCGAGCCCCGCGCGGCGCGCGGCGGTGGACACCTGGTCGAGCAGTGCGGGCACTTCGTTGCTGGTGGGGACGAGCAGGCGCATCACCGCGAGGTCCTGCGTGAGACGCTCCGCTTCCACCTTCAGCTCGTTCGTCTTGCCCTGCGCGAGCTCCGCCTTCGCGCGCTGATTGATGACCTGGAGCGAATCGAGGCGCAGCTGACTCGTGTTCAGCTCTTCACGCTTGGGATCCCAGACGTACATGTAGTACACGACCATGAGCGCGAGGGCGGCGAACCCGATGCCGCCGAAGATGCGGTCGCGCTTGGTGGCTGGCAGGATGGCCATGGCTTATCGCACCGATACGGCAAGCGGAACACGCTTCATCATCGCGGGGTCGGGTCGCGAGTAGAGCATGTCGAGCTGGAACTGTGTGATCTCTTTTCCGTTGTCATTCGCGCGTTCGGACTTGGCCAGCTGGATCTGCTCGAGGAAGGGCGATGCCTCGAGCTGGCGGATGAACCGCGTGAGTGACTGGATGTCGACGGTGTTGCCGACGAGCCGCACGCGCACGGTGTCGCGCGGGATCATCGTGCCGATCGCGCGACGCTTCTTGCGACCGCCGGCCGGCGCGCCACTGTCGGCCGCTGG
>JBBQDT010000032.1:0-33459 GCA_038319955.1 Gemmatimonadales bacterium | reverse complement strand
ACCGCATACGTGACGCCGAGCGTGGGCGGCACGCCGATCGAGGAGAGGCTCGTGTCGCTGCCTGTTCCCGCGGCAGACCTCTATGCGGCATGCACGCAGAGCGGCGCGAACGAGGAGGCGCTGCTCGGGCCGACGGGACATCCGAACAGCTACACGCTCACCAAGGCGATCGCCGAGCGGATGCTGGTGGAGCGTCGGGGCGATGTTCCGCTGACGATCATCCGCCCGAGCATCATCACGGCGAGTCGTCAGCATCCCTTCCCTGGCTGGATCGACAGCACGGCGGGCTACGCGGCGTTCGTCATGCTGGTGGGCACGGGGCACCTGCGCGCGATCGTCGCGAATACGAATACGCATCTCGACCTGATTCCAGTCGACGAAGTGGCGCAGCGCATCGTGCACGTCTGCCTTCACGACGTGGATGACGTCGTCGTGCGGCACGCAGTGGTCGGCGTTGCCAAGTCGCCGACCATCGCCGAAGGGTGGGACCTGGTACAGGAGTTCTTCCGCATCAATCGAGTGAACGGTGGCCCACGACTGCGGTACGTGGGGCCGCGCGGCATCCGGTTCGCCATCACGAACCTGTTGGAGCACCGTCTCCCGATCATGGTGGCGGGCCGGCGATCCGCCGCAAAGAAGCGGCAGGCGGAGAAGCTCGGCGAGCGTCTGTCCTATCTCAATGAGGAGTTCGCGTACTTCACAACGCGCACGTTCGATTTCCGCACGTCGTTGCCGATGGACGATGCGTTCGACGGCCGCGAGTACATCACGACGATCAACCGCGGCGTGTATCGTCATCTTCTCAAGGGCGATGACACGGAGTGGGTGCTGGCGGGTCGCGAGCATCCCGGACACAAAAGCGACCTGCGCTGGGTCATGGGCCAGCCGCACGGCAATTTCTGGATTCGTGCGGGAGCGTGGTTCGCCACCAGGATCATCGCGCGGGCTGCCGAGGCCGTTACAGTGGACGTGCCGTCGTTCGAGCGCGCCCGCGCTGCCGTTCCCGCGGGCGCAACGCTCGTACTGACGCCGAGCCATCGCAGCTACCTCGATTTCGTCCTCACGACGTTTCTCGCGTTCGCGCGGCCGGACCTGCTGCCCATTCCGCACATCGCCGCGACGACGGAGTTCGCACGCATTCCGCTGCTCGGCCGAATTCTCGAGTCGATGCACGCGTTCTACCTGCGGCGTGGGGAAGGCAGGGATCCCGACCTCGCGCGCCGAGCGCACGAGCTGATCGCTGGCGGCAACACACTCGCGTTCTTCATCGAGGGCGGGCGGAGCAGGACTGGCGAATTTCTGTCCCCGCGCCGCGGGCTGCTGCGCTGCCTTCAATCCACCGAGAAGCGCTGCGCGCTGTTGCCGGTTGCCCTCTCGTATGATCGCGTGCCGGAGCACGACGCATTTGCGCGCGAGCTCGCCGGTGCGCCGAAGCAGAGGATGCGGCTCGGCGCGCTGCTGTCGTGGGCGGTGGACGCGTGGCGCGGCAAGGTCGATCTCGGGCGGATTCACATCGCCTGCGGTGCGCCGGTGCTGCTCGACGCGGCATCCGACGTGTACGCCGTGAGCCACGAAGTGATCGACAGGTTGCGTGAAGCGATGCTCGTGAACGACGCCGACGGTCAGGACGACGACGAGTCGGGCGACGCTGCGGACAACGGCGTTCTGGTGGAAGCAAAGTCCGCGCGATGATTCCGCGCGGCGCGGCGTACATCGGCTGGTCGGACCTCGTCGCGGCGGTGGTGCACTGCGCGTTGCCGGGCAATCTGCGGGCATCGCAGCGCGAGGTCGAAAGGCTCTGGGCGCCGAACACCGTGGCATCGCTGTCGGTGCGGAGTGGGCTGGATGCACTGCTCCACGTCTCCGCCTTCCCACGCGGGAGCGAGATCCTCGTCTCGGCGATCACCATCCCGCACGTGGTGGACATCCTCTTGGAGCACGGGTTGGTTCCCGTACCGGTGGACATCGACCTCGCCACCTTGGCGATCGATGCGGACGACGTGCGCGGCGCGATCACGCCGAGCACCAAGGCCGTTCTCGTGGCGCACCTGTTCGGCAGCCGCATGCCGCTGGACGACGTGGTGGCTGTCGCCGACGAGCACGCGTTGCCGCTGTTCGAGGATTGCGCGCAGGCCAACGACGGCTCGGCGTGGCGCGGTCACGCGGGCGCCACGGTCAGCATGTTCAGCTTCGGGGCGATCAAGCGGCAGACGGCGTTGGGCGGAGGACTCCTGCGCTTCAAGGATGCCGCGCTCGCGGAGCAGGTGCGGCAACGGCAGGCGACGTATCCCCGACAGGCGCGAGGCGCATACCTGAAGCGCGTGATGACGATGCTCGTCATCAAGACGATCTCGGTGCGCGCAGTGTTCCGGGCGTTCGTGGGATATTGCCGCCTTCGTGGACTCGACCACGACAGGACGCTTGGCGCAGCGCTGCGTGCGTTTGGGAAGGGTGATCTGTTTGCGCGGCTGCGACAACAACCGAGCGTTCCACTTCTGCGCATGCTGCGGAGGCGGCTGCGCCAGTCGACGGTGGAGTCGGTTGCCGAGCGTGTCGCTATCGTCGATGTGGTGACATCGGAGTTTCCGGAGCTCGATCGCCCTGGTGCGGATGCGGAGCGTCATTCGCACTGGCTGTTCCCGATGCTGACCGCGCAGCCCAGCGCATTGATGCACCAGCTGTGGGCGCGCGGCTTCGACGCCACGTGTGGCGCGTCGAACCTGATCAGCGTGAAGGCGCCGGCACACCGTCCGGCCCCAGTGCAGGCGGAGCGGCTGATGGATGAAGTGCTGTACCTGCCGCTCTATCCGTCGTCATCCGCAACTGAGATGCGGGCGATGGCGCGCGCGGTGCGCGAGCTGGAACACGAGCCGGACAGGGCACACGCAGCGTTGTCGTGACGACCGTGGTACAGCGCGTGATGTTCTGGATTCGGGCGAGCATCGCTGGCCTCGGCTTCGGGCTGGCCGTCACATGGTACGTCCTGCTCCGCTTCGTTCCCGTGACGAACGCGTTTCGGCGGAAGTCGTTCGCGCGCGTGATGGGGCGGCTGTGCACTCGACCTGCCGGCGTGCGACTGCACATCATCGGGCGTGATCGGGTGGGGCGACACGTGCCATGTGTCTACGCGTCGAATCACCAGAGCCAGATCGACTATCCGATCGTCGGGCACATCTTTCCGGATGACACCTTGATCATGGCGTCGCAGATCGGCGACTGGCCGTTCATGGGCATGCTGTTTCGCAGCTCGGGAAGCATCGCCCTGGATCGCGACGTTCCGGTGCGCGCTGCGGCAGCACTGGACGAGGCGGAGCGTGCGATCCGCGAGGATGGTCTCTCCGTCTGGATGTTCGCCGAAGGGACGCGAGGGAAGGTCGCGGGCACGATGGGGCCGTTCAAGCGCGGCGCGTTTCGATTGGCGGCCCGCACCGGCGTGCCCGTGATTCCCGTTGTTATTTCGCCGCTCAAGCCGGAGACCGACCTGCGTGCCCGCCGTCTCACGCCGCATGACGTCACCCTGCAGGTACTCGACCCCGTGTACGCGAACGGTCCCACGCGCGAAGACGAGGACGAGCTGCGTGACGAGGTGCGGGCGCGCATGCAGCGCACGCTGAGCGCACATTTCGAAAGGACGCAGATGGCGCCTCATCGGCGCTCGCGGTAGGATGGAGCAACGCCTCACAGGGTAATCGTGTGCTGAATCTCGTCTTCGCCGCACTACTGCAAGCGCAGCAGCCCGCGCCCCATCGCAACGTTCCCGATCCCGGCGTCATCGCCACCGGGCAGCGCGTGTCACCAGCCGGCGTGCAGAGCGTGTTCGATGGACGCGTGGCCGGCGTCCGCTTCGGCAAGAGCTCCGACGAGGTCTGGGTGGCGGCGCCGAACGTCACCTATCGGCTTGACTGGCGCGCCAATCGCGCGATCGCGCGCGCGCGCGTCGTCGGCACGCCGGGTGTCTACGCCATCGCCATCGATCCCGTCACGCGACGCGCACTCGTATCGTCGGTGGGCCGCATCGCCGCCACGTCTGTGACACCAGGCGCCGCGCCGACACGAGCGCCTGCCGTATCGCACCTGAGTGCACTCGACGCCAACGTCGCTGGTGACTCGGCCGCGCCACTGTGGCGCTCACCGGCACTCGGCGACTACATGGCGGGCGGTCCGGCGATCGCCACGAGCGCCGGCGCTGATGGCAAGCGTGTCGCCGTGGTGCCACTGCCTGCAAATGACGCGGTCGCCGTGATCGATGCCGAGACCGGTGCGCTCATCCGCACGATCCCGCTCGGCGTGGAACCGATCGCCGCGGTGATCTCGGCAGATGGACGTACGGCGTACGTGACGATCCTCGGCGGGCCCAAGCCGAAGGCAGGCCAGCGCTCGGCGCGGCAGTGCTGCGATCCGCGCGCCGAAGCGGTGCGTGTGGATGCGCGCGGTATCGCCGAAGCGGGAACGGTGAGCCGCATCGATGTGGAGAAGGGAATCGTCGAGCGCGATATCGTGGCGGGCAGGCATCCCACGTCGCTGGTGTGGGACCAGAAGGGCAACCGACTGTTCGTCGCCGATGGCAATTCCGATTCGGTGACCGTGATCGACACGCGAACGCACGCCGCGACGCGCATGGGCATTACCCCATTTCGTGAGCGGCAGAACGGCCTCGCGCCGACGGCGCTCGCGCTCACGCCCGACGGACGCACGCTGTTCGTCGCGCTCGGCGGCGCGAACGCCGTGGCGATGTACGACGTGAGCGTTCCGCGCGCGCGGCTGCTCGGTCTCATTCCGGCCGCATGGTATCCGAACAGCCTCGATGTCAGCGCCGATGGAAAGCTGCTGGCCATCGGTGCGCTGCTCGGCGTGGGCTCCGGCGAGGGGACGACGAGCGGAAAGCGTGGGCGCTACGTGCACGCCAATCGCGGCTCGGTGAACGTGCTGCCCATTCCGACGTCATCCGAGCTGGTGGCATTCACCACCGCAGTGGCGTCGAACAACAGGTTGCATCTTGCCTCGGCCAGTGCGCCGGCCGCCGTCGCGCGCAGCACGGTGGCGCGTGCGGTGCCGCAGCAGCCTGGTGATCCGTCGCTCATCGAGCACGTCGTCTTCATCGTGCGCGAGAACCGCACGTACGACCAGGTGCTCGGCGATCTCGGTCGCGGTGCGGGCGACAGCTCGCTCACGACCTATGGCCGTGACGTCACGCCGAATGCCCATGCGCTGTCGGAGCAGTTCGTGACGCTCGATCACTTCTTCGCGTCGGGCGGCAATTCGGCCGACGGTCACAACTGGCTCACGCAGGCCAATGAGACCGAGTATCCGATGTGGCCGCTCTACTTCGGACGGAGCTATCCGTCGGAAGGGATCGACCCGCTGGCGTATTCGTCCAGTGGCTTTCTCTGGGAGAGCGCGCAGGCGAAGGGAAAGACGGTCACGATCTTCGGCGAGTACGCGCCCTCGCAGCGTGATCCGAAGGCGTCTGAGCGTGCGACGATGCTCGATCAGTACATGCAGCGTCCGAACGACTTTGCGTTCCACAGGGAGATGCTCGCCAGGCGATACGACACTCGCTCGGACATCCCGTCGCTCGACAAGACACTGGTGCGCGAGTATCCGGGCTGGAGTCAGGAGTCGCCGGACGTCGTGAAGGCTGGTGACATCCTGTGGCACCTCAGCCAGTGGGAAGCGGCGGGGACGATGCCGAATCTCATCATGGTGATCCTGCCGAGCGATCACACGGAGGGCACGTCGGCGGATTGGTGTACGCCGAAGGCGTGCGTCGCGGACAACGACCTCGCGCTGGGCAAGATCGTCGAGGGTCTCACGCATTCACGGTTCTGGAAGGACATGGCGATCCTCGTCGTGGAAGACGACGCGCAGAACGGCGTCGATCACATCGACGGACACCGCACTGTCGCGCTGACGATCTCACCATATGCGAAGCGCGGCGTCGTGGATTCGACGTTCTACGCGCAGCCGAGCATGGTGAAGACGATCGAGCTGATGCTCGGCCTTCCGGCGATGTCGATCTTCGATCTCGTGGCCACTGACATGCGCGCGAGCTTCATCGACCACACCGCGAAGCCTGACCTGCGGCCGTACACGGCGCTCGTGCCGAAGCAGTCGCTGATGGAGAAGAACAAGCGTGTCGGTGCGATCACCGGTCCGCATGCGGCGGAGCGTCGCAAGGCGGCGCTGGCGTCGGCGCGGATGCGGCTGGATGTGCCCGATGCGGCGCCGAGCGAGGCACTGAATCGCATCCTCTGGCATGATGCGAAGGGGTGGAAGACGCCGTATCCGGCGGTGAAGCGGTCGCTGTTCTTCCCGATGTCGGTGGATATCGCGGATGAGGACCGTGAGGAACTCGCCGAACGTGCGGAGAAGGCTGGAGCGAAGGGAGCGAAGCCACGTTGACGGAACTGCCTGCGCTCGGTGAGTCGCCGTGCCCGAACTGCGGGTCGCGATTGTTTGCTGGGGGTCGACGACAAGATCATTCGCACGCTGCGTGCGCTGGTGACGCGGCCAGGACTGTTGACGGTTGACCACCTGCGCGGCCGGCGTGCGCCGTACCTCAAGCCGCTGCAGCTGTTCCTCGTCGTCAATGTGCTGTTCTTCCTCGCCGCGCCGAGGATGCCGATGTTCAATTACAGTCTCGCCAACTATCTCGAGTTCAGTCCGCCGTCACCGTCGCTTGTCGCGCGGCTGGTGCAGAAGGAGGCGAGCGGTGCAGACGCTTATGTGGCGTGCGTCAAGAAGTTCGACGACAGGGTAGAATCGGAGCGGAAGAGCCTGATCGTGTTGTTCGCTCCAGCATTGGCACTTGCGCTCAGCGTGATGTTCGCGTGGCGCGCCAGGCATCCTGGAGTTCCGAGTCACTACGGCGAACATCTCGTGTTCGCGCTTCACCTGCTGACGTTCATCTGGCTCGCGCTGGCCGGCTGGGGCGTGATCGCCGCGATCATGGCGGGACGTACGCCGAGTCGCGCGGGAGCGGTGGCTGTGGCCGTTGTCGGGACGTTGTTGATCGGCGCGGCGGCGCACGCAGTTCTCGCTGTGCGCCGTGTGTACGAGCTGTCGGTCGCGGGGTCGTTCGGCGTCGTGACCGTGTTAGCGGGTGGGTTTGTCGGAATTCTCGTCGTGTATCGAACCCTTCTTTTCTTCACGACGTACTGTACGCTGCAGATCAACGGCGGAAGCGCAACTGCTGTACGCGGATGAGCGCCGAGCACATGCGATTTACACTGATACTCCTACGATACGAGCTCCAGGAACTGCAGAATCAATGGAGAGAGGTTCCGTTCCTTGAAGCGGCCTGTCGACGGACTCGGTGAGGGGGCTTGCCCCAGGCACTATCCGCGTAAATCCGGCAGGCTATCCGCGCCCGTCCGCGTCAAGCAGTTGTAGTGTTGTCGCCTCGCCTAACGCAAGACGAACCCCGGATCGACAGCCGGCCGTACCGCCGCATTTCCCGCGAGCCAACCGGTCATGTACATCCACTTCGTGATCCGCGTGAGCTTGCCGTAGTCGATGGTCTTCGGCTCGTCGCGCGGCGTGTGGTAGTCGTTGTGCAGGTTGCTCGAAAAGAACAGCGCAGGCACGCTGCGCTCGGCGTATGGCACGTGGTCGCTGCGGAAGTACCAGCCTTCCGGGTGCGACGGACGATCCCAGAGCGAATCGATGACGAACTTGCTCGTGGCGTTGTTCGCGTCGATCGCCATCTGTACCAGCGCCGTCGAGTTGCGATGCGGCGGCTGTGAGCCCATCAGCGCCGCGGTATCCGGGCTGTTGCGGCCGAGCATGTCGCCATTGAGCACGGCAACGATCTTGTCGAGCGGGACGACTGGATGCGCGACCGCATAGCGCGAGCCGAGGAGCCCTCGCTCTTCCGCGCCGTGGAAGATGAAGAGCGCCGATCGCTTGCTCGGCTGCTTCACCCATGCGCGGGCAATGGCGAGGAGGGCGACGCTCGTGGTGGCGTTGTCGTCGGCGCCATTCCAGATGGAGTCGCCTGCGACGGTGTAGCGCACGCCGTCGTGATCCTGATGTGAGCTGAAGAGGACGTACTCATCGCGCAGCTTGGGATCCGTGCCGCGCACCTCGCCGATGACGTTCACCGAGGGGTAATCGAAGGTCTCGGAGCGGAGCTTGATGTCCACGGCAGTGCCGTCGGTGCGCCAGTCGGAGAGTGCACCGCGGTGGACGAGCAGAACGGGCACTGCTGCTGCTGCCGCCTGGTTTCCGCCGGCACCAGCACCGCGACCGCCGGCGGCAGCGCCGGTTGGAATGCGCGTGAAGCGCGGCACGCCACCGACCACATCGTACGTGCCGCGCGACTGTACCTTCGCCACGCCGTCGAACGCGATTTCCGCGATGGAGTCAGCAATGATGACGACACCCGCCGCGCCGCGCCGCATGAGCGCATTGCTCATCGCCGTGATCGCAGGGCGGGTGTAGTTGTATTCATAGGTGTTGGTCGTCGAGCGAATCGCAGCGGGCGCGGGCGCGACCAGCGTGGCGACGGCGATCCTGCCGCGGACGTCCACCGTCGTGTCGCGCGCGTCGCCGACGAACAGCGTGGTCCCGGTCAGGTCGACGGCGGCGTTCGTCGCTGGAGTGATATCAGTCCACAGCGCGAGCGTGCGGCCGCTGAGTTTTATGGAGCTCGAGGTCGTCGAAATGCGAGAGCGCCGCATGTTCCACCATTGGAACCAGCTGCCCATGTCGCCCTTGGGGACGAGCCCGATCTTTCGCATCTCTTCCGCGACCCACATCGACGCGCGCATTTCGTCGAGCGTGCCGGCCTCTCGACCGCGCATGTCGTCGCCGCCCATGATGTAGAGGTCGCGCTTGATGTCCTGCTCGCGGATCGCCTTGATCGCGGCCGGCGGCTTCACGGTCGAGGTCTTCGTGGCCTGCGCGCCAAGTGGCGTGGCAAGCAACAGCATCGCGAAACGTGATACGTGCAACCGCATGAGTCACCCGGTGAGAGTCGCCCAACTGCCGGACCGCAGTGCCCGGCGCCCCGATTCAACCAGTGATCAACTTACGGCGTGATCGGCTCGGTGACTATTCGCTTGACGCCGACCAGCGCGACAGCGAAGCTACCAGTGCGCTGGCGGAGCGCACCCGGTCCGCGGGAAGGGATGGTCCCATCCGTCGTGTTGTCGCACATGCTCGAGCTGATCGCCCTCTTTTCAGGCCCACCACGCGGACACGGGCCACCACGAAAGGAGGAGTCAAGTCCGCATTGCGCCCGTTGCCGCCGAGGCCGAGCCTCGAGTACGAGCACAAGGAAGCGAAGGCACTGCTCCGCCGGCTGCGCTCCGGCGACCCCGAGTCTCTCGCCCGCGCGCGCGAGCGGCACCCCCGCATCGACGTCTCGGCTCCCGACCGCATCCAGCTTGCGGACGCACAAGTCGTCATCGCGCGCGAGTACGGGTTCGCGAGTTGGCCACGACTCGTACGCTGGTTTGGCGACGTCGAGCGCCAGCGACACGCTCCTTTGGAAATTCACGGTGAGCAGGACCAGTTCGAAAGAAGGGCCGGCATTGTGCTCTCGTTGCACTACGCGGATCGCGACTGGGCGCGTCGTGCCATCGCGGCGTATGTGCCGCGCTTCTATGGACTGACTCTCGAAGATGTCTTCGATAGCGTCGTCACAGTGGAGGACGCGCGCCTCGCCGTAGCGCGCATGCAGGGCGCGCCGAGTTGGGAGGTGCTGCTCGAGCGTCTGGCAGCGACGGCAAAGCGGCACGGCGCGTGGAGCGAGGATCCGGAGCATCGAGTGCGTGCCGCGATGCGAGCCGGCGACATACGCGCTCTGGAGCAAATCGTCGCAGCGCATCCTGCGCTGATGCACCCATCGGAGTACGACATGATCGCCGGTTTTACGCTCATGTCGATGGCCCTGTGGCAGGAGCGGGTACGCGGCGCGGACGAGATGCAGCCGATCATGGAATGGCTCGAGACGCACGGCTTCGATCGTCAGCACGAGCTGAACGCGCGCCTCTGTGGCCACATGAGCATGAGTGCGGAAGAGGTACGCGTGCTCCTGGAACAGGGAGCCGACCCGAATTGGGTCGCGCCCAATGGCCTTTCCGTGTTGGAGCATGCGCTACTGCGCTACTGGAATGGCGAGGCCGTTGACGTACTCGCGGCGCGCACCAGCCCGCGCAACGCACTCTGGATCGCTGCCGGCCTTGGCGACGTGAGTGGCGTGCGCGGCTTTCTCGATCGCCAGCACAAGCCCACTCCCGCGGCGCGACAAAGCCGGCCCGACTTCCTCGCTGTCGGTCTGCAGAGCATGATGCCGCTGCCGGACGCCAGCGAGGAGGAGATTCTGTTCGAGGTGCTGTTCGTCGCCATGCTCAACGGGCGCACTGCGGTGCTCGAGTATCTCGCAGCACACGGCGCTCCGCTGAACAGCCTCGTCTTCGGCACGCCGCTGATCAACTTCGCGGCCGGCAACGGGATGACGGCCGCGGTGGAGTGCCTCGTGCGATGCGGTGCAGACCTCGACATCCGCGGCCAGAGCCCTGACAGAACGACGCGCGAGTTGGCACGCGACATGTTCGAGCAGCGACCGGAGTACGCCGTGTCTCGGCGCATTGTCGAGCTCTGCGGCATGGACCCCGACGTCGTTCTCGCCGAGCGCGACGCTCGGCCGCTGCCGCCGCCAGAGTTCGCGTCCTCGCTCGCGAGGGCGCTCGCATTGGCGAGTCACGATGCAGCGCACCTTGTCCAGTCGGACGTGCGGCCGGAGAACCTGCTCATCGGGCTGCTCCGCGCCGGCGGGCCGCCGCTTTACATGCTCAAGAGTGCCGGTCGGTTTGATATCGAGCGCTTCCACGCCGACATGGCCCACCGCCTTGTGCCAACTGACGATAACACCGATTGGCCGGAGCTACCGATGGACGTCGACGCCGACGAAGCACTGAAGGCAGCATTCGCGCTCGCCACCGAACTGCGACGAGAAGAGGCAGACGGACTTCACCTCCTGCATGCCATCACGCGTAGTGACCGGGGCCCGGTCGCCGAGCTATTGGCGCGCTACGGTGTGAGCGCTCTCAGCGTGAACGCCGATCTGACGAAGACGTTGTGATGTCCGGACGGGCAGCCCAACTTAGCTCTGACCTGCGATTGCCCACCTTGCCCGCTCCAGGAGCTACCGATGTCGACCAACCGGCGCACGTTTCTCAAATGGGCCGCCACACTCGGCAGCGCACTCGGCCTGGCTCCGTTGGGCTCGCGTCTCGACGCGGCGAGGCTGGCACCGACGCCGAGCCCGAAACGGCGCGACGTCGGACGCGCGCCCGCATCGCTCAACATCCTCATCCTCGGCGGCACTGGCTTCACGGGGCCAGAGCAGGTCGACTATGCGATCGCGCGGGGCCATCGCGTCACACTCTTCAATCGCGGCAAGACGCGACCCGGTGTGTTCAAGGGCAAGGTGGCCGAGGAGCTCGTCGGTGACTTGAACGGCGATACGTCCGCGCTCGAGGGAAAGAAGTTCGACGTCGTCATCGACAACCCGACGACCTACCCCGCATGGGTACGCAACGCGGCAAAGTATCTCGAGGGCAACACGAAGCACTACATGTTCATCTCGACGACGTCGGTCTACAGCGACCAGAGCGTCGTCGGCATCGACGAGCAGAGTCCGACAACACCGATGCCGCCGGATCTCGATCCGTACACGCTCGTGCCGGCGCACGCGGGCACGTACTACGGCGCGCTGAAGACGCGCGCCGAGCAGGAAGTGGAGATGCACTATCCGGGAATCAACACGGTCATTCGTCCGTGCCTGATCGTCGGACCGCTCGACCGCACGGACCGGTTCACGTACTGGCCCGCACGGATCGACATGGGCGGGAAAGTGCTGGCGCCGGACAAGCCGGACGATCCGTGCCAGTTCATCGACTCGCGCGACCTCGCGGAGTTCATGATCCGCATGGCCGAGGCGCGAGAGTTCGGGCTGTACAACGCGATCGGACCGGAGAAGCCGATGACCATCGCCGAGATGCTGTATGGCGTGAAGGCGATCACGACGGCGGGCGCGCAGTTCACATGGGTGCCGTGGGAGTTTCTCCAGACGCAGAACGTGCGTCCGTGGCGCAACATGACGGTGTGGCAGCCGCCGTACGGCCGCACCGCCGGGTATCAGCGTCGCAACGCGGCGAAGGCCATCGGGAAGGGGCTGACCTTTCGTCCGCTCGCCGTGACGGCGAAGGACACGCTCGACTGGCACAGGACGCGCCCGCAGAAGGAGCAGGACGCCACGCTGAATGGCGAAATCAATGGCCTGGCGATGAGCCGGGAGAAGGAGGTCCTCGCGGCGTGGAAGGCGACGAAGCAGGGCGACTGAAGCGCGATCCGCGCGGCGGTGTGTCAACGGCGGAAGTTCAACAGAACAGCACTTGTTCAGTGGCTTCTTGTCGTCTCCGTGAAGATCTGTCTGTTCAATTTCGCGTAAATCCGCGTGAGCTGTTGCCGCTCTTCGTTACCATCAACGCAACCAGCCCCGCCGACACAATCAACGAGAGCGCGCCAGCAACGCGCTCATGACCCGTCGGCGCATACACCGCGAGCCGCAGGCCACCCATCCCAAGAACGCAAAGCGCCGCGACCACCCACGACCACGCACTCGACGTCCCCCACGCGCGCACCGCCAACGCAACCAGCACGACGCCCACCACCAACCCGGCCAGCCGTGCCGTATCGGCTCCGCCAGGAGGTGCAAGATTCGCCACGAGCACGCCGATGAGTGCAACGATCACGGCCGCGATCGACGCACGCACGCTCCATCGCCTGGATAGTCCCGCCACGACGAGAATCGGTATCGCCGCGAACGCCGCCATCGTGAGCGCCGATGCCGGAATGCCCGCCGCACTACCGAGCATCGGGATCGCCGCGTCGAGCATGGTCACAGGTGCCTTCGGCAATCCGCTCGCCGGCAACAGCCCATCGACGTGCGTCGCTGCATACGCCAATGCGCCGAGTCCGAGGCCACTCACGATCATGTCACTGCGCGGCGACTGGGACACCGGCACCATCGGCACGCCGACTCGCCGCCGCAGCGCACCCAGCGTCAGCCACACGCCGAGTACGAACAGCGCGATCGGCACCACGGCCACGAAGCCGAGCACCGTAGTGCCGATGAACCTGCTCCACGGCTCAGACGTGCCGTACGAAAAGAACTGGCCCGGCATCGACTGAAGCCGGCTGAGTGCGGCGAGCACACCAATGCCGCCGAGAAACACGAGCGTCTGGCCACGCGTCATCACCCCATCGTGCAGCACGATCGCGCGACGCCGTGTGACGATGAGTGCGCCAGTGATGATTCCGCCCATGAGCAGCAGCCCTGCCAGCGACGCAATGAGCAGCCGGTTCGTCTGCCGCTTGCGGTCGGCGCGGAGGAATGATTCCGGCAGCTCCACTCCCCGACGCGTCACGAGTGCTTCGTCGCCCGCGATCTGCACCCACGCGCGCGCCGCCGCGCCAGCAGGCAGCTTCACCGACGTGTCCGTGTACGTCACCGTCGCATCCACACGCGCCGGGCGGACCGTCGTCTTCAACTCCGTCTCCCGCAGCACCGCGACACTGATTCCGGCCTTCGACAGCGCCGCAACCGCGATGCGCCGCAGCGCCGCGGAATCCGCAACCCCACGCTTCGCCGAATCGGGGATGATGTGTCGCGCATCGAGCGGACGCCCATCCGGCCACACGCGAATACGCCACTCCTCGGCGCGATCTGCCGACGAGCCATCGGTGCGGACGTAGCGCACCACCCACCACGCCGGCGGGTGATACGTCGCCGCAATGCGTTGCGCTTCGGGGACAATCCTGTTTTCGCGCAGGAACCTCGACCACGCCACGAGCGTATCCGACGCCACGGCCGTGAGCTTCGTCCAGCGCGCTGGGTCGCCCCCTCGCGTCCGCAGCACCGAGTCCGTCACCGCCGCCACGCGCGCACGGTCGGCCGTGAACGAGGGACCGAGCGTCGGCCGGTTCGGGCTCGCGACAGCCACGACGACGCCCAGCACGACAGCCGCCATCGCAAGCTGTTTGGCTCGCGACGTGAGCACGTGCGATGCAACCGACACCGCATCCGACACCATCGCCTCGAACGTCCTGGGCGCCCACGCCAAGAAGCGCGCGTCGTCCGGTGCGGCCACGAGCCCGCGCTGCCGCACGACCTTCCACAGCACCGCGAGTGCGGGCGACAGCAGCGCCAGCACGATGATCGCCGCCGAGATGCGATACTCGGGCGCCGATCCGGACGCGGCGAACAGACCGAACAGCACGAGGTCATACACGAAGTGCGCGATGACCGTGACAAGAATGCCAAAGTTCAGGAACAGCACGCCCCAGAAGCAGGCATCGAGAAAGATCTCGACCCCACGCGAATACGGCGGCCACGACGCATAGTCCGAATGCGCGAAGCCGAAGATGAGCGCAGAGCCCACGACGCCCGCGGCCAGCCACGCACGGCGATTCGCCCGCTGGCCAATCCAGAGCGCGAGCAGCGACAGCGGCAGCGCGCGGAAGAGTGCCTCCTCCCACACGCCGGCGTTGAGCGACACGGCGATGCCCGAGATCCAGGGCAGCGGCGATGCAATCTGATTCGGGTCGTCGAGCACCTCGCTCGGCACCCACCATCCGAGCAGCGTTCGCGTGACGAGATAGAAGACCGCCACGTACGCGAACGCGATGCACGCCGCCGCATATCCGCCGGCGACTCGTGCGGCCACCTCCTTCGTGCCGCGATATCGCCAGAGCTTCCACCAGTCGAGATGCCACGGGAACGCCTGCCGCGTCGCGACCTCTGCCGCGGCAAGCGTGAAGGCGGCGAGCAACGCAGTGAGCGAAGCGGTCGCCGCCGCACCCAGCATGACGAGCGCCTGGAATGCCACCGGCGACATCGCCGTGTCGTAGCCGAACCAGCTGCCCGGCATCTCGTTGAGCCCCGCGCCGAGCGTCAGCACACCGATGACCGAGCCGACGAACAGCGGCTCCCGCCAGCGAACCTGCTTGTCCCTCGCGCTGCGCGAGAGGAAGACGATCCCGGCGATGGCGACAGCGAGAATGCCGAGGCTCGCGATCAACGACAGCAACTGGTTGGCCGAGCGCATCTCGCCGTACGTGCGGCGGAACGACTCCGGAATCTCGACGTACGAGTGCACCTTGATCGGTGCATCTCCGCCGATGACGACGTCCGCGCGAATCTGCGCTCCGCCGACTCTCCGGTCCACGCGCTCGAACGTATAGCTGCGATCCACTCGGCCGCTCGTCTTGCGCGTCTCGTACGACGACGCGACCAGCTTCCACCGATCGGCACGATCGTCGATCCAGCCGCTCAGCGCACCTTCGGCGAGCAGGCGTCCAGAATCCGCGCCGATCGTCGGTCGTGTGTCCGACTCGGCGAGTCTGTGCTCGAAGCCGATGACGCGGCCATCTGGCGCAAAGTCCACGCGTGCCTCGCGCGCGTCGCTGGGCGCGAAGGTACGCACCGTCCAGAAGAACGGCGCGATGTCGCGGCCGCGGACGAGCGCGTTGAGCGAATCGTGTCCCCCGCCCGCCAGCTCGACGTAGGTGCGAAGGGAATCGTTGCCGTGAAAGCGCACTGCGGTTCGGGCAGCCGTCGGTGCGATGCGGTGTGTCCGAAAGAACGAGTCGGCGCGCGCGAGCGCGACGTCGCGCGTGAGCGACTGCTCGAGCGCGATGATCGGCATGGCGCGCGGAAAGAGCCACAGCGCCGTCGCCGCGGCGCCGATGGCGACCGCGGCGATGACCAGCGCAATCCGCGAACTGCGCATCAACACCTCACCACGCGATCTGCGGCGACCGGTGGTAGTTCACGCCGAGGAAGTTCCAGCGTGGCGCGTGTGCAGCGATGCGGTCGCGAAAGCTCTCCCAGTCGCGGACCGACTGCGGTGTCCATCCCACTTCGGCGAGCGCCTGGAGTCGCGGCACTGCGAGATATTCCACGGCGGCGATGTTGCGCACCGTCTCGCTCCACATCGGCGCTTCGAGTCCGAGAATGTCGCTCTCGCTCACATGCTTGACGTAGGCGCCGGGGTTCCAGTCGTAGGCATCCTTCACCTCGATGATCGCGGCCCAGGTGAGGCCGAGCTCCGTCTGTTGCGTGTACTTCATGTCGAGGTACGTCTTCCGTGCGCCCGAGACGATGATCTTGCCTCCCGCGTGCAGCGTTGTCGGCAGCGAATCGTTGCGCCACTGCTGAAGGACGGTGCCGCTGCGCAGCCGTGCGTGGAGGATCTCCTCCCAGCCAATCATCTGCTTGCCATGCTTCGAAACGATGTCCTGTACACGTTCGACGAACAGCGCGTATTGCGCCGGCGTCAGCGCTTCGACTTCGTCGCCGCCCATGTGGAAGTACGGCGCGGGTGAGATCGCGGCAATCTCGCGCACGATGTCGTCGATGAGCGCGTACGATCCTTCGTTCTCCACGCAGAAGGTGCTCCAGCCGACATCCGTGCCGGTGTAGAGCACCGAAGGCCGCTTGCTGCAGCTGAACGCCGGAAAGGCCGACAGCGCGGCGTTCGTGTGACCCGGCATGTCGATCTCCGGGATGATCATGATGTGCCGGTCCTGCGCATAGCGGACGATGTCCCCAAACTCCGCCTGCGTATAGAAGCCGCCTGGTCCGCCACCCACCTGCGTCTTGCTGCCCACCGCCGTGAGCTCAGGCCGCGACTTGATCTCGATGCGCCAGCCCTGATCGTCGGAGAGATGCAGGTGCAGCACGTTGAGCTTGTAGAGCGCCAGCAGGTCGACGTACTGCTTCACCTCGTCCACGGTGAAGAAGTGGCGTGCCACATCGAGCATTGCGCCGCGCCACGCGAAGCGAGGCTGGTCGCTGATCGTCAATGCGGGAATGGCCCAGCGCAGGTTCGAGATCTTCATGTCCGATTCGATCGCCGCGGGCAGCAGTTGCCGGATCGTCTGGGTGGCACGAAAGAGACCGGCTGGCCGATAGGCGACGATGCGCACCGAATCGCGCGTGACGGAGAGGTCATAGCCCTCGTCGCCGAGTGCGGCGCGGTCGGGCGAGAGGCGCAGCGTGATGCTACCTGCCGCGGCAGATGCGGACACCGGCACCGGAAATCCCGTCGACGGACGCAACGCGGCGGCGAGCAGCTCGGCCGTGCGTGCTGCTTCGGCACTCGAGCCGTCGACGACGATGGTGGTCGTGGCGGCGATGATGAATGGGTCGCCACCACTCATGCTCATCGACGCCGGCTGAGGCACCAATCGCGGTGCGGACACCACGGGCGACGGGGCGGTGGACACTGCCGCGGAACTGCATCCCGCGGCGAGCACGGCGGAGCACAGTGCGAGCATCGCGGCATGGCGGTGGGTCGCATACCTCGACGCGGCGAATCGACTCTTCATCTGGGGACGGCTCCGTCTCGATGGTGGGGGACTCTTCGGCGGCCAGTGGAGGCTGGTGCTGGCCGTGACCTAATCATGATCGCAGGCGTTGGCGGATGTAAGCCGAGCCTACGGACCGGCAACAGGCTTCTGGACACTGCCCCGCCCGGTGACGTAACCACCGTCAAGGGAACAGATAGTGCCAGACACCTGGGCAATGACCCTTCGACACGCCACCGCCGGCGCCCTTTCCATGTTCATGCTCCTCGGAGCCACCGGATGTCTGGCTGGCTACCCCTCGCGGCCTGAAGTCGCGCCCACACCCGTTTTCGATCCGGTGCAATTCTTCTCCGGCCGCACGGCCGGTGAAGGCACGCTCGACGTTCGCTTCGGGTCGAAGCGCCCCCTCCGTGTCGAGAGCACGGGCGCGACGCAGGCCGACGGCCAGTTCCGGCTGGACCAGACCATCACCTTCGGCAGCGGCAGGGTAGAAGCACGCACCTGGCTCCTCCGTCGCGTCGACGACACGCATTTCTCGGCCACGCTCAGCGACGCCAAGGGTGAGGTGATCGCCGAATCGAGCGGCAATCGCTTTCACCTGCGGTATCTGCTGCGGCAGCCCGCCGTGTATGTCGACCAGTCGCTCTACCTCCAACCCGACGGACGCTCCCTGCTCAACCAGATGCAGGTCTCCATACTCGGCGTCCCGTGGGCGAGGCTGTCGGAGACGATCAGGCGGGTGGACGGATAGCCAATCTGGTGCCGCAGGGAGGGCGTGCGCTGTCGAGTGCGGTCACGCCGTCGACGAGGGTGGGACCGCTGAATGGATTGAAGTGCGGGTCGCTGAACGCGAGTACACGCAGGGCCAACGACCACCGGCGCACGACATGAGCAGACACTGTCAGGTCCGCGCGTAGCGTGGCATTTTCACAAGAAACCACGCCGCCGGGATCCAGAGCCCAACCAGTGTCAGCGTCATCATCGGTGATGCACGGAAAGTCCACACATCGGTCGCGCCCAGGGTGGCGCTCGACACGATCGAGCCGAGGTTATTGGTCGCCGCGTGCATCAGCATGGTGAGCAGAAGACTTCCGCCGGTGTGGTCGTAAAGCCACGTGATCGCGACGGAGAGTGCGATCACCGAAAGTCCCCAGATGGGAAATGACTGGCCGGTCTTGTCCGCCCCCGCGATGTAAAAAAGCGGGAGGTGCCACAGCGCCCAGATCGTACCGATGATCAGGCTCGACCACGCATAGCCGAACCGCGCTGCGAGTCTCGGGAGCGCGTAGCCACGCCAGCCGAGTTCTTCGCCCGCCTGACCAAGAACGATGGTCGAAAGAAGGGTGGCGCCGTAAGCTTGATGCCGACCATGTAGCCGATCGCGAAGAGGTACCACTGCGGTGCCAGATCTGCCTGAAAGAGGCGCTCGATCAGCGCAGCTACGCCCGCCCGTCCGCTATCGATCCGCGTCATTGTCAGGGCGACGATTGCCGGCGCAAACGCCCGACGTAGATCAGCACCGTCCCGGTGATGCCGTGCGCGCCGCTGACATCTGGCGCAATGACACCAGCACCAATCCACGCAGCCCATGTCATGACGAACGTCACCATGAAATACACGAGCATCGTCGCGAGTGAGCGCATAGGCACTCGAACTCGCACGTGGTCGCCGGTGGTGTCGTCGATGCCCATGGTGTCGGATCGCGCGCTGAGGCGAGAGAAAGCGGACGGTCTTACAATACTTAGGCCTTGACCTTAGTATTATCCGGCGATATAGTGTCTCGAGTAGGTAGGGTTACCCAACCAATCGACTGGTGTTGTCATGGTGCAATCCGCAGTCGCGGACGACGTGTTTTATGCCTTGGCCAATTCGACTCGGCGGAAGGTGCTGGAGCAACTCTCGGTCGGTCCGGCCACCGTCAGCGAACTGGCGGCACCGTTCGACATGCAACTCCCGTCGTTCGTACAGCACCTCTCGGTGCTCGAACAGAGCCGACTGGTGAAGTCGAAGAAGCGCGGACGTGTACGGACGTACGAGATCGCCCCCGAACGATTCAAGGTCGTTGAAGATTGGCTGACCTCGCGTCGTCGGTTGTGGGAAGCTCGGTTTGACCAATTCGACCAATACGTCAAACAACTCGCGGAGAACGAGTCCAAATCATGAGCAAGCACTTCACGATCAATCCGAAACTCGATTTAGTCTTCGAACGATTCATCGATGCGCCCACGAGGCTCGTCTGGGAAGCGTTGACGAAACCGGAGCACGTCAAGGAGTGGTACATGCCCAAGGCGTGGGGACGTGTGTCGCGTGCCGAAATGGACGTGCGACCGGGCGGCATCTTCCGCATCGACATCGCCGTAGAGGACGGTCGGGACGTTCCCAACGTCGGGTGTTTCCTGGAGGTCGTTCCGATGGAGCGACTCGTCTGGACCTCCATGTTGTTCCCCGAGTATCGTCCGGCTGTCTTTGATGACATTCCGATCACCGCCATCATCACGATGGAGAGCGTGGGATCAGGTACTCGCTATGTCTTCACTGCGCTCCACCGGGATGAAGCGGACTTCGAGACGAACAAGACGTCGGGTTGGCAGCAGGGGACCGAGATCGCTCTCGACCAACTCGTCGCGCATGTGACGTCGATGAAGTGACTATTCACGCGCCGCCGTCGGCATGATGCGGGCTGCTCACCAGTCCATCACCGAAGGACACTCCCATGGTTGTCGCCGACCTGCGATGCGCCGCCCGAAGTCTGTTGCGTGCCAGAGGCTTCGCGCTTGCCGTGGTGGTCACGCTCGGACTGGGGCATAGGCGCCACCACCGCGATGTTCAGCGTGGTGCGCGGTGTCATGCTCAAGCCACTGCCGCACCGTGAGAGGGCGACCGCCGGATGTACCTGAGGCAGTCCACCCGCGGCCCCGGCGGCGAGGACGTGTTCTTTTCCGTTCCCGAGATTGCGGACTTCCGTACCGCATCAACGGCGCTCGCCGGCATCGCCGAATATTCGCCCGTCACCCTCACGCTCGTGGGCGACGATGATGCGGTGCGCATCGACGTCGGGGTCGTGACGGGGAATTACTTCTCCGTGATGGGCCTGTTGCCGGCGGTCGATCGAAGGTTTACGGACGGCGACGACGGCCCGTCCGCGACTTGCCTTCGGGCGGCTTCGTGATACGCGCCAAGGCGAATGCGGCGACGCTCGCCGTCGTGGCGCTCATCATGGCCATCGTCGGGATTTGGCGCGTGCTGGATCCCAGCGTTCCGAGCGGCGCACATTGATCCGGCAGTCGCACTGCGCGCGGGGTGAACGTCGAACGTCGAGACGCTATGAAGCAGGTACCGCGAACGCGCCCCCGGTCATCGCCACAGCGCGCGCAACGCGGACAGCGCGCCGAAGCCGGAGAACGTCGCGCTGCGCGGGTCGTCGCGCACGCGCCGCGTGCGTCGTGGATCGAGATCGCCCTCCACGGCGCCGAGCGCGCACGAGGCGCCCTGCGGACGCGTGGCGCCGTACACGTCGCGCGACGAGATCGGCGCGGCGACGCACAGCGCATTCTCGCCGGACGCGTACGCAGGACTGCCGAACTGCGGTGCGTACTTGGCGCCGAGCCGTGGATCGGCGATCGGCACTGCCGCGCCGCACGCATTGCCCGGGAACTGCAGGTTGTGGCCGTTGTGCACGAGCACCAGGCCCGCCGGCGGCGTGCCGCAGTTGCCGCCGGGGTTCCGCGAGACGAGCGCGTTGCGCAGCTCGAGCACGCCGCGCGCGCCGGGCTCCGCGAAGTGCGACAACGGCTTCGGCGCGATCGCGGTGCCGCCGGTGTTGTCGACGACGGACGTGTTGACGAGCGTGATCGCGGCGGCGGAGAAAGCGGCGCCGTCGGGCGCACCATTGCGCGCGACGAGGCTGTTCGCGAGCACGAGGCCCATCGGCGAACCGCGGCGCGAGCCGTACACCGCGCCGCCGTCGACGGTGGCGGTGTTGTCGAGGAAGATCGCGCGGGCAAGCTGCACGCGGCCTAACGCGGCGTAGATCGCGCCGCCCTCACGCGCCGTGTTGTGCGCGAACGTGTTCGGCCCACCCTGGAGCGCGGGCACGCCGGGCGTCGCGAGGGCGAGCTTGATCGCACCACCGCGCCCCGTCGCGCGGTTCTCGGTGAACGTGGAGTAGCGCGCAAGCACGCTGCCAAACGTCAGCTCGCCGACGCCGATCGCACCGCCGTCGCCCACCTGCGCGACGTTGCGCCTGAACGTCGCGCGCCGGAGCGACAGCGTCCCGCCATCCAGCCAGACGGCGCCGCCTTCCTTGGCGAGATTGTCGGAGAACGAGGAATGCTCGATCACGGCGGTGCCTGACACGCGGATCGCCCCGCCAGAGCGGCTGGGGTTGCGGTTGCGATCGAATGCACTGCGCCGGACGCGGAGCTGGCCCTTCCATGTGATCGCCGTGGCGTTGTCCCGGAATCGCGAATCCGACACGTCGGCCACCGTCGTCCGACCGCTCCCCGCCGGCCGGTTGTCGCGTAGCACGATGGCGCCGGTGTTGTTCACGAAGTCGCTGTTCGTGATGACGGCCGTGCCCGCGGTGATGAGCACGTAGGTGTTGTTGTTCTCGAACAGGCTGTGATCGACGGTGATCGTCTCGACGTAGAACGGATTCACCGAGCCGCGCACCTGCACGTCGTACAGCGTGAGCGTGCCCGGGCCGGCCGCAATCCCACGCACGCCGGGGCTCGTCGCGAAGCCGACATACGGCTGTCGCAGCGCGATGTGCTGCATCGTGAGCGTGCCGTTCACCAGGAACATCGCACGGTACGAGTTCGCGGTCAGCGTGACGCGGTTGCCGCCGTCCACGAGCACGGTTCCGCCGATGACGTACGCCTGCGTGACAGCGATCGTCGTGCCGGCCTTGCAGGCGAACGTCACGGCCCCGCCGCCGGCGAGCGCGGTGGCGAGGTTGAGCCCTGCGCCGCCCTGCACGTCGGTCGTGCACGCCGTGACGGTGCCGCCCGCGTGCGCCGCGCGCGTGAGCGCGAGCGAAAGCATCGTCAGGCACGTCAGGAGTCGTCGCGTGGTCATGGTCAGTGCTCCGTGCGCTTCGGCTTCTGCCAGTCGCAGAAGTCGATGGTCACGCCGCCGGTCGATCCCGAGATTTCGATCTGACCGTTGAAGGCGAGCGGAAATCCGGTCGTACACAGCTTCGAGTTGATCACGCCGCCCGAGGCGAGCGGCCACGCGCTCAGATTCGGCTCGGCCGCGCCATTCACCGAGCGCACACCGGGCTTGTCGCCATCGCGCATCGTCACGGATGCGTCGAATGCGATGCGCTCGCCTCGAGACGAGACGTATGTACCGGCGAGGGCGGTGCCCAATGGCGGCACCACCGTCGGCGTCGCGATCAACGCATCGGGATTGTCCGCGATGACCTTCGCGATGAACGCATGGAAGGCGGCGCCCGGGTCGCTGGATGGCACGGCTTCCACGGCCTCGAAGAAGCCCCAGTTGTTCAGGCACTCGCGAGCGAACGCAGGGCAGGGGCGTCGATACAGCACGATGTAGAATGGCCTCGTTCCGGGCAGCGCGGCGCAATGTGCGGAGCTGATGAACGACCACGGCGTTCCCGGTCGCGTCTTGAGACACGTCGCGAGCGAGTCGGGCACGACGATGTTCGTTCCGCACGCGAAGCCGCGGTGCACGCACACGTTGTCGTCGTGGCTCCAACTGTGCGTGCGCTTGTTGATGTCGGGGTCGATGCCGGGCGGCGGCCCACCCTGGGCGTCGGTGTTGGGCACGATGCACTTCCCCTCGCGCAGGTAGTAGTAGTAGAACCCTTCGATGCGCAGGAAGTCGGTGCGTCGCACGAGTGCGGGCAGCTTGCGCGCCGGATCGGCCAGATAGCCGCCACCGCTCGGGATCAGCACCGTGGGCATCGCGACGCCGCGATCGTTGCAGCTCTCACCCACCTCGAGCGGTCCGAGCCTCGCCGGCGTCGCGGCCGGCCGGCGCACGCCGCCCGCGCTCACGAGGAAGCTCCGCGTGCGCGAGAAGATCTCGATGCCAGCGTGATGGATGCGCTGGTCGAACTCCGGCTTCTCGCCCAACGCGACTTGCATCACGGCGGGCGCGGGCGCCCAGCGCGAGGTGGCCGGATAGATCATCTCGAACGCCGTGTGGAGCATGGCGCGATGCGCCGGAAACTGGCTCGTGAGGCCCGCGTAGGCGGTCATGAACGCGACCTGATAGTCGCTGCCGCCCAACGCGTCGGTGAGCCGGTGCTTGTCGGCGATGTCGTCCTCGACGTGCTCCACGAGGCGGCGGAACGGCACGACGCGCCGCGCCCCGTCGCTCCCCGCCGCGAACTTCGCGGTCGCCAGATCGAGCACGATGCTCGTCGCGGTGGCGAGATCGTCGTCGCGCGCGAAGTCGTGCAGGTTGAGCAGCGCGATGATGCTGTAGCGCTGGTACGGCCGCGCGTTGTACTCCTGGAAATCGCCAGTCGCGATCGACTGCATGCGATGCAGCAACCACGACTTCACCTCGCGCTGGTCGTCCACGAAGAAGTGTGCGTCGTCGGGATTGGCGTCGATGATGATCTGATTCGTCAGATAGCGTGACGTGTTGATCATCAGGAGATGATTCTCCGTCTCCGGCAGTCGCACGAGCATCGCGATCGCCAGCGCGATGAGCGCCCCGGTCGCCGCGACCTCCACCGCGACCGCGACCACGGTGACCAGCAGCGGCAACCCGGCGCCCAGCGTGAAGATGGTGAGGATGACGAGCAGGACGATCAGGATGATGAGCAGGAACCATTTCAGGACGTCCCACACATCGCCCAACCACGCGAAGTTGTCCTCGGCCCAACTGCGCTCGTCAGCGCGGTCTTGCGGGCTGCCGGTGCTGCGCTCGGTATTGCCGCAACCGGTCAGCGCATAGTCGTCCGGCCCCGGAGCGCCGTCGATCGTGAGCAGGTCGTCGCGGATGTGGCGCGCGGTGGCCGTGTCGAGGATCGCGCCGCCCGGCGCGCTGAACGTGAGGTTGACGTTGCCCGCGAGATAGTAGATGCGCACGAGATCGCGCACCGAGACGTCCCACTCGCCGTCGGTCGTGCCGTCGATGATGTGGCACGGAAGCTTGCTGCTCCCGAGCTGCCCGCGCACCTCGAGCGACATGATCACCTGGTTGACCTGTCGCTTGAGGCAGAGCGCCGACAGCAGGAACGTCGCGCGCACGTGACCTGCGACTATTCCTTCGCTGCGCTCGATTTCCGACGCCGGCTCGTACGCCGCGAACGTGACGGGCTGCGCGCAGTCCGTCCCGTAGAACGCCGCGAACGTCGCGTTGAACGCGTCCTTGTCGAATCCGGCGCCGATGGGAAACTCGACGTGGAAACTGCAGGAGCGGGCGCCGAGCCGCAGCCACCCGACCTTCGCGACCAGGACGCTCACGACGTCCTCGCCAGTCGCGCGCGCCTGTGCGTCGGTGAGGAAGCGTAGCTCGTTTCCACACGCCTGTGCCTCCAGCGCAGCAGCCATGCGCGTCGGCCGCGTGGCGAGCGCCTGTGCCACCGACGTCGCCGGTGCGCCGATGTCCACCTGGTACGTGGAGATCGCCTGCTGCGCCGCCGCCGCGCGCGACAGCAGGCCGACAGCACCCAACGACGCAAGCACGCCGCACGCGAAGCGCACGACGCGGAGCGAGTGCGCGAGCATGGTGTGGAACCTCGCTATTGGCCGCCTCACGGTGTGGGCGTACAGCGCCCGGAGACGTCAACATGGCAGCAGTCCCCTACCATGCGATAGCCCACCGCCGCGGCCAGGGGACGCTAACGTTCAGCTGCGGCGCGTTTGTGAAGCGAGCGAACTCTCTAGGCGAAAGCGCTGTACGCCTCACAGATCCCGGAGCCCACGACGTCGAGACCCGCAATGGAAGCAACTCGCCTACTTCGCCTTCGAAGCGGCGCGCAGTTCGTCGAACCAGTTGAAGGCAACGCGCAGCTGTCGTCCCGTCGTCGGATCTGCCTTGATCATGATGAAGCTGCCGTCAGGGCTCAGCGTCCAGTTGTGATCCTGGGAAAAATCGTACGCACCGTCGAACAACAGTTGTGGGGCGCTGTACGCGTCCGAGCCGGAGTGTGGCTGGTGAACAACAGACATGATGCGCGAACCGGAGCGATAGACGAGCTCCTTGCCGTCGCGAGACCACCTCGGTTCCGTGCCGCCACGCGCCGACACCAGGACGCCGGAGCCTGCCTGCAGATACGGACGGACATACACCTCGGTCGCCCCCGAGATGTCCGAGGAGTACGCCAGCCACTTCCCGTCCGGCGACAACGCGGGATCTCGCTCTTCAGCCGGTGACGACACGACAGGGTTGACGGTGCTGTCGCCCATCCGGAACTGCACGATGTCCGCGCGTGCTCGGGCGTCTATCTGGATACCAAGGAAGCCGGCGGCATCCGTCCAGTGGCTGAGATAGAACTGGCCCAGCCGACCCTGGGCGCTCGCCGTGAAGACACTGTGGATTTCCGCGCCTGGTTGCGCCGTCATCCAGGCGATCCCGCCTGCTGCGCCAGGGCCGGCGCCGCGGTTGAACGCGACGCGCTTGCCATCGGGCGACCAGACCGCGGCGATAGAACTCCTCTTGTCTGTCGTGAGCGGAAACGCCTGCCCGGTCGTTGCATCGACAATCCAGATGGATGAGGGCCGAGGATCGACGGTGACGACCACGGACTTGCCGTCTGGAGAGGCGTTGGGAAATCGATAGCCGCGCGGCTCCGCGGTGAGCGGAGTCTCCCGACCGTAGCGATTCACGCGAACCAGCGATCGTTGAAATCCGCCGGGCATGTATACCAGCGTGCCGTTGTCCGACACCGTGAAGTACGTGGCGCCCCCTCCTGGACCACGAAAGGCCTCGAACACCGGGGTCGACGCGCCCTGCACCGTGCCGCGCTGGACGTCGAAGCCCACGACGCGAACGCGTCCTTCGGTGTCGTCGAACAGCAACTGCTCCGTCGGGAGGTATCGCGCTTGGCGCCCACGGAGCACGATGCGCACCTCGCCGGAAGCGACATCCACGACACCGATTCCGGAATCGGTGCTGACCATGGCGCGCGCGTTGTCGGGGAGCAATGCCGGCCACCGAAGCGCGCCCAGCGCGTGACGTCGCGCGGGTAACTTCGGCTCGGCGATGATCTCGACTGCGCCGGTGCCGTCGCTGCGCACCCGATGCAGCGCGCTGTCGCCGGTCGCATAGAGCAGGTTGCCGTCGGTGCCCCACGTCGCTCCGAATTCCGGAGCGGGGACGTCGAGGACATCGATCGGCGCACCGCCGCTTCGCGTCACCTTCTTCAGCTTGCCGTCGGCGAAGAACGCAATCCATTCGCCGTCGGGTGAGAAGAATGGTGTGGTGGCGCCGGCAGTTCCCGGAACGACCCGCGTGATCGTGTCGGCCAGCGGCCGCAGAAAGAGCTGCGACTTGCCGGCGTCGTCACCTGCGTAAACCAGGTATTTACCGTCTCGCGAGATGTCGAGCGGATCGCTCTGGCGGCGGATGACGAGCAGCTGATCTTGCGCCAGGGGGATGACCGCACGGGCGACGATCGCCTCCGTCGAACGCGCGCCGGTGAAGGTCCGCGCAATCACTGCTCCGGCACCCGCGGCCGTCGCAACGACGAGCGCGCCAACCGCGACCAGCCATGCCGTCCGTCGCGAATCGCGCCCGTGCGCCGCTGTGGCAAACGTTCCTTCGCCATCGCGACGCTGCAGCGCATCGGCGAATTCAGCAGCGGTGCCGAACCGATCGGCGGCGACTTTCTGCAGCGCGCCATCAATGGCGGCGGCGACATACGCGGGCACGGTGGGCCGAACGTCGCGAATGGGGACGGGCGACGTCGTCATCATCTTCGCCACGATGGCCTGCGCCGTTTCGCCCGTGAATGGCGGCTCGCCGGCCAGCATCTCGTATAGCATCGAGCCCAAGGCAAAGATGTCAGTCCGCCCGGTGACGTGCTTCTCACCCATCGCCTGCTCGGGACTCATGTACTGCGGAGTCCCGATGCTCATGCCGCTTTCGGTGAGCCGCACGCCGCCGCTGCCTTCGAGCACCAGCGCAATCCCGAAGTCGGCCACCAGTGCCCGATTCTCGTGCAGCAGGATGTTCGCCGGCTTCACGTCCCGATGCACGAAGCCGTGACGATGTGCGTAGTCAAGTGCGCCCGCGATGTCGCACGCGATGCGGACCGCATCTGCCACAGGCAGTTGTGCTTCGCGATCGAGGCGATCGCGCAACGTCTCGCCCTCGACGAACGGCATCACGTAATACGCGATTCCGTCCGCTTCGCCTGAATCGAGCAGGGGAACGATGTGCGGATGACTCAGCGTGGCGGTCGTCCGGATCTCCCGCAGGAATCGCTCGACACCCAAGCGCTGCGTCACGTCCTCGCGCAGTACCTTGATGGCCACCCGCCGATCGTGCCGGATATCGCGCGCGAGGAAGACCGTCGCCATGCCCCCCTCCCCCACCTGGCGCTCGATCGCGTAGCGATCCACCAGTGACCGGGTCAGCCGTTCGGCGAGAGTGGGCATCAGCTGAGTATGGCGCCGGGAGTTGTATTGCACCATGCACTCGATGACCGCATGGCCGCGACTCGGAAACCGCCGAGTTAGGCCGCCGTAGCGGACCAACGTTGAAACCCTCGTGCAGGACATCCGCAACGCCGCGTGCGTTCTGCGCAAGGCATGGATCTCGACATCAAGCGGTGTGTGTCGTCTGCCGTGGAGTTCCCCGAGAACCGCCCGGCCACGACGTTCTCAAGGATCTCATCCAAACGCGAGGCCTCGCTCACCGCGTCTCTGGCGCACGCGTCACACCCACACGATGGGAAGGGCTGTGCGTGCCAGCGCCCGTACCGGATCACCAAGCTGGGGAAGGTAGTGAAGGCGATGGCTACGCGTGTCGCGTCCGGCGCGACGGGTGTGAGTGTCACGGGCGGACGGGCGTAATCGAACGGCTGCATGACCCCCGGCTGGACGTCGAATGCATCGCTCCGGCGAACATCGTGCGTCTCCTCCAGCCGCGCGAGCAGATCGAGCGCGTGCTGGTGCAGTGGCCGGAACCGCTCGGGGTTCGTTACCCGGGAGTCGCTCTCTGGTGCGGGCTCGTGAAATGGATTCTGTGAAATATCCATACTCGTCGCGGTCGAACGCCCCAGCTAAGCTGCAAAGGATTCAAATAAAAGTGCGCGCGGAGCGCGTGCGATCAATAGCTACTTTGTCAGCTTCAGCGTTCGGTAGGCAGGTGGCGGGAAATGCTCACTCAGTGAAGTTCATTCAGTCGGGGGCAAGTCGCGTGTGGCATTCTCGCTGTCCGCAGGAACGCGCTACCGCAGCCGCGTGAACCGCAGGTCCCGCACCCGCCCCGATTCGACCACGTACCCGGTGATCCGGCCCTTGGCGTCGCGCACCAGGTCGATCACGCTACCGCCCCGCGTGAAGCCGTCCTTGTACGTTGGCTCCAGAACGCCGAGTCGCCGGTATCCCACGTATACCACGAGCTGTCCCTTTTCTACTCTCCAGCTCTGCGTCACCTCCGCCTCGTCACTCCGATAGTCACCGGCGTACTCGGCGAGCTTCGCCGCGTCGAGCACGACCGTGTCGACCCGCGCGAACGTCACCGTATCCGTTGGCGTGCGGACCATCATGTGCGTGGGCGCGCCGCCGTTCCCCGTTCCTCCCTCAAAGCGGATCTCGGTTCGCGGAGCCCGAAAACGACCGGCACCTAACGACACGTACGCCGTCGGAGGATCTCCAGCCGAGACGAGCGTGTCCCCCTTCACCAAAGTGCGCCGGACCTCGCCGCGCTCGATGTTCCGCCATACCCCCGCGAAGCTGCGGAGCGTGGCGACCGACGCAGCGACCCGCGGCTCCCCGGCCAGCGCGACCGTCCAGACGGCGATCGTGTCGGGTTGCATCCGGTCGCCCAGGTAGACAGCGGCCACCTTCGCCGCGAGAGAATCCGGTCCTGACGTCGTCAGGTTGCAGAAGGTCGCCACCGCGAATCGCTGGTCGGGGAAGCGAAGGAAGTGACCGCGAAACCCGCCCCAACTTCCCCCGTGCGCGACGACGCGCAGGCCGCGGAGCGTCCCGACCGTCAAACCGACCGCGTATGCCATGCCAGGCCCAGACCTCGCCGCGGACCCATTGTTCAACTTCGTCGGCGTCGTCATGGTCTGGATGATGTCGCGCCCGCCGACGGTGGCGGTGTCATAGTTGTTGAGCCAGCGGCCGAAGTCTTCGACCGTGGTGTGGATCCCGCCCGGCCCCTGGATCGCGCCGTCGTATTCGGAGCGCACGATCCGGAATCCGCCGCTGCGCGGCCCGTAGCTCTCGGCGAGATTCGGGATGATCGCAGAGCGGTCCGACAGAAATCGCGTATCGCGCATGCCGAGCGGTCCGAAAATCCTCTCCTGGGCGAATTGCGCCAGCGTCTTCCCGGTCAGGCGGTAAACCGCCTGCGCGGCCAGGATCCACCCCGTGTTGGTGTAGAGATACCGCTCGCCCGGCGTGTAGTTCGGCTCGGCTGAATGAAAGATGACGTTCAGCGCGTCGACCGTGTCGCCGGCGAAGGTCCGCCCGGTCTGGCCCCACATGGTCCACAGATCGCGCAATCCGCTGGTTTGGCTGAGCGCACGGCGCCAGGTAATGTGATCCGCGTACGCCGGCATCTCGGGGAAGTATTTCCGAATCGGATCGTCGAGGGAGAGCTTGCCTTCCTTTTCGAGGATCAGCATCGACATCGCCGTGAACTGCTTTGAGATCGATCCCACGTCCAGCACCGAGCGCGGCGAGAGCGGTACGCTATGCTCCAGGCTGGCCATGCCGTAGCCACGGGCGTATCGGACGGCTCCATCCTGATACACGCCGAGCGCACAGCCGGGAGAATCGGTCCGGTCGAACGCTCGGAAGATGCTGTCGACACGCGCTGCCTGGTCATCTCGCGCGCCAGTGATGTATTGCGCAAAGCAAGGGCTCGACAGAGCGAACGAGAGGAGAGCGGCGTGACGGAATCCGGAGTAGCGATGCATACGGGGCGGGTCCGTGTGGGTGGGTCTGAGTTGACTGCGGCTCACGTGATGCTCACGAGCGAAAGGCGAGCGCGAGGCCGATGCGTCGGCATGTCGCCGTGTAACGATACCGCGTAAGAGCAAACGTCCTTAGAGACAGTGGGTTGGTAGGGAAGAAGCCAGCGTCAGTGACAGTACGCCTGCGGGCTGCCTTGTATCTAGCTCTCGGGAGAGTTTGCAGGCATTCTGATCGCGGCGCCAGCTCGATGTTGCCTGGGTGGGAAACACCGTGCGTTAGCGGGAGCGGCGTCGCGATTCCTTCGTCGTAGAGCCCGAACAGTTGCGGGGGCCGGCTACCGTCCGAGCCCGAATTCTACACAAGACCGGGCGACGCGACACCTTTCTTCGGAGACCGGGCGCATGTTCGTCGGCATTGATGTAGCGAAGGCAGAGCTCGTGGTCAGTGTACTCCCTAGTGCGGAGCGGTTCTCGGTCGCGAATGATGAACGCGGTGTCCGCACGTTGGTCGAGCGGATCCGCTCGGTGGGCGCGCAACTGATCGTGCTCGAAGCGACAGGCGGATATGAGCTGCTTTGTGTCGCCGCGCTGGTCGCGGCGGGCCTGCCGGCCATCGTGGTGAATCCGCGCCAGGTACGCGACTTCGCGAAGGCCACCGGGCAGTTGGCGAAAACGGATCGTCTCGACGCGGATATTCTTGCCCGATTCGCCGATGTGGTGCGACCCGCGCTGCGGCGTATCCCCGATGAGCACGCGCAGGAGCTCGACGCGCTGCTCACGCGACGGCGACAGCTGCTGGACATGCTGCAGGCCGAGAAGAACCGCACGGGGCAGGTGTTCGGGAAAGGCAAGCGCCTTGTGAAGAAGAGCCTCAAGGCACACATCGTCTTTCTCGAGCGCGAGCTCCGTATGACGGATGCGGATCTCGGCGACATGGTGAAAGCGAGTCCGGCGTGGCGTGAGCGCGACGAGTTGCAGCAAAGTGTCCCTGGCGTCGGGCCGGTGATGTCACGGACGCTCTTGGCCGCGCTGCCGGAATTGGGTCGCCTCTCGCGCCGTGAGATCGCGAAGCTCGTCGGCGTCGCCCCACTGAGCCGTGACTCCGGGACGATGCGGGGTCGACGTTTCGTCCAAGGTGGACGGAGTCCCGTGCGCGCGGTGCTGTACATGGCGGCGCTGGTGGCGACGAAACGCAATGCGGCCATTCGCGTGTTCTACGTGCGTCTCGTCGCGGCCGGCAAGCCGAAGAAGCTCGCCCTCGTCGCCTGCATGCGGAAACTGCTCACCATGCTCAACACCATCGTGCGAACGCGCATTCCATGGAGCGAGGCGATTGCCAGCGGACAGCTCACACCCGCTTGACTTTCGAGACAGTTGCTAACGCCATGTTCAGCTGCGAGCGAACACACAAAATGCGAGCGCAGCGAGCTACCCTAATTCGCTCGGCGGCTGCAACAATTCGTTAGACGGCGCCGCGCCGCGCAACCCTGCTGCCTCGTTTCGGACATGCGTATACAGGATCATCTCATCGGAGCCGTACACCCGCACCCGCCCTCGGTCCGCGAACCCAAGCTTCGCGAGAACCCGACGCGACGCCCCATTCGGCGCGTCCACAACAGCGTGCACGGCGGCGAGGTCATAGCGGGTATACGCGTCGGCTAGAACCGCACCGGCCGCCTCCGTCGCCAGCCCATATCCGTGAAGCGCTGCGGCGACCATGTACGCCAGCTCTGGACCGAGCGCGGGGTCTGCGAGCGCCGGCGTGACGACCCCGGCCCAGCCGACCAGCTCGCCGGCGGCGATCGGCGCCCCGGCCGCACTGGCGACCGGCGTCCGGGTCGTGACCGCCCAGCAGACGTAGCCGAAGCGCACCCGGCCGTCGGAGAAGTGCTCGAAGAAGTCCCGCTGCGCGCGCTCGCGCCGCTCGGAATCTGTTAGCGGCTCCGCGTAGGCATGATAAAATGCCATCACGACCGGGTCGCACACCAGCCGCGCGTAGAACGGCTCGACGTCGTCCACCGTCAGCGGGCGGAGCACCAGGCGCGGAGTGTCGAGACGCGTAGGACTGGCCATGAGATGTTGGGTGGGCGACGCCTAACGCCAGAGCTCACTTGCAAGGAAGTCAAATAAAGCGCCCGCGTTAGCGGGCGCCATCCTCAGATTCCTTGCCAAGTGCAGCGTTCGTTATGCCGCACCGCGGCTCGGACCTCGATGCAGGGCCTCGACGACGGCGGCGGGATTCTGCGCGGTGACGCGGAGCAGGGCGAGCGCGGGACCATCCGGTGTGCGGCGCCCCTGCTCCCAGTTGCGCAGGGTGGCCACGCTGACGCCAATCATCAGCGCGAACTCGACCTGCGATTGTCCTAGGTCCGTCCGCAGTCCTTTGACGTCGGCCGGCTTAAAGGTGGCCGTCCGTGACGGCTTCCGCCGGCCGCGGCGAATCTCGCCCGCCTGCCGGACGCTGGTCAGCAACTCCTCGAACGCCGCTGCCTTCATTTGAACTCCTCCCGGACCAGGCGCGCGAGCGCCTTCGCCTGTGCGGGCGTGAGATCGCCCTGCTCATTCTTGGCGTAGACGTAGAGCATATAGCACACATGCTCCTCGACCGCCCAATAATAGATCGTGCGGACGCCACCCCGTTTTCCGCGTCCCTCGGCGCCCCAGCGAAGCTTGCGCAGTCCGGCCGCTCCGGGAATCAGCTTTCCTTGCTCCGGACGGAGGACGAGCGCCAGCTGGAGCGCGCGATACTGCTCATCATCGAGGAGGCGGCGGACACTGGAGGTGAAGACCGGCGTCTCGATGAAGCGCATGGAGCAGTATACGCCAATGGCGTACTACGCGCCAGTGCTCGATGTGCGGCATAGAAGTTATGACTGGGCTGGCCTCCGAACAGCGCGTGGGTTAGTTCCTCGCGCGTGAACGGAGCAACCAGAGCCACATGCGACGGTCCCACTGTCGCATCACCGGAGACCAACCCATGTCATCCCTTGCTGTTAGGACCC
>JBBQDT010000031.1:0-33459 GCA_038319955.1 Gemmatimonadales bacterium | reverse complement strand
CCGCTCGAAGAACGGCGGCGAGAGCTGGGACCGGATCCTCTTCCGCAACGACTCCACCGGCGCGTCCGACCTGGTGATGGACCCGAACGATCCCAACGTGCTCTACGCCGCCTTCTGGCAGGCAGGGCGCACGCCGTGGATGCTCAACTCCGGTGGAAAGGGCAGCGGCGTCTTCAAGTCCACCGATGGCGGCGATCACTGGACGGACATCAGCCACAACCCGGGCATGCCGGCCGGTATCTTCGGCAACATCGGCCTGAGCGTCTCGGCGGCCAATCACAATCGCGTGTTCGCGATCATCGAGGCGGATTCCGGCGGCGTCTATCGCTCCGACGATGCGGGCGCCACGTGGACGCGCACCAACGCCGATCGTTCGCTGCGGCAGCGCGCGTGGTACTACTCCAAGATCCACGCCGACCCCAAGGACACGAACATCGTCTACGTCAACAACGTGAACTTCAACAAGTCCACGGATGGCGGAAAGACGTTCAAGCCGGTGCGCGGTATTCCGCACGGTGACTCGCACGACCTGTGGATCGCGCCGAACGACAACCAGCGCATGATCGAAGGAGATGACGGCGGCGCGAGCGTCACCACCGACGGCGGCAAGACCTGGAGCGAGGAGGACTTCGCCACCGCGCAGTTCTACCATGTCATCGCGACCAATCACTTTCCCTACCAGATCTGCGGCGCGCAGCAGGACAACAGCACGCTCTGCGGGCCGAGCCGGAAGGCAGGCGGCATCGACGTGCGCGACTGGGTGGAGGCAGGAGGTGGCGAGTCCGGCTACATCGCCTCGCGCGCCGACAACCCCGACATCGTCTACGCCGGCAGCTACGGCGCGCACCTCACGCGCAAGGACCTGCGCACCGGCCTCACGCGCAACATCAATCCATGGCCCGACAACCCGATGGGCCACTCGGCCATCGATCTCAAGTATCGATTCCAGTGGACGTTTCCCATCGTGCTCTCGCCGCACAATCCGAACGTGTTGTACGCGACGTCGAACTACGTGCATCGCACGACGAACGACGGCTCGAGTTGGGAGGTGATCTCTCCGGACCTCACGCGGAACGATCCGAAGACGCTCGGCCCATCCGGTGGCCCGCTCACCAAGGACCAGACGTCGGTGGAGTACTACGGCGTCATCTTCTCCTTCGCCGAGTCGCCGAAGCAGAAGGGAGTGTTGTGGGCGGGGTCGGACGATGGGCTCGTCCATGTGTCGCGCGACAACGGCAAGACCTGGCAAAACGTGACGCCGAAGGACATGGCGATCTACACGCGCGTCTCGCTCATCGAGGCGTCGCACTTCAACGCCGGCACGGCGTACCTCGCGGCGAACCGCTTTCAGCTCGCCGACAACAAGCCATATCTCTGGAAGACGAGTGACTACGGCAAGAGCTGGACGCGCATCGACGCGGGCATCGACACCACGGAGTTCACCCGCGCCATTCGCGAGGACGACGAGAAGCCGGGTCAGCTCTACGTCGGAACGGAGCGCGGCGTCTGGTTCTCGCACGACGACGGAGGCAGCTGGCAGCGACTGCAGCTCAACCTGCCGCCAGTGCCGGTGCACGATCTCGCCATCAAGGACGGCGACCTGATTGCGGCGACGCATGGCCGGAGCTTCTGGGTCATTGACGACCTGTCGGCGTTGCGTCAGCTCACGCCGGCGGTGACGGCGTCGGCGGCGCATCTGTTCAAGACGCGAGATGCCTATCGCGTGAGCTTCGGCGGTGGACGCGGTGGTGGTGGTGGCGGCAGTGGTGGTGCGGCGGCAGCGGGCCCCGCAGTGCATCCCGTCGCGGCGAGTCCCGCCGGTGGACCGGTGGTGACCTATTGGCTCAAGAGCGCGAACCGGGAAGTCGTGCTGGAGTTCCTGGATGCGAGAGGGCAGCTGATCAAGTCGTTCACGAGCAAGCAGGACTCCACCGTGGCGGCCGATTCCGTGACGCGCGCGGCGCGGATGCATACGCGCATCGACTCGCTCGTGGCGACAGGCATTGCCACCGACAGTGCCGAGCGTCTTGTGGGTCGCACGACACCCGGTGCCGCTCCCGCAGCGGCAGCCAGTGGTGACGACGAAGACGGCCCGGTGCGCACGCCACCACCGCAACGCGTGGCCAACAAGGCGGGCATCAACAACTTCAACTGGAACATGCGCTATCCCGATGCGTCCACGTTCGAGGGGCTCATCATGTGGGCAGCGGGCACGCAGGGCCCGGTGGCGCCTCCGGGTACATACAAGGTACGGATGCTCGTGGATGGACGAACGGTGGCCACGGAGAGCTTTGCCTTGAAGAAGGACCCTCGCACGAGCGCCACGCCGGCCGACCTCGCCGCACAGTTCGAATTCCTCAAGACGGTGCGCGATCGCACGACGGCGGCACATGACGCGGTGAAGACGATCCGCTGGGTGAAGTCGCAGCTCGACGATCGCGAGAAGAAGCTCACCGGCCAGTCGCTCGACGACTTCAGGTCGATGGCCGCATCGCTGCGCAGCGAGCTCTCCGTCGTGGAGGATTCCATCTATCAGACGAAGAACCGGAGTGGCCAGGATCCTCTGAACTATCCCATTCGTCTCAACAACAAGATCGCTGCACTCGCCGGCATCGCAGGCGGCGCGGAAGCGGCGCCGACGAAGCAGACGACCGTGGTGTTCACCCAGCTTTCCACGCAGCTCGAGGGCGAGCTGGTGAAGATGAAGAAGTCGCTCGACGGACGACTGCCGGCCATCAATGCGACGCTGCGAAAGGCTGGCCAGCCGGAGATCGTCGCGCGACCGGTGGACCGGCCTGCACCGCCGATCACCATCAGCGACGATGCCGATGCCGAGCCGGGCACGACCTAGCATTATGGAGCGCGCCCGGTGATGGGCGCGCTGCTGTATCGATGGAGCACGGCGGCGCAGCTCATCTCCGTGCTGATGATCGCGCTGTTCTACGCCACGCTCGCGCGCTCGGTGCGGCGTGCGGACGTCGTGTGGTGGGCACGCGGCTGGTGGTACAATTTCGCCGCGCTGGCGGTGACGTTCCTCTACTGGTTCTTCACGCCGTCGCCGGTTGGCTCCGTCGTCATCCGGTCGCTGTATGCCGGAGGAAAGGCGGCGTATGTCCTCCTGCTCATCGAGGGGGCGTGGGCACTGCGTGAGCCGGGAGGAACGTGGCTTTCGCGACGCACGCTGGGCACTCTGGTCGGGCTGTCAATGCTCGTATCCGCTGCGTTGCTCACCGACGTCAACCGGGTGGGCATCGCCGTGCAGGGCGCCATGGGAGTGCTGTTCGTCTGGTGCGGCGCCGTGCTCTTTCGCGAGCGCGCGAAGCTGACCGCGTGGCTCGGCATCGCGTTTCTCGCACGCGGCATCTTCGCCCTGATCGAGGCGATGGCATACGGCGCCAACACACTGCCCGCCGGTACCTACTCGCCTTCGATGACATCGGGCATCGCGCTCTTCCTCGGTGCCCACTCGTCGATCGACCTCGCGGCGGAGTGGCTGCTCGCGCTGGGTGGCACGATGGGCGTGGCGCGTCGCGCGCAGCACGAGCTGAAGTCGGCGAACGCCGGATTGTTGAGCGTACAGGACGAGCTGCGTCGGCTCGTGGATCGCGACCCGCTCACGGAGCTGGCGAATCGACGCGCGCTACCCGAGGCATTTCGCGATGTCTACACGACCGGCGCCGTGCTCGTCTTCTGCGACATCGACGACTTCAAGCTGGTGAACGACAGCTACGGTCATCCTGCCGGGGACGTGTGTCTTCAGCGGTTCGCGGCCGCGCTGCGCACGAGCTTCCGGCCGTCGGACGTCATCGTGCGCTACGCGGGCGACGAGTTTCTCGTAGTGAGCAAGGGGATGGACCTCACGTTGGCGCACGCGCGTGTCGAACGGCTGCGTGCGCGTCTCGCGGAGGGTGGCCGCAACGAGATCCCGCTGGAGTTCTCGGCGGGGGTGGTGGAGTTGCGGCCGGGGCAGGACCCTGACGACGCGCTGCGTGATGCCGACGCGGCGATGTACACGGCGAAGACGGCCAAGGTCTGAGAGCACCGGCGGAAGAGCAGGTCCCTCGACGTCGCGCGGGACGACAACACACTGTGGCTACCCGATCGACGGACTCTCGAGCGCCATGCCCATGGCGTGGTATCCCTTGTCCACGTAGAGCGTGGTTCCGGTGATGCCGGAGGCGAGTGGAGAGCAGAGAAACGCCATGGCTGTCCCGACCTCGCTGGCCGCGAGCTCCTCCCCGAGTGGCGCGTTGAGCTTCACGTAGGCGACCATCTTCTCGATGATGCCGATGGCCGACGCGGCGCGCGAGGCATACGGACCCGCCGACACCGTATTCACGCGCACCCCCCATTTCCGGCCGGCCTCGAAGGCCAACAGGCGTGTGTCGCTCTCGAGGGCCGCCTTGGCGCTCGACATGCCGCCGCCGTAGCCGGGGATCACCCGTTCGCTCGCCATGTAGGTGAGCGACGCGAAGGCGCCACCGGGGCGCATGAGCGGACCGAAGCGCGAGACCATGCTCACCATCGAGTAGGCACTGGCGCTCAGGGCCGCGAGGTAGCCGTTGCGGCTCGTCTCGAGGAGCGGCTTCTTCACCTCCGGGCCGTTCGCCAGGGCGTGGACGACGATGTCGACGGGGTGCTCACCGAAATCCGCGACCAGCTGCGCGGCGAGCCCGTCGATGGAGCAATCGCCGACGTCCTTGTATCGCTTGCTGTTGCGCAGCTCGTCGGGAATGGCGTCCGCTGTGTCGAACACGGCGTCGAGGGGATAGATCTTCTCGAACTGGAGGAGCGAGCCGTCGCTGAGGCGCCGAGACTCGTCCATCTTTCCGCGCTCGAGCAGGTTCATGAAGATGTTCAGCGCGGGCGGCCAGGTCCCCACGCAGACAGAGGCGCCTGCCTCGGCGAGGGCCTTCGCGATGGCGAAGCCGAAGCCGCCGTCGTCCGCCACGCCGGCGACGAGCGCGCGGCGTCCTGTCAGGTCGATGTTGAGCATTGGACCAGTATGTCACGGGTGAGTGCCCGAACAAAGGGGGGAGTGATGCGTCATCTCGCTGTCATGCGGACCGATGCGCAGGCACGTAACGTGTAACTGTGCCGCGACACGTGAAATCCCAGCTGAAGACCGGTTCACCAGTGCCCCGTGTCGCCGAACCCCCGGATTCTCCGGTCGAACGGCGAGATTCAGCCGTTTCCGCCGGTCCGGCCTTCGCGCGCGGGCTTTGGCGGATCGCTGCGGCCGACGTGTCGAGCGGCAACCACGTCACCCTGCTGCACGATGGGCCGGCGACGTTCGATGTCATGTGTGAGGCGATTGCTGCCGCCCGCGACACGGTGGTGCTGGAGGCGTACATTCTGCGCTCCGACGAGGTGGGGCAGCGGATCGGCGGGGCGCTGATCGACGCGGCCAACCGCGGGGTGCAGGTCCGCGTGCTCAGCGACTGGATCGGCATGCGCGGCATCTCTTCGCAGTATCTGACGGGGCTGCGAAGGGCGGGCATCGTGCATCGGGTGTTCAGTCCACCAGGCTGGCGTCGTTGGCTTGGCCTGATTCCGCGCGACCATCGCAAGGTGCTCGTGGTGGACTCAAAGGTCGGCGTCACCGGGGGCGTGGGAATCGGCAACGAGTGGATGGGCCAGACGAAGCGGCATCGGGGCCACTGGCGTGACACGGCGGTGCGCATCGAGGGGCCGGCCGCTCACGACATGCTGCAGGCCTTCGATACCATGTGGGTCCGGACGATCAAGCGGGAGCGTCGAGGATCGGATCGACTGCCGCGGCGCGCGGCGCGCGGCGCACATCTCGATCCCGCGACGGCGGAGCCGGCGCTCGTGGGGATCATCGAGGGCGAGCCCCTGCGCCTGCGCGTGGCCCGAGCGCTGCAGATGCAGGCCATCTCGGCCGAGCGGTCGATCTGGATTGCCAATGCGTATTTCGTTCCGAGCTGGTCCGAGGTGGAGGCGCTCATAGGCGCTGCCCGCGACGGCGTGGATGTGCGTGTGCTCGTACCCGCACGCAACGATCATCGCTGGGTGTCGATGCTCACGCGCAGTTACTACCGGCGCCTGCTCACGAACGGGGTGCGCATCTGGGAATGGAAGGGCACGATGATGCATGCGAAGACGAGCGTCGTGGACGGACGGTGGGTGCGCGTGGGGTCCACCGACTTCAACCCGCTGGGCGTCGCGATCAACTTCGAGCTGGATGCGGTGATCGAGGACGCGAAGCTGGGTGCGAGAGCTGAGTCGATGTTCCTCGAGGATCTCGAGGGGTCGAGAGAGATCACCATGCACGACAGGTCGATTCGCGGATGAGCACGGGATGGAGAGGGGTGGCACTGGGGCTCGCGCTTTCGATCGCAGCGGCAGCGCCGGCGATGGCGCAAGCGGATAGCAGCAAGTCGTTCGGCCCACTGTTCACGGGGGCGGATGCGTTGCTCGCGGGCACGGTGGTGATCGGGACGTTCTTCGCCCAGCGGCTCGACGATCATTACGCCGCGCGACTGCAGGATTCGTCGACGCAGGCGAACAAGAAGTTGCAGGCGCTGGCGACGTTCGTGCGGACGACGGCGGCGCCGGGCGCATTCGTGATCGGCACGACGATGTACGCGGTGGGGCGGATCACGAAGGTGAATCGTATGGCCGAACTCGGGTTGCACGGTACCGAGGCGCTGCTGATCGGCGAGCTCACGGGCGGCATCATCAAGGGGTTCGTTGGCCGGCAACGGCCGTACGTGCGTCCCCGCAACCCGCACAGCTATGGATTCATGCGAGGCTTTGGTCACGGCGACGAATACCGCTCGTTTCCGTCGGGCCATACGTTGGCGGCATTTGCCGCGGCGTCGGCGGTGACGAGTCAGACGTCGAACTGGTGGCCGAGCGCGCGCATCCCGATCGGTGTGGCGATGTATGGCGGCGCGGCGCTCGCCGGCGTCTCGCGCATGTACGACAACCGCCATTGGGCCAGCGACGTGATCGTGGGTGCGGGCATCGGCACCTTTGCCGGCCTGAAGGTGGTGCGCTTCAGCAACTCGCACTCGGGCAACACGCTGGACCGGTGGCTGCTGTCGGCGTCGATCACGCCCTCCGCTGACGGCGGGCATGCGATGCGGTGGTCGCTGATGCCTGGCTTCGCGATCGGCGAGAAGCCGCCCGGTCGCTGACCGAGGCGACGCGATGAACCGCGGCGTCAAGAGCGGCATCTTCATCATCGCGCCGATCGAAGGTCCGATCGGCGATCGCATCGCCGCGCTGCAAGCCGAGCATGATCCGCGCATCCTCAAGCTGGGGAAGCCGCATGTGACGATCGCGGGGTCGTCCGGCATGGGACCGGTCGCGTCGAACACGACGGTGGAGGAGCTCGACGCGCAGCTGCGGCCGATTGCCGACGCGACGTCACCGATCACGTTGCGCTTCGCGCCGCCCACCCGGTTCATGCAGACGGAGATCGTGGTGCTGCCGCTGGATCCGCACGGTCCGCTGCGAACCTTGCACGAACGGATCAAGACGAGTGGTCTTCGCGCCGCGCCGCCGCGGTTCTTCTTCACGCCGCACGTGACGTTGAGCCTGTACCGCGAGTTGCCGAAGGATGTGCTCAACGCGCTGCTGCGAGAGCGGTTCGATGAGGGGGTGGTGGTGGACCGCATCGAAGCGCACCTGACGCAGGATACGGGGGAGTCGAGGCGGTTGCTGACACTGCCACTCGCGGGGCTGTGAATCGCCGGTCCTGTTGCCGCACGGAGCTGATCCTTCAATCCTTGGATCCTTGACTCCTATCCAATCAGTTGTCGTCGAGACGAGAAGTTCTGAGACGCGTCACCTCGGGCAATCGGCAAGAAAAGTCACAACAGCAGCAGCATTGCTAGGATTGAGGGATCGAAGGATTGAAGGATTCGTCAGGATGCCAACGCGCACAGCACCATAGCATGATGATCGACCCAATCCTCGCCGCGCTCGACGACGACACCACGAGCGTCGCCGCAGCGCAGATCACCTCGCTCGTCGTGGACTACCTCGCCGACGCGCGCGACGTGAACACACGCGTGAGCACCTCGCTCACCTCGGCGCAACTGGCCGCGCGATTCGACGAGCCGCTGCCGCGCGACGGCGCGCCGCTCGCGAACGTGGCCAATCGGCTGCGCGACGACGTCATCCGCGATTGCAACCGGCTCTTTCATCCGCGCGCCGTCGGCCACCAGGTCTCGCCGCCGCTGCCCGCCGCCATCTGGACCGAGGCGCTCATCGGCGCGCTGAACCAATCGCTGGCAGTGGCCGAGATGTCGCCGACGGCCACGGTGATGGAGCATCGCGTCGTGCGGTGGATGTGCGAGCTCGCCGGCTACGCTGAGGGATCGGGCGGCACGCTCACCAGCGGCGGCACCGAGGCGACGCTGACCGCACTCCTCGCGGCGCGGTCGGCGGCGATCCCCGACGTGTGGACGCACGGTGTCGGCGCGAATCCGCCGGTGGTCGTCTGCGGCGAGCACGCGCACTACGCCGTCTCGCGGGCCGTGGGCGAGCTTGGCATCGGGATGCGGAACGTCGTCTCCATCGCGTCGCGCAACTGGCGAATGGACACCGACGTCCTCGCGGCCACGCTGGAGCAACTCGAGCGCGACGGACGCACCGTGATGGCGGTCGTCGCGACCGCGGGCTCGACGGCGACGGGCTCGTTCGACGACCTCGAGACGATCGGTGCCCTGTGTGAGACGCGCGCACTCTGGCTTCATGTCGACGGCGCGCATGGCGCGTCGGCGTTGCTGAGCGGTCGGCATCGCGGGCGACTGCGCGGCGTCCAGCGTGCGCGCTCCATCGCGTGGGATCCGCACAAGATGATGCTGCTGCCGCTCGCCGCCGGTCTTGTGCTCGTGCGCGACGAGCGCGATCTCGAGAGCGCATTCGCCCAGCGGGCGCCCTACCTCTTCCACGGTGCGGACGGTGAGCGGTCATGGGATCAGGGCACGCGCAGCTTCCAGTGCTCGCGGCGAGCGGACGTCATCAAGCTGTGGGTGGCACTCCAGCGCTATGGCGCCAACGGCATCGGCGCGCTCTACGACCACCTGTGTGATGTGACGATGGCGATGCACGACATCCTCGTGGAACATCCGTCGTTCGAGGTGCTGCACGAACCCGAGGGAAACATTCTGTGCTTTCGGTGGATTGGTGACCGATCGCTGGACGACCATGCGCTCGACGCGGTGAATCGCGACCTGCGCGAGCGATACAACCGATCGGGCGCCGGATGGATCACGGCGACCAACCTTGCGGGCCGGCGCGTGCTGCGGGTGACGATCATGAATCCACGGACGACAACGGACGATGTACGTGCGATCGTCGACGGATTGGCACGAGAGGCGGACACAGTCCCGACTGGCGCCAACTGACCGGTGCTTTCTTATTTGAGCGCGGCATTCCCCCAATCCCACGTCCCATGAGATTCAACAACATCCTCGAGACCATCGGCAACACGCCGCACGTCCGCATCAACCGCCTGTACGCCGACGCGGGGCACGGCGTCGAAGTATGGCTCAAGCTCGAGCGCGCGAATCCAGGCGGCAGCATCAAGGATCGCATCGGGATGGCGATGATCGAGGACGCGGAGCGTCGCGGCGTGCTGAAGAGCGGTTCGGTGCTCGTCGAGCCCACCTCGGGCAACACGGGGATCGGGCTCGCGATGACGGCGGCGGTGAAGGGCTATCGCTGCATCCTCTGCATGCCGGACTCGTTCTCCGTCGAGCGCCGTCGGCTTCTCGTGGCGTACGGTGCGGAACTCGTGCTGACGCCACGCGAGCTCGGAATCAACGGCGCCATCGCGAAGGCCGAGGAAATTGCGGCAGCGACGCCGAACGCGTGGGTGCCGCAGCAGTTCGAGAATCCCGCGAACGTCGAGATCCACAGGCGGACCACGGCACAGGAGATTCTGCGCGACTTTCCCGAGGGCATCGACTTCCTGATCACCGGCGTCGGCACGGGCGGGCACATCTCGGGGGTCAGCGAAGTGCTCAAGCAGACGATGCCGAAGCTCAAGACCTTCGCGGTGGAGCCGGCGAAGTCCACGGTGCTGAGCGGCGGCACGCACGCGCCGCACAAGATCCAGGGCATCGGCGCCGGGATCATCCCGGGCAACTTCCACCCGGCGACTGTCGACGGCTACATCCAGGTGACGGAAGAGGACGCGTTCAGCTATGCGGTGCGTTCGGCGAAGGAGGAAGGCATCTTCGTGGGGCCGTCATCGGGCGCGACGCTCGCTGCGGTGGCGAAGAAGCTTCCCGAGATTCCGAATGGCAGCAAGGTGCTGGCGTTCAACTACGACACGGGTGAGCGCTATCTCTCCGTGGAAGGCCTGTTTCCTACAGTGCCTTCCTGATCGCTGCCACGATGTTCTGGTCTCCACCAACCCCGGTGTAGACCACCTTCCCCTTCTTGTCGAGCACCACCACATACGACGTCGCCGGAACATCCCACTTTCCGGTGGCGTCCCCACTCGTGTCATACAGCTGCTCGCCCGGCACCCCATGCTTGGCCACGTGCAGCTTCACGCGGTTGATGCTCTGGTTCACGCTCACCGCCACCGCGACGAACTTCACCCGGCTGCCATACGTCGCCTGCGCCTTCTTCATCGCCGGCAACAGCGCCTCACAGTTCTCGCACCACGTCGCCCAGAATTCGATCACGGCGGGACCCTTCGCCACCTGCGCGAGGTCAACGGTCTTGCCGTCGAGCGTCTGCAGCCGGGCCGACGGAGCCTGCGTGCCGATGCTGAGACCGGAATCCTGCGCATTGGCGACGCGCGGCGTGGGCAGCACGAGCCCGCCCGCAATCAAGGTGGCGCCGAGGAGAAAACGATAGAGTCCCATCATATGAGCAACTGTCCCATCTGCACGAGGTAATACTCGGCGGCGCCGAGCATGACGAGCGCGAACACCTTCTTTACCGTCACCATCCACGCACCGGCACGTGGCAGGCGAGCCAATCCTCCGGTGGACAACCCGACGACCACCAGCAGCGCACACATTCCGAGCGAAAACGTCAGCAGATACACGAAGCCGAGCATGGCGTTGTGCGTCACCGTCACCCAGGTGAGCACTGCAGCCATCACCGGCGCTGAACAAGGCGCCGCGACAAGGCCCGACATCGCCCCCATCGCGAACGCACCGGAGAACCGCCCGGCCGTCCCCAGATTCGACGCCCGCGCCATGATACCCGCCGGAACCCGAATCGGTACCACATCTACCATGCTCAACGCCGCGAGGATCAGCACGTTGGCCATGGCGAAGTACAGCCACGGGTTCGTACTTACACTGCCGAACAGCGTGCCGGTGAGCCCCGCGAAGACCCCGAGCGCCGAATAGACGCCCGCGAGGCCGGCGACATACGTCAGCGTCAGCAGCACGGGACGCAGCCGCGAGGTCTGAACCTCCCCGGTGGATTGCCCGCCCACGATCGCCGCCGTGATGGGGATCATTGGGTAGACGCATGGCGTCAGGCTGGTCAGCACACCGCCGAGAAAGAGGGCGGGGAGCGCCAGCAAGGGATTGCCGTTGAGCTGCTGTGTCAGGGAGAGGTCAGCCACGAAGTCCTGATCGTCGATGGAGTCGCCGTGTATCAACGGCAAGTTATGCCCCTGAACGCGGCGGGGCACAGAGAAGGTCCACGACCGAGCTTGGGCATTGTGTCACACGACAACACATAGTGCCGCAATGAAGCAACAAATTCCCAAGGGGCGACACGCTGGAAAAACGTCCTCTATCAGTTGCAAGTCGTTAGATCTCAAGGCACTGCGCGTTGACGCTGTCCCAGTGGCACATGGATGTCGACTTGCGCAGCCGATGTGGTGGTCGACGAAGACTCAAGCGCGTGCACCCGCATCCGCCTGCCCGTCAACACCCACCCGAATGAGGTTGCCCGTGAGACATCGATCCATCAAGCTACTGGTCCTGGCCGCGCTCGCCGTGCCGTCCCTGGCGTCGGCGCAGCAGGTCACTTCCCGAGCACAGCTCAACAGCATTCTCACCTCATCGGTCACGGAGGGATTTGATGCCTTCACCATCGGGAACGGCAATGCTGTCCCGTTGGCTTCGAATGTCCTCGACAACAGCACCGTGTCGGCGTTTGGGGGTCCCGTCGCAGCCGGCATCCAATTCTCGGGCCGCGGCCTGCAGATGAATGGTCCGAACTGGTACGGCTCAGCGTCGAACCAGCTCCTCGCCGTCGGATCCGATCTCACTATCACGTTCCTGAATTCCACGCGGGCGTTCGGACTGGACGCCAACGACTTTGACCAATACCCAGCGGCGTTCACGGCGACGATCTTCGGGCAAGGCAATTCGATTCTCGGCATGTTGTCGTATGCCGGCATAGGCGCTCCTGCCATCAATTTCATCGGCTGGCAGGACGCGGGCGGAATCGACCGGGTGGTCCTCTCCCGCAACGCCTACAACGTCTCGACCAACATCGACGACATTCAGTTCGGAAGCACCGTCGTTTCGACCCCCGAGCCTGCAAGCATGATGTTGCTCGCCACGGGACTCCTCGGAGTGTTCGGCGTCGCGCGCCGCAAGCGGAACGGATAGCCACTCCTCTTCCTTCGGCTACGATGTAGCCGAGATCGGGACACCTGGCCATGCGCCGGGTGTCCCGCAGTCCTTCATGCGGCCTCCACACATCTCTCACACCTGCACTATTGTCGCATTTGCAGGTCTGAGTGCATCGTTGCCCTGCATCCTTCTCCACTGGAGCAACACATGGGGCCATGGCGGCTCCCGTCCGTTCGCTGGCCGCTGCTCCTGCTGCTGACGAGCATCGGGTTCACCACACTCGGCGTCTTCGAGGCCAATCGCGCGATCCGTTCGCAGCGGCGGGTCGCCGAGCATGCTGCACGATTACGCCGGATTCGTGGCGTGGAGTTACGAGCAGCACCTGCGCGATCTGTTCAACGCCGGCACGCAGGAAGTGCTCGGCGCGGTGAACCATGGCAAGGACATGCACATGGCCCTGCCAGTGCCGCCGGCCAGCAAGCTGCCGGAATACCTGCCATGGGATCGGCTCTGCAACTGCCACCGGTCGCGCAACGGACCCAATCCGGAGATGTACTTCGGCTACGTGCTCGGCAGCGACACACTCGGCGTCGCGCGGAACACGCATCCCGACCCCGCGGAAGGCTGGGAGGTCGATCGCCCGATGTCGGTGCAGGTGCCCGGCAAGCCACGGCGCGTGGACTACACGGCCGCCGAGCGCCGGTGGATCAACGACACGCTCACGAAGCAGATCCACAACGGGAAGGGAATCGAGAACGGGCGCTTTCCCATCGTCGTCGCGCGATACGACGCGATGCCACGGCTGCTGGTCTACACGCTCATGCCCACGACGTGGGGCGACACACTGGTGTACGGAGCGGAGTACGCCGTGCCGGCGATTACGAAGCTGCTCGCCGACGTGATGGACGAACAGCGTCTGCTGCCGCCGACCTTTGCGGCAGGCCACTCGGTCCGCGAAATGGTGCAGATCCAGGTGAGCGACCTGCGCGGGGACGTGCTCTTCGCGTCGGAGCCGGTGAGCGAATGGAATTTCGACGATACGACGCGTACGCCTGCCGCATACGGATCGCTGCTCGTGCGCGCGCGGATCAACCCCGCCATGGCGGGCAGTCTGGTCATCGGCGGGCTGCCCAAGTCGCGACTCCCGTTCCTGCTCGGCCTGCTCGCGGTGACGGCGATGTTGTCGTTCGTGGCGATGGGGCAGATGCGTCGCGAGGGAGAGCTCGCGCGACTGCGCTCCGATTTCGTCGCCAGCATCTCGCACGAGTTGCGCACACCGCTGGCGCAAATGCGTCTCTATCTCGAGACGCTGCGGCTCGGGCGGTTCAAGACGGAGGAGCAGCGCCAGTGGTCTCTCGAACACGTCGAGCGGGAGACGACGCGCCTATCGCATCTCGTCGAGCGTGTGTTGCGCTTCTCGCGTACCGACCGGCCGACGGACGAGTCGCGCGAACACGTGGACGCGGCGCAGGAGGTGAGTCGGATTGTCGAGGAATTTCAGCCGCTGGCGACGGCGCGCGGTGCGCGTGTGACGGTGGACGTCGAGCCTGTACCTCCGCTGCTGCTCGCGCCCGCGGCACTGCGCCACATCGTGCTCAACCTGCTCGACAACGCGGTGAAGTACGGCCCGACCGGGCAGACGGTGCGCATTCACGTACGCTCTCTGCACGGTGAGGTCGAGATCGAAGTCGCCGATCAGGGGCCGGGCGTGCCGGCGTCCGATCGTGCCTCGGTGTGGCGGGCATATCATCGCGGCACCCTGGCGGGCCACACCGCGGGCAGCGGTCTCGGTCTCTCCATCGTGCACGATGTGGTTGCGCAACATGGCGGCCGTGCGTGGATTGCCGAGTCGCGCGAGGGGAGCGGTGCGGTGTTCGTCGTCGCGCTGCCGGCGGCCGAGCATTCGCCGAGGGTCGTCGCCGATGGCGCGCCGCAAACTACCGCCATCGATCCGGTGCTGCGCTGATGCCGCGCATTCTCGTCGTCGAGGACAACGTCGCGCTGGCGGAAGGCATCGCCTACAACCTTCGGCACGAGCTCCACGAGACGCGAATCGCGGAGGACGGTCGCGAGGGGCTGAAGGCCGCTCGGGAATGGTCGCCGGATCTCGTCATTCTCGACCTCATGCTTCCGGAGCTCGACGGATACGAAGTGCTGGCGGCCATTCGCAAGGACCAGAACCCGGTACCGGTGATCATCCTCACCGCCCGCGGTGAGGAAGCGGACAAGGTGCGCGGCTTCCGGCTCGATGCCGACCAGTACGTGACGAAACCGTTCGGCGTGCTGGAACTGCTGGAGCGTGTGAGTGCGCTGTTGCGACGCAGTGCGGCTCGTTCCACGACGTCGGCGCACGGCGAGTGCATCCGCTTCGCCGACGTCGTGATCGATACGGCAGCACGCACCGTGAAGCGCGACGACCATCTGTGCACGCTCACGCCAAAGGCGTTCGAGCTGTTGATCGCGCTGGTCAAGCGGAAGGGATCTGTGGCGTCGCGCGAGGAACTGCTCCGCGAGGTGTGGGGCTACGGTGCGTTCGTGTTGTCGCGCACGGTGGACTCCCACATCGCGGAGCTGCGTCGGAAGCTGGAGGCGGATCCGGCGCACCCGCGGCACATCCTCACGGTGTGGAAGGTTGGCTACCGGTTCGAGGCGTCATAGACGTTGGCATCGCCATCGCCACGACGGCCTCGATGTTCTGGTCGCCACCGACGCCGGTATACACGACCTTCCCCGACTTGTCGATTGCCACGACGTACGAGGTATGCGGCGCCGCGTACGCCTTCACGGCGTGACCGTCGGCATCGAACACCATGACACCTTCCATCCCATGTGCCACGGCGAACGCCTTCTGCTTCTCGGCGCTCTGGTTGTTCGCCACACCCACGGAGACGAAGGTCACCCTGCCCGCGTACTTCGCCCGCGCCGCGGACATCGCCGGCTCGAGCTGCTTGCAGAGCGGACACCACGTCGCCCAGAACTCCATCACCACGGGCGTCTTGCCGATGTAGTCGGACAGGTTCGCCGCCGCGCCATCCAGCGTGGAGACGGCCGCGCCGGGCGCCGAGGCACCGACGGCAATGCCGCCGGCCTGGGCGTGCACAATAGGCGGCGCAATAGCCAGCAGAAGCGCGGTGAGGAATGGCGCGGTGCGACGGCCTACGATCTCGAGCGATTGCATGAATGAATCCCTGTTGTCGGAGTGAGGCAGTTGACTACACCAGCAGTTGACCCATGTGGACCAGGTAGTACTCGGCAGTGCCCAGCAGCACCGCCGCGAAGAAGCGTTTGACCCACACCATCCACGCGCCGGCGCGCGGCAGCCGCAGCGCGCCACCCGACGCCAGGCCGACCGCGACGAGAAGCGCCGACATGCCAAGCGAAAACGTGAAGAGGTAGGCGAATCCGAGCATCGCGCTCCCGGTGGCGGCAACCCATGTCAGCACTGCAGCGAACACCGGCGCGCCGCATGGCGCCGCCACCAGTCCCGACGCGCCTCCCATCGCAAAGGCGCCCGCGATACGACCCTTCGCGTCCATGGTCGCCGCACGCGCGAGGAGCTTCCGCGGCAGCGGTACCGGGAGCACGTCGAGCATCGCGAGCGCATACACGACGAGCAGGTTGCCCATCAGGAGATACAGCCATGGATTCGTGCTCACGCCTCCGAACATGCTTCCAGTGAGCCCGGCGAACAGGCCGAGTGCCGCGTACGCCAGTGCGAGACCGAGGACATACGCCGCCGTCAGCGCCACTGTGCGCGAATGCGACTGCTTCACACTTCCCGCCGCCGCCTGACCGCCCACCACCGCCGCCGTGATCGGAATCATCGGATAGATGCACGGTGTGAGACTCGTCAGCACACCGCCAGCGAATACCAGCGGAATCGCCACGGCGGGCCGTGTCGCGAGCAGTCCGGCCACATCGGGAAGGAGCATCACATCTCGCCTGGCGCGGCGCGGCGGCACGGCGACTTGCCGCACACGCCCACATTCCGCTGTCCCGATGCAGTAGAGCCGAGTGGCGCGAAGAGTTCCCAACCCGTGTTCGTGGGAACGCGATAGGTTTGTCCGCGCTACATATCGAAAGCGCAACGGAGGGACAGCACATGTCGGACACTGGGAGTGGAGCGCCGCTCCGCATCGCCATCCTCGGCGCGGGCGGCGTGGGCGGCTGGTATGCCGGCGTGCTCGCCCTCGCGGGGCACGACGTGTCCGTGCTCGCGCGTGGCGACCACCTGGACGCCATTCGCCGCGACGGCCTCGAGCTCCGCTCCGCAGACGGCGTACGACACGCCAACGTGAACGCCACGGACGACGTCGAGCAGCTCGGTCAGCCAGCGCTCGTGGTCGTGTCGGTGAAGTCGTATTCGCTGGACAGCATCGCTCCTGCGGCTGCACGACTGGCCGAGCGCGGCGCGGCAATCCTTCCCCTCCTCAATGGTGTCGACGCCGCTGATCGGCTCACCGCACTCGGCGTTCGACGCGAGTCGGTGCTCGGCGGACTCACGGTCATCAGCGCCGCTCGTGTCGCACCTGGCACCATCGAGCGACGCAGCCCGTTCCACCGTGTCACGATGGGCGCGCTCGGCGGATCATCGGGCTCGCATGAGCAATGGTCGGCGCGTCTCGACGTGTTCGCACAGGCCTTTCGCTCGGCCGGCGTCGAGACGACCGTCTCGGCGCGCATCGAGGTCGACCTCTGGAACAAGTTCGCGTTCCTCGCGTCGATCGCTGCGGCCTGTGGTCTCGCCCGTGGACCAATTGGAACCGTACGATCGGCGCCACTCGGCTCCTTGCTCGTTCAGCGTGCCGTGGGCGAAATCGTCGCGATTGCCGGTGCACGCGGCATTGTACTCGGTGCCGATGCAGCGGAGCGCACGGTCGCCGCCATCGAGTCGCTGCCTCCGGCGATGAAGCCGAGTCTTCTGCTCGATCTCGAGCGCGGTGGCGAGACGGAGATCGACGTCCTCAGTGGCGCGATCGCGCGGATGGGGCGCAAGCATGGCATCGCCACGCCGGTGCACGACACCGCGTGGGCCGCCATTGGCGCAGCGACGGTGGATTCATAACTCCCACACATCCTCGGCACGGATTGGCCACCACTTTCTCCCGGCATTTCGACATCATGGTGCAGCGAAACAACTCACCTGCCGAGGGACCATGTTCTCCAACCGTTGTGTCGTCCCGTGTGCGCTCGCCCTGCTGGTCATGGGCATTGCGGCGAGCGCCCAGACGGCGCGCCCCACCCGCGCCGACCTCACCGTCTCCACAGCCTGGCTCGCCGACCACCTGAACGACCCCGACCTCGTCGTCCTGCACGCCGGCCATCGTCGTCTACCATGGCGACGACTGGGTGTCGCCGAGCACGCGCGTGATGTTCACGCTCGACTACGCCGGCTTCGGCAGCAGAAGCGCGCTGCTCGACGGCGGCATGGGCCAGTGGAAGGCAGAGAATCGCCCCGTGACGAGCGAGGTTCCGGCACCGGACACGGGAAAGCTCTCGACTCTGAAGGTCCATCCGCTCGTCGTCGACGCGCCGTTCGTGCAGTCGCACGTCAACGCGCCGAGCTATCGCGTCATCGACGCGCGCGGCAAGGTGTTCTACGACGGCATCGAGATGGGCTCGGGTCGCAAGGGCCACGTGCCCGGCGCGAGGAGTCTGCTCCTCAGCGAGACCACCGACGAGAAGAATCGGCTCAAGCCAGCCGGTGAGCTCACGGTGCTGTTCGCGAATGCGGGGGTCTCGCCCGGTGATACGGTCGTCGCCTACTGCCACATCGGGCAGCAGGCGACCGCAGTGCTGTTCGCCGCGCGCACGCTCGGCCACCCGGTGCTGCTGTATGACGGTTCGTTCCAGGAGTGGGGCCGCCGCGCCGACCTGCCCGTCGAGAATCCCACCGATTCGAAGAAGAGATGAACGGCGAAGGAAAGCCCTACGCCGATCCCTATCTCGCCGGAGTCGCGCTCGGGCTGGTGCTTCTCACGGCGTTCGTGGTGGTCGGACGAGGACTCGGCGCGAGTGGCGCGTTCGCGAGCGTGGCGGCTTCCACGGTCGATGTCGTGGCAAGTACGTCGGCGCATAACAACAACTTCTTCGCCGACCACCTCGATGCTGGCGGACCACTGCGCGAGTGGCTGGTAGTTGAGCTCGCGGGCGTGCTCGTGGGTGCGTGGCTGTCCGCGAAACTCGCGCATTGGAGCAGTGTTCGCGCGCGGCTGCACGAGTGGACAGGCGCTCACGCGCTGGTGCCAATCGTGGTGCGACTGTCGCATTCAATGTGCTCGACGGGGCGGGCGGCGTCGTGCCGTACGCCTTGGTCGAAGAGGCCATCCGATCCTCGAGCACTGTGTGCCGTCCGAGAACTGGAAGGCGAACGGCGGTGGCGAAGGCGCTCGACGCGCAGGGAAATCGCGTCGAGCAGAAGCTCACCTTCTAGAAGCGGGCAGCCTGATTTCCTGACGAGGTCAATCCCTCGTCGTGCGCCGCAATCTTTGTCTCTTCCATTGCGCGCTCGGCAACATGCTGTGCTTTTTCGCCCGCCGACTTCGCGACTTCGCTCACCTTGTCCACGATCTTTTCTCCGACATCGCCCATGATCCTGTGCTCGGAGCGCGTTGATGGAGCGAGCAGTCCCGTCACCAGCCCAAGTGCAAGGACGCCGGCGCCGAGCGCGATCGGGTTGTCATCGAATGCTCTCTTTGCAGTTTCGATCTTTGGAGTGGCCGCTGACGAAACAGCATCCTGCGCCTGCTCTGCCATGTCGGTCACCTTATCCTTCGCCCTGTCAACTGTTCCCGGACCGGTGGTCTGCGTCCGGGAACTACTCTTCCCCATCAGCAGCCATGCGATACCCGCAGCGGCCATGACGGCCGGTATCGGGTTGTCCTTGACTCTTTGAACGATTCCACTGCCTGCATCGCTCAGTCGTTGTTCTGCCTGTCGCGCCATATCCTCTACCCTCCCTATGGTAGCGTCTCGAATTCCTTCCTTAATGTCCTGCTTTATCCTTTGCGGATTAAGCCTCTCGCCTATTTCGTGGAGGTCCTGCGTTATCCGCCCGCGCGTCTCATCGATGTCGGCACGAATCGCATTCGGCGGCGCCGTCATGGCATGTCTCGGCCAAATTGCCCGGGGTATCCCGGATTCGGGTCGTCACTCACGCTGGCTCCCGCAGGCTCACGAAATCCACTGACGGGGGTTTCCCTGTCACCAGTCCACCTGGACGACTGCGATGCGAGCGAGCGATCCTGAGGAGAGGTCCCTCCGGTGTCCGGTGATTGCGAGGACTTCACCAGCCGCGCGGCCAGAAAGCCGATGACGAATGCGCCTGCCAGGAAAGCAGCCGGCTGGCGCCGCGCAAGAGCCTCCGAATTCCGTATCAGCTCGTCCGTGCTCGTGTTGCGCAGATAGTTTGATGCACGCTGGAGCTGATCGCCCGCGCGCTGCACATACTCAAGGGGAGCGCTCTGCTCACCGTTTCTGAGTTGCTGCGCAGAGCTGGTCAGCGCATTTGCCACGCTGCCAAGCGTATCCGCGGCACTCGATCTCGTGGAGTCCGCCCGTGTTCGCAGCTCGCCGACGACCTTCCCCTTTGCGTCGCTGGCGATATCGCGCGCCTTCTCCTTCGCGTGGTCCAGAGTTCCAGACTCGTTGCCGGATGAATGCGTCAACATGGACGCCGCCGGCGGAGTAACCGGGCTTTCGTTTCCCAATCCCGGCCTCATGCCATGATTTGATTCCATCGTTTCATCCCTCTCCATTCTTGTGTGTCGGTACCGGGCTTTTCGTGATGTCGTGCTTCAGGTTCTTCGCTGCGCGCTGTGCCCAACTCTTATCCTCGCGAAGCGTTTGCATTGTTGCCGCCGGCATGAGCTCACTTGCGCGCATGGACTTGCGGGCGCCATTCGCCGCGATCGCGGCGATGATCATCTCGGTTGCGCCGACGACAAGCGCCCAGACGTCGTAGTGCCCTCCGGTGACATTCCCCAGCCCGACGATCGCGAAGGCCGTAAGCGCAATGAGTCCGGTAAGCCCGAACATCGACGCGACGACGAGCTTCGATGTCCCTTTAGCTATCTGGGTCGCCGATTCCTTCAGCTCCGCCTTGGCGAGCGCGATCTCCTGGCTCATGAGATCGCCGGTATCGTTGCTCAGCCGCTTGAGCAGCTCACCAAGCGATGATTCTTCCTGCTGGGTCGGGCGATCAGCCGTCCACGGCGCGGACCCGTCGTCGCCGGTGGTGAATCGCGAAGTTATTTCCAGTGCCATTCATCCCTCCCATCTGCAAAGTCTCTGGTATACGGGTCATGCAGGATCGGGACCGGCAGGAATCACTCACGTCGATCAGAAGACGCATTGCCGCACAGCCCGCAGTGGGTCACATCAGTCGTGTGCCGGATTCCTGGTGTGCGGCTTCTTACCGAGCTCGTGCCAGCTCTTCTCGGCGACATTGATGGCGTAATACTTGGCCGCCTTCTGTATGTTGGCGAACGCCTGGTCTCTGTCTCCTTCCGACACACCCTCGACCTGATCGAACCGGGCGAGCGCAGCTTTCACATGCGAAGCATCGGTAACCGGCTCCTTGCGCTGCTTGGGAAACGCGAAGGCGCTGTCAGGGAGCTTGTCTCGGTCCTCGCCGCTCAGCTTGCCGTGCTCGGTGTGCGGCTCCCACGTGGTCGTCATGCTCATGTGTCTACCCTCCGTCTCGTTGTGATGGTTGCCACGCTACAACCAGGCGCAGACTTGGTACCCGAGAACGCTATTGGACAATCAGTCGCGCCTCCCGATACTATGTTTTTGTCCACCAGCGAGCGCGTCCGTTAACGCCGTGGCGGTGTACTTCGTCTATCCTTGAGAGACGAAAGCTTTACCGGAGGCCGCGATGACGTATCGATCCGCATTGACACTGGCGCTGTTCGCGACGTTCAGCGTCGGAAGCGCGGTGCGCGCGCAGGATCACGACCACGCTGTAATGACGGCGTCTCGCACATCGACGAACGCCGACCTCCACATGGAGATGACCCCCAGGCGACCCGCCTCCGCCGCCGATTCCGCGCGTGCTGCGCGCGTCGCCATGCAGTTGCGCACCGCACTCGCTCCGTATCACGACACACTCGCTGCGGTGAAGGACGGCTACAGGATGTTCATGCCGCAGGTGAAGGAGCAGAAGATCTATCACTTCACCAACAACTGGCGCGCCGTCCAGGAAGCCTTCCGCTTCGATCCCGGGAAGCCAGCGTCGCTGCTCTACAGGAAGGCTCCTGATGGACAGTTCGTGCTCGTCGGCGCGATGTACACCGCACCCAGGCGCTTCGGTGTCGACAAGCTCGACGCCCGCGTGCCCGTGTCGCTCGCGCGCTGGCACAAGCACGTGAACTGGTGCATCCCGAAGAAGGGTGACGCCGAGCGGTGGCTGGAACGGAAAGATGGGCAGGCGGTGTTCGGGCCGGAGAGTCCCATTGCCACCAAGGCGGCATGCGACGCCGTGCATGGAACCTTCCACGACACCGTCTTCGGGTGGATGCTGCATGCGAACGTCTTCGCCGGTGACGATCCCGCAACGATCTGGGGCGACGAGCATGCGGGGCCCGACATGCACTCCGCAATGAAAATGGGAGAGATGCCTTAGCGCAAAGAGAAGTGGGGAAAATCAGGCAGTGCTATATGCGCCGCTGAAGTGCAGATTGGTAGCCTTCAGTCGTACGAAGCGACCCCCCCCCTTCCCGGACGGTCATCTCCATGAAACTCGCCATCGCCTTTCTTGCAGCGACAACCATCGCTGCCGGTGTGACTCGCGTTCCGTCGAACACTCCGCCTGTCGTCACCGTTCGCGCGCATGACTTCGCGTTCGAGGGTCCGAAGACCGTGAAGCCGGGCGCGACCACCTTCCGTCTCATCAACAACGGCAAGGAGCTGCATCACCTCACGCTCCTCAAGCTCGCGAAGGGCAAGACGTTCAAGGACTTTGCGGATGCGATGAAGGTGCCAGGACCGCCGCCGAAGTGGATCACCGGTTTCGGCGGTCCCAACCCGGCAACTCCCGGATCCACCGCGGAAGCCACGCTTTCGCTCGAGCCTGGCGAGTACGTGATGATCTGCTTCGTTCCGTCGCCCGGCGAGAGTGCGCCGCATGCCGCGAAGGGCATGGTGCGCCCGCTCACCGTGTCTGAGGGCAGCGAGCGCACGCCGATGCCGCACGGCGACGTCACGATCAAGCTCACCGACTATAGCTTCGGCCTCTCGAAGCCGCTCACTGCGGGCAAGCACGTGATCAATGTCGAGAACGACGCTGCACAGCCGCACGAGATCGTGCTGGTGAAGTTGAAGCCAGGCAAGAAGGCGATGGACTTCATGACCTTCGTCGAGAAGGACCTGATGAAGAGTGTGCCACCCGGTATGCCCATCGGGGGCATCGGGTTCATCGACAAGGGTCACCCGGCGACGTTCCCCGTGAACCTCGCCGCCGGCACATACGCGCTGATTTGCTTCGTGCCCGACGCGAAGGACGGCAAGACGCACGCCGAGCATGGCATGCTCACGCAGTTCGAGGTGAAGTGATCGACGGCCACCTCGGAGATCACCACGATGAGAAGGTCGACCATTGCGACTGGGCTGCGTCGCGCGTCGCTGTTGTTCCTTGCCGCATTGCCGGCGACGCTCGCCGCCCAGCAGCCGGCGGCCTACTTTCCACCGGCCGGGCAATGGCAGACCGCGTCGCCCTCGGCCGTCGGGCTCGACTCGGCGAAGCTCCAGCAGGCCGTCGATTACGCGCTGGCCCATGGCAGCACGTGGGACTTCGAGAAGGACCAGGTGCGCACATTCGGCACGCCCCTTGGTCCGCTCCCGGCGCAACGCGCCCGCACCAACGGCATCATCCTGCGGCATGGCTACATCGTCGCGCAGTTCGGTGATACGAAGGCCAGCGACCCCGTCTACAGCGTGGCGAAGAGCTTTCTGTCGACCGTCGCGTCGCTCGCCGTGGACCGTGGGCTCATCAGGAGCGTGAACGATCCCGTCGCCAGCTATATCCACGACGGGGGCTACGATTCGCCGCACAACCGCATGATCACGTGGAAGAATCACCTCCAGCAGGAGAGCGAGTGGGAGGGCACGATGTTCGGCAAGAATGCCGACTTCGTGGGCGCGGAGCAGTTCGGCCGAGGCGAGCGGAAGCCGCGCGAGATCCAGGCGCCGGGTTCGTTCTATGAGTACAACGACGTGCGCATCAATCGCTTCTCATTGTCGCTGGCGAGGCTCTTCGGTACCAGCGTCCCCGACATGCTCAAGTCGAACATCATGGATCCGATCGGCGCGTCGTCGGACTGGAAGTGGGTGCCGTACGGCAACTCGCAGGTGGATATCAATGGACGACTGATCGGCTCCGTGAGCGGAGGCACGCGCTGGGGAGGCGGGCTCTGGATCAATTCCGAGGACCTCGCGCGGTTCGGGCTGCTGATCCTCAACCATGGGAAGTGGAACGATCGTCGACTCGTGTCCGAGCAGTGGCTCAGGGACGCCGTACTGCCGTCGGCGCACGGTCCGGACTATGGATATCTCTGGTGGCTGAATACGCAGAAGAAGCAGTGGCCGAGCGGTCCGGCGTCCAGCTTCGGCGCGCTCGGCAATGGGTCGAACATCATCTGGATCGATCCCGAGCACGACATCGTGCTCGTGTGGCACTGGTATCAGAACCAGGCGATGGACGGGATGGTCGAGCGGCTCATGGCGTCGGTGGTGCGCTGACATGTGTACTGTCATCCCGAGTGGAGCGAGGGATCTGCTCTTTCACCGCACTCGCTGGGGAAGGTTAGATTTCGCGGCTGACCCTCACCCGCATGGTGAGCGGCGCTGACCCCCTCTCGAGTACATCCGTGGCTCCACAGTTCATCTACGTCATGAAGGCGCTGCGGAAGGTCGTTCCGCCCGCCAAGGTCATTCTCGACGACATCTGGCTCTCCTTCTATCCCGGCGCCAAGATCGGCGTCCTCGGCGCCAATGGCGCGGGGAAGTCCTCGCTGCTGCGCATCATGGCTGGCGTCGACGAGAATTTTCAGGGCGAAGCCTGGGCCGCGAAGGGCACCAAGATCGGCTACCTGCCGCAGGAGCCACAGCTCGACCCGACCAAGAATGTTCGGGAGAACGTCGAGCTCGCGGTGGCCGACCAGCGCAAGCTGCTCGACCGGTTCAACGAGATCAGCGCCGCGTTCGCCGAGCCCGACGCCGACTTCGACAAGCTGCTCGCCGAACAGGCGCGGGTGCAGGAGCGCATCGATACGCTCGACCTGTGGAATCTCGACAACAAGATCGAGATCGCGATGGAGGCATTGCGCCTCCCGCCCGATGATGCGGATGTAACGGTGTTGAGCGGCGGAGAAAAGCGCAGGGTCGCGCTGTGCCGCATCCTGCTCGAACAGCCCGACATGTTGTTGCTCGACGAGCCCACCAACCATCTCGACGCCGAGTCCGTGGAATGGCTCGAGCGTTTCCTCGCGGACTTTCCGGGGACCGTCGTCGCGATTACGCACGACAGGTATTTCCTCGACAACGTCGCGAAGTGGATTCTCGAGCTCGATCGCGGCAAGGGGCATCCGTACGAGGGCAACTACACGCGCTGGCTCGAGCAGAAGCAGGAGCGTCTCAAGCTCGAGGAGAAGACCGAGTCCGCGCGTCAGCGCACGCTCGCGCGCGAGCTCGAGTGGGTGCGCATGGCCCCGCGTGCGCGCCAGGCGAAGAGCAAGTCGCGCATCCAGAAGTTCGAGGAGCTGCAGGAGCAGGACACCGGCGACAAGGTGCTCCAGCACGAGATCACCATTCCGCCTCCGCCGCGCCTTGGCAATGACGTCGTGATCTCGAAGGGGTTGAAGAAGGCGTACGGCGAGAAAGTGTTGTTCGACGACCTGACGTTCTCGCTGCCACGCGGTGGGATTGTCGGAGTGATCGGACCGAACGGTGCGGGCAAGACGACGCTGTTCCGGATGATCATCGGCGAGGAGAAGCCTGATGGTGGCGATCTGAAGGTCGGCGAGACGGTCGAGCTGGCGTATGTCGACCAGGGGCGCATCCTCGATGGGTCGAAGACGGCGTATCAGGAGGTGTCAGAGGGGCGCGACGAGATCACTGTGGGGAATCGCGAGATCAATGCGCGGGCGTATCTGAGCCAGTTCAACTTCAAGGGGACGGATCAGCAGAAGAAGGTCGGTGATCTGTCTGGCGGAGAAAGAAATCGTCTACACCTGGCGAAGCTGTTGAAGTCAGGCGGGAACGTGCTGCTGCTCGATGAGCCGACGAATGACCTGGACGTCGATACTCTGCGCGGGCTCGAGGAAGCGCTCGTCGACTTCGCGGGATGTGCGGTGGTCATTTCGCATGATCGGTGGTTTCTCGATCGTATCGCGACGCACATTCTGGCATTTGAAGGGAACTCGGAGGTTGTGTGGTTCGAGGGGAACTTCAAGGAGTACGATGCTGACCTCAGGCGCAGGAAGGGCGCGGATGCTGATACGCCGCATCGGGTGACGTACAAGAAGTTGGTGCGGAGCTAACAGCATGCGTCTCGCGCCGCTCGGCCTGCTCACGGCGCTGTTGGCGCTCGCCGGGCCGCCCGCAATGGCGCAGCTCGTCACTGAGCAGGGAATCACCGCGCGGAACGCCAGCTATCTCGAGCTCGGGGGGCCAGGTGGTCTCTTCTCGCTCAACCACGAGTACCTCGTCCGCGACCGCGTCAGCGTTCGCGGTGGATTCTCGTCCTGGGGCACCCAGTCATTCGACGGCATCGATGAGAATCTCGATGCGGGCATCGTCGGCGTCAGCCGTCACTTCGATGCGAGCGAGGTGTTCGGCGGCGAGGGGCGACTCATCGAGCTGGGACTGGCGGTGATCGCAGGCCGATACTCGCGCAGGAGCTACGGCAACGTCCAGCGAGAGGGATCCTTCGCGTCGCTGTCTTCCCAGATCGGTGTGCGGCTGCAGCGTCCGCAGGGCGGCTTCTTCCTCCGCGCCGCGGCGACGCCGATGCTGCACCTGCTCAACGGCGGCAACGCGTTCCCGACGTCGTCGCCGACGATGGCTGCCGGCATAAGCCTCGGCTACGCCTACTAGCAGTACGGCGGCCTTCGGACATCCAGCCGCCATGACCACTACGTCATGGGTGACGCGCTTCTCTAGCGCGAACCTGATCGTCGCACACGCCACGATCAAGGCATCCACGAGTGAGACTTCAATAAATCGGGCCGCCTTCGGACATGTATAGATTTTCTGGAATTCTATACATATAGTCCGGATCATATATAGAGAAATGGCAATTCCGCTCATCCGCGAATGACGACCAACACGCTCACCGTCGGGATGGTGCTGTTTCCTGGCCTCACGCAGTTGGACCTCACGGGCCCATACGAGATCTTCGCCAGGATGCCCGATACAAAGGTCTCCCTTCTCGCCGCCACTGATGACCCAGTGCGCAGCGAGTGGGGCATGACCATCACTCCCGACGCGACATTCGCGGACTGCGGACAGCAGGACATTCTCTGCGTGCCCGGCGGATGGGGAGTGAACGCTCAACTCGAGAACACCGAGCTGGTCGAGTTCCTGCGAGAACAGGCGGATGGACTCCGGTATCTCACCTCTGTCTGCAGCGGCGCGTTGCTGCTCGGGGCCGCCGGCCTGCTGCGTGGATATCGGGCCACGACGCACTGGATGTCGCTCGACATGCTCCGCCTGCTCGGCGCCGAGCCTGTGGACGAACGCGTCGTGATCGACCGTAATCGCATCACGGGCGGCGGAGTCACTGCCGGAATCGACCTCGCGCTCGTCGTCGCAGCGGAACTGTTCGGGGACAACATCTCGCAGGAGATCCAGCTGGCGACGGAGTATCGGCCGAGCCCTCCGTTCGCGAGTGGGTCGCCGTCGACGGCGACACCTGCGGTGCGTGACGCGGTGCTCCTCCATTCAGCGCGTGGTCTGCAGGAGCGCCGCGCGATCGTCGAGCGAGTTGCCTCGAGCGTGCTCTAGCTCGCTCAGGTCAGCGGTGCGCCAGTCGCGTCATCCGGCAACCGCCCGATCCGCTCGCCCATCCGTACCGTCGTCCCGATCGCCATCGGTTCGATCGACCCACCCTGCTTCGAGCAGACGACGATGACGGTGGAGCCAAACTCGAAGTGGCCGAGCGCGCCTCCCGCGCTGACGGGCACCGGTGGCTCATAGCGTCGGCGCTGCACTTCGGCTCTCCGCGCATTGGTGTGCAGGTCGTCGAACACCAGGCGCGTCATCCCCACCATCGTGGCTCCGACGAACACCACGGCGGTCACGCCACCGTTGGGCTGCTCCATCTCGACGACGATCCGCTCGTTGACCGCGAAGAGGTCTGCCACGTGTGCCACCGCGAAGACATTCACCGGCCACAGCTCGCCAGGGATGTACGTCGCGCCGACAATCTCGGCATCCACGGGTGAATGCACGCGATGGTAGTCCTTCGGCGCGAGGTAGAACGTCGCGAATGTGCCGCCCTCCATCCGCCGCGCGAGGGCATCGTCGCCGAGGAGCGCGGCGAGTGAGTAGGTGCGCCCCTTCGCCTGGAGCAGGCTGTCGTCGGCCACGATGCCATACGCGCCGACGCCAGAGTCAGCCGGGGCGACGATCGACGCCGCGGCGACCGGACGAAGGCCGGGCTTGAGCGCGCGAGTGAAGAAGGCATTGATGCTCGCGTAATCCGACAGCGGGCGTGCGGCGTCATCCGGGGTCGCGCCGAAGAGGCGCGAATACCCTCGATAGACAGAGCCACGCAGTGGCCCTGGCACGGTGCGGTTGGCGAGCCATCCAGCGGCTCGGCTCATCGCGTGCTTGGGGAGGACGGAGAGCAGGAGGATCAGGAGGCGGCCGAATAGCATCATGGGTGTGGATGCACTTGATGTGCCCGCCGGGTTGAGTGACCTCTACCCATCATCGCTCGGCCGGACGAAACGTCCGCTGGCGTCGCTCGTAATACAGGCATGACGCAATCCTCCCCGGAATTTCTCGACTTTCAGGCCGCGCTCGCCGGGGAGTACTCGCTCCAACGCGAACTCGGCCGCGGTGGAATGGGGATCGTCTACCTCGCCCGCGACGTCCAACTCGACCGCGACGTCGCCATCAAGGTGCTTCCGTTTCACATGGCGCGGAGCTCGGAGTCGCGCGAGCGATTCGTGCGCGAAGCCCGCACGGCCGCGGGCCTCTCGCACCCGAACATCGTCCCGATCCACCGCGTCGGCGAGGCGCGAGGCTTTGTCTTCTTCGTCATGAGCTACGTCGAAGGCGAGACGCTCGGCGAACGCCTCCGCGCCAAGGGCCCGCTCCCGCCCGCCGAGACGATGCGCATCATGCGCGAGGTGGCGTGGGCGCTGGCGTATGCGCATGGCCGCGGCATCGTGCACAGGGACGTCAAGCCGGACAACATCCTGCTCGAGGCGGGCACTGGCCGCGCGCTCGTCACGGACTTCGGCATCGCCCACGGGGGCGCGAACGTGGGCCCGGACACAGACCCGGGAAAGATCATGGGGACCGCGCACTTCATGAGCCCGGAGCAGGCCGCGAGCGAGCCGGTCGACGGACGCAGCGACATCTACGGGCTCGGCGTGGTGGGCTATCTCGCGGTGAGCGGACGACTTCCCTTCGAGTCGCGGAACCTGCACGCATTGATGGTGAAGCAGGCCACGGAGGCGCCGCCGAGCGTCATGCGAGCCGCGCCGGGACTGCCAGCGGCGCTCGGGGCCGCGATCGACCGGTGTCTCGTACGCGACCCCGCCGGCCGGTTCACCGACGGTGAGGCGCTGGCCGCGGCACTCGCGCCCACGGCGGACGCGCGTCCGTCGCTGCCATCGACGCTGCGCGCATGGCTGAGCTCCCAGAACCCCGCGACACCGGTCTATGTCGGCGCGTCCGGACTGTTCACGGTGATGCTGGCGGGCAACGTTGTCAAGACAATCGAAACCGGCAACCTCTGGACGCACAATCAGCGCATCAACGTCGTCATACTCGCGACACTCGCGACGCTCCCTTTCGTGCCCTTGCTGGGCTATCACCTGTACCAGGCCCGCCGCCTCTTCCGCGTCGGTCACACGCTGGCCGACCTCAGGTCCGCACTCGACATCGAGGCACGCGAGCGATCCGAGCGAGAGGCCCTGGCGGCAGATAGTCGGGAAACACGAGCCGGACGGCTGCTCCGTACCGCCTTCTACGGGATGGGCACGTGGGCAGTCGTGACGATTGGCCTCGGGATGACTGGCGTCATAAGCGAGCGTCAGGTTGGCCCATGGGTGTTGATCATTCCGTTCATCACCACGGCATTGCTCGGTGCAGTGTGCAACGTCATGGAGGTGAGGATGATTCCTGACGTGGTGCGAAACGCGATCAAGCCCGGCCTACGCGAGCGTCTCTGGCGAAGCAGGCTTGGTGCGTGGCTCGCGCGGCAACTCGGCGCGCCCGAGCGGTCGATGCTGGCCGGTGCGTCGGCGTTTCGCGCCACCGAAGCGGCACTCGGCGTCGCTGCGGCGGAACTCTACTCCGCCCTACCGAAGGCGTATCGCGAGCAGCTCGGCGAGTTGCCCGCAACCGTCGCGGCGCTCGAGGCGCAAGCAGCAGAAGCGCGCGCGGAGATCGACGAGATCGCCGCACTCGCGCCCTCCGGATCCACCGGAGCCGACGTGCTCGAGGCGCGACGTGCCGCGGCGTCGGCACATCTGGCGCAGAGTGTCGCGGCGCTCGAGGGCATTCGTCTCGACCTTCTGCGTCTTCACGCTGGTGCGAGCGACCTCGTGCCACTCACCACGCTGATCGACGCCGCGCGACTGCTCGGCGAGGATGTCAGCCGGCTGGCCAACGCGAAGCGGGAAGTCGATGGCGCCGCGAGCCCGCCGTCCATCGGCGCGCGTCGAGTGGCGACACCAGCGTAGGTCAGCTCACCGTGGTCGCTCCCAGTTCGCCGCCCCAGGAAACACCGTGTGGTACTTCACGCTTTGTCGAGGCTCGGCCATCATCGGCGCCACCGTGTCGCGCCAGGTGGCGTAGTGCGCCGTCTCCTTGTGGCGGGCCGGATCTGCAGGCGAGCGGTAGATCTCGATCAGCAGGAAGCGAGTGAGATCGTCATCCTGCTGGATGAGATCGAAGCGCACGATGCCGGGCTCGTTCACGCTGCTGCGTGCGTTCTCGAGACTGGCCGCGGTGAAGGCGTCCACGAGGTCGGGCTTTACGTGGACGAAGACGTGAATGATGATCATGAGCGAATGATCACCATCGACGCGACGCTCGTCGAGGGTGACCGGTAGTATCACGTTCCAGTCCAGGACAATGCCCGCATCGGCCCGACGCTACTACGGCGACTCCTACACCCTGCAGTTCGACGCGACCGTGGTGGAGGCATCGCACGACGCCGGCAAGCCGATCGCCGTCCTCGACGCGTCGTACTTCTATCCGAGCTCGGGCGGGCAGCCGCACGACATCGGCACGCTCGGAAGCGCCAACGTCATCGACGTCTACATCCGTGAGTCGGACGGCGCGGTGGTCCACGTGCTCGACGCGCCAATCACGACGGGAGCGGCAAGCGCGTCGATCGACGCGAACAGGCGCTTCGATCACATGCAGCAGCACACGGGGCAGCACATCCTCTCGCAAGCCTTTCTCCGCATCGCCAATGCTGCGACGATCGGCTTCCACCTCGGCGTCGATACGGTCTCCATCGACCTCGACGCGAATGCGTTGCCCGAAGCGCGCATCGCCGAAGCCGCTGACGTCGCGAACAGGATCGTGAGCGACAGCGTGCAAGTGCGATCCTGGTTTCCGGACGCATCGGAGCTCGAGTCGCTCGCGCTGCGCAAGATGCCCGACGTGGATGGGCCGGTTCGTGTGATCGCCATCGGCGATTTCGACTTCTCTGCGTGCGGTGGAACGCACGTGGCGCGCTCGAGTGAAGTCGGATTGCTCTCCGTGCAGCGGGTCGAACGCATGAAGCGTGGCACGCGGGTCGAGTTTCTCGCCGGACATCGCGCGCGCGCCGACTACGCGCGCAAGCACACGATCGTCAGGGAGTTGTCGGCGAGCCTGACCTGTGCGCCAGCGGACATCGTCGGTGCAGTTGGAAAGCTGTCGGCAACCGTCGTCGATGCTCGGCGTGCTCTCGCCACCTACCGCGAACGCGATCTCGATGAAGAGGCGGCGCGACTGCACGCGGGCGCAGTGTCGAACGGTGCATCCAGGATTGTGCGACATGTCTTCACGTCACGGCCTGTCGACGAGATCAAGGGGCTCGCCCTGCGGCTGACCACCGAGCCGGACGTCATCGCGCTCCTCGGCATCGACGGACCGCGCACGCAACTCATCTTCGCGCGATCCGAGAACGTATCTGTCGACCTCAAGCCGGCGTTCGACCACGCGCTTGCCGCACTTGGCGGTGGGAAGGGCGGCGGGGGTCGAGTGCTCATGGGCTCAGCTGCGCCTGCCGACGAGAGTGTGATCGCATCGGTGCTGGAAACTGCGCAAAGGGAGATCGCGCCGAGCTGATCGCGCTACCGAGCGCAACGGCAAGATCCGGTATGCCTCTTGAATTAGGAACGGGGTAATCATTGCCCGCTCATCATGAGGTAAACCATGCAATTCACATCGCTCGAGCTTGTCAGCCGCCGCATCCTGTGGAGCACCGTACTGACGCTCGTTGTCACATCTGCTGCTGCCGCACAGTCACGCATCGTTCTCCCGGCGGGTAGCGTCATCATCGCCCACACCACGAGTGCGCTTCAATCCGCAAACGCGAGGGCCGGACAGACGTTCGAGACGACGGTCGACGAGAGCGTCGCCGTGGACGATTACACAATCATCCCCGCAGGCAGCCACATTCGTGGCGTCGTCACGGTCGCTCGCTCTGCGACGCGCCAACAGTCGGGTGTCATCGAAGTGGTCTTCAACAGGCTCACCTTTGCCGACGGCTCCTCCATCCCGATCCAAGGGCGGCTCACGAGCACGGACAGCGCCGAACGCAGCCAGATCAAGGCTGATCCGAATTCGCGTGTGGTGTTCGTGGGTGGACGCGGCGGTATCGGCGCAGCCATCGCTGGTGCAGGATCGTCCCGGAGCACGAACAACATCTTTGCCGCACTCGGTAACCTGCTTTCGGAAGGACAGGACGTCGATGTCGCCTCGGGAACGCCACTCGCGGTCGAACTGGATCGCGCCGTCACCCTTCGGGGTCGCGGACGGATCGCGAATGGTGATGCCTCGACCATCTATACTGCTGCGGACCGCATTCGCGCGGCGCAGCAGTCGCTCGCCCAGAAGAACTATTATAGCGGCACCATCAACGGTGAGCTCAACGACGCCACTCGGCGCGCGCTGTTCCAATATCAGGTGGACAACAGGATCAGTGCGACGGGGAATCTCGACGGCCGGACTGCGCAGTCCCTTGGCCTGAACATCGGTGGCGACCTCGCCGGCGCGACACTCTCCGCCTACGCCGCAACCAACCTTCGTCGCGATGCGGGCGCGCTCGTCTCGCCGCTCCGCTCGGAGCTCGATATCTCCGGTGCGGGACGACTGAGCCCCAACCGCAACTATTCCCAGGGAGATCTTGATCTCTGGTTCGCCGTCTCGGCGTTCGTCGACAACGCTGCGATCTACGAACAGATCGTGCGAAGCGGCGGCAATCAGGACGCAGTGATCCTCGCTGGCAAGTCGCTCGTGGACGCCGCGCGCCGTGTTGACACCGGTCTGCAGAATGCGAGGAGCTCGAATCAGTTGCAGAGCAGATGGTCGCGCGTGAGGCAGCAGCTCAGCGAACTCGACACGCAGCGCTAGTGCTGGAACGACGAAGCGGGCGGCGCAGGTTCGCCCCCCCCGTAGTCGGTAAAGCCGGTAAACAGCATAGCCCCCCCCCCCCACCCCGCAAAACCCGAGCCCAAACTAGCCGCCG
>JBBQDT010000030.1:0-34169 GCA_038319955.1 Gemmatimonadales bacterium | reverse complement strand
AGGCGTGCGCGATCACGCGGAGTGCGCAGTCGTACTTCGAGGGCACCAGCTATTTCTGGGGCGGCGTGACGCCGTGGGGTGCCGACTGCTCAGGTCTCGTGCAGAGCGTGTACTGGCTGCACGGCATCCAGCTGCTCCGCGACGCGTGGCAGCAGGCGACGCAAGGCGTGGAGGGCTCGGCCAATCCAGTGCAGGCGGAACCCGGAGAGCTGCTGTTCTTCTCCGATCGCATCGACCGCCACATCACGCATGTCGCCATCTCGCTCGGAGGCGCATCGCTCGTGCATCTGGCGCTCGGACGCGGCGGTTACGCGGTGGAGCGGCTCGACGACACCCGCGATCCCTATGTGCGCAAGCTGCTCGAGCGATTCGTGGTGTCGCGCCGGGTCTTCTGAGTAGGTATCGTCCCGAGCCACCGGCGAGGGACCTGCTCTTCTGCTCAGCTCATCATCACCGGCGTGCGCGACACAGGTGCCGCCGCGGCCGGCCGAACTTGCACGGCCACCTCGGCGTGCGTGTCGCCATCGAGTCCTACGCGCATCAGGTAGCGGCCCGCCATGTCGAGCGGCAGGTCGAGCTGCGCGATGAGCGGAAAGTCCATCTCGACGACGCCCGATGGCGGTGGCACCACTCCGAGCTCGCCGTCGCTGCTCCACAGCTCCGCGCCGCTCGGGCTCATCCACTGCAGCGTGACGCGATGCGATCCGGCGTCCGCAGGCGAGCCCTTGAGGTGCACGACGAGCGTCGCACGCGGGTGAAGCGCGGGAAGTGAACCAACCTGCAGCGCATCGAACACGCCGAGGATGTTCAGCTTTCCTTCCTGCGAGAGGTTCGCCGCGTCGGCGAAGAGAGCGAAGGTGACGTGCATCGTGAATAGTAGAAGCAGGCGCCGCGGTTTGAAACCGGTAGCCAGCCGTCTAACTTCCGGCCATGGCAACGACCGCGTACATCGAAACCACTGAGTCCACGCGGAGCGTCCCGGCGGGATTCTCGGCGACCGACCTGCTCCTCTTGTGCATGGCCCTCATCTGGGGGGTCAATTTCATCGTCGTGAAGTTCGCCACTGGCGTCTTCGCGCCGCTCGCCTTCAACAGCGTGCGCATCCTGCTGGCGGTCGTGATCCTGTGGACGATCGCCGTCGTACGACGCGAACCACTGCCCGACAAGCGCCTGATTCTCGGCATGCTGGCACTGGGTGCGCTCGGCAACGGATTGTATCAGATACTCTGGGTCGAGGGCATGGCGCGCACGCGCGCGAGCGACGCAGCCTTGCTCGTCGCGGCGTCGCCGGCATTCATCGAGATGATCGGCTGGGCGCGCGGGAACGACCGGGTGGGGTTGCGCGGCATCATTGGCATCGTGATCTCGCTGTTCGGCATCGGGCTCGTGGTGTCCGGCGCGGCGAGCGGTGTGGCCGGTCAATCCACCTGGTCGGGGAATGCCCTCATTCTCGGGTCCGTCCTGTGCTGGTCCGTGTATTCGGTGGGCCTGCGTCCCTTCACCCAGCAGGTGGACGGCCTCACGCTGTCCGCGGTGACGATGACGGGCGGCGTCGTGCCGATGCTCATCGTCGCGACGCCGTCGCTGCTGGCCACGAAGTGGGGCGCGGTGAGCAGGGCTGGATGGGCCGCGGTGGGTTACAGCGGCGTGCTCGCACTCGTGGTCGCGTACCTCTTCTGGTATCGCGGCGTTCGGGTGCTCGGGCCGACACGTGCGTCGATGTACTCGAATCTTCAGCCGTTGGTCGCGATGGCTGCAGCCTGGCTCGTGCTCAGCGAAACGCCGAGGGTGCTGCAGCTTGCCGGCGCGGCGTGCATCATCGGCGGCCTGGTGCTCACGCGTCTTCCGGTGCGTCGTGTCGCCGTGGTGCGCGCATGAAGGTCGTCCTCTTCGACATCGACGGCACGCTGCTGTGGACGGATGGCGTCGGCCGACGCGCCGTGCATCGTGCGTTGGATGAGGTATATGGCCCCACCGAGCGGATCGAGCACGAATTCGACGGCAAGACCGATCCGCAGATCGTGCGCGAGCTGATGACGCTCGGCGGTATCGACAGCGAGACCGTCGAGACGAAGCTGGATTCCGCACTCGAGCGCTACGTGCAGCTGCTGCAGGAGGAGCTGGCGAGTGCCGAACATTCGGGCAAGACATTCCCGGGCATCGCGCCGCTGCTCGATGCGCTCGAGGCGCGTGACGACATGCTCATCGGGTTGCTCACTGGCAACGTGCACGAGGGCGCGCTGGCCAAGCTCGACGCTGTCGGCCTCGCGCGCGATCGGTTCCGGATCGGCGCGTTCGGCTCGGACCACGCAAGCCGGCCCGAACTGCCGGCCATCGCGCGCGGGCGTGCGGAGGCGTTGCTCGGCCACTCTGTAGCGGGCGGCGACGTTGTCGTCATCGGCGACACGCCCGCGGACATGGGATGCGGGCGCGCCATCGGCGCGCGGGCGATCGGGGTCGCCACCGGACGCTATTCCGTGGAAGCGTTGGAAGCGTGCCAGGCGGGGATCGTATTCGCGGATCTCTCGGATACCGACGCCGTCATGCGCGCGATCATCGGAGGCTAGACGATGCTCGAGGTGGAACTCAAGAGCGTCGTCGACGACATGGAGCGGCGGCGCGCCGCAATCGAAGCCGCTGGTGCGACGCTCGTGTTCTCCGGCCGTCTGGAGGACCGTCGCTATGACACCGCGGAGCGAGCACTCACGCAGGCGGACCAGGTGCTGCGCGTCCGCACCTATCGCGATGCGCACGGCACGCGCGCGGAGCTCGACTGGAAAGGCCCCACGCGTCGGGAAGGCGGCTACAAGCTGCGGGAGGAGTTGGAAAGCCGCGTCTCCGACGGCGACCTGCTCGCTGCGATCCTCGACAAGCTCGGCTATGTGGTGACCATCGCGATCGATCGTGAGATCGTGCAGTATGATCTCGCCGGCACGATGGTTCGCTTCGAGCGGTATCCGCGCATGGACATCCTCGTCGAAGTGGAAGGCTCGCCGGAGCAGATCGAGGCGGCTGTCGCCGCGCTCGGCATGGCGCGCGAGGGATTCACGAGCGAGCGGCTCGTGGACTTCGCCTTGCGATTCGAGTCGCGCACCAACACGCGCGCCGCGCTGTCGCACGTCGCACTCGCGGACGACAGTGGCTTCGATCCCGCCAATGCCTGACGCGCCGCTGCTGCCCGAGCTCGCGCGGTCGCTGCGGTCACTTGGCGCGCAGCACGACGCGGCCACCGACGCCGCGCACGAGGCGATCTTCGTTCCGCTGCTCGACGCACGGGCGCGCGCTGCCGGTACGAGCAAGCAGACCGTGCTCGCCGCATTGCGCGGCAATGCGCTGGCCGCACGGATCGAAGCCCATGCCGTGGATGCGGCGGTGCAGGGCATCGAGCAGCCGGCGCTGGCGCGCGCCCTCACCGCCCAGAGCAGCGAGTTGATGGAACCGCTGCATCGCGCCCTCGTGGCGCTCGACGGTGCGGCAGCGTCCGCCCTGGAGAGCGACAGCGCGTGGGACGAATGGGTCAATCGCCTTCGTGCCGTGTTCACGAATGCGGACGTCGCGTGTCAGGGGCTCGCAAGGCTGATCGCCGCGCGGCAGATGCGCACCGCAGCGCCACCCTGGTTCGAGCGCACGAAAAAGTGATCGTCGGCATCGGGATCGACCTCGTGGAAGTCGAGCGCATGCGCCTGCTGCTCGAGCGGAAGGGTGAGCGCGCGCTCGAGCGGATGTTCACCTCGCGCGAGCGGACATATGCGCACACGCACCCCGAGCCCGAGCGCCAACTCGCGGCTCGCGCGGCGGCGAAGGAGGCGACCTACAAGGCGCTCTCCGGAAACGACCTGGCCCGCGCAATCGGATGGCGCGAAATGGAGGTGGTGTCCGCGAAGGGACAGGCGCCGGTGCTGGTGCTTCACGGCCGCGCGCAGGTACGGGCGAACGAGCTCGGCGTCTACCGCGTGCACCTGTCGATCAGCCATACGGAGACCATGGCGGTCGCCTACGTGATTGCCGAGCGGGCCTGAAGCATCCGTGGTCCCCGTGCGGGGGAGGATCGGACCCCTGTACCCCGCCAGTTAATTCCGATATCTTTTCTCGGCAATGAGAATCACTCCCATTCTCAACCGAATTGTCCTGCTGTGCGCGCTGCTGGCGGCGATGCCGGCTGCCGCACAGGAACATCCGGCGCGGCGCGTGGCGAACATCGTCAGCGTCGCAGTCCAGGAGTACGGCAAAGCGGTTGACGCCCAAGGTCGCCTCATCAGCGCCCAGGAATATCAGGAAGCCAACGACTTCCTCACGGACGCTCGCGCGGCCGCCGAGCGTCTCTCGGGCGAGAATGCCAAGGCCGCCCGGTCACTGCTGGATTCCGTCGCGGCCGCCGTCCGTGACAAGCGACCCCCGGCCACCCTCGACTCCCTGGAAAAGCGGTTCGCCGCGATCCTCGGCAGCGAGGCCAAGCTGGAACTGCCCAGCCAACCGCTCGACCTGGCCGAGGGGAAGACGATTTATCAGCAAAGCTGCGCGAGTTGTCATGGGATGGCCGGTCTGGGCGATGGGCCGGCTGGGGTGAAGATGAATCCAGCGCCGCCGGCCATCGGCACCGAGGCGCACATGCGCGGTGTCTCGCCCGCGCTGACCTACCGTATCATGTCGGTGGGCATCGCCGGAACGCCGATGGCTGGGTTCGGCGGCACGCTCACCTCGGCACAGCGCTGGAATGTCGTCGCCTACGTCAATTCCCTGCGCGCCAATCACGCGCAGCAGCTGGAAGGCGAAGGCCTCTTCACGCAGCGATGCGCGTCGTGCCACGGGGTCGTGGGTGGAAGCGACGGGGCGCTCGCGCGATCGTTGACGAAGCTTCCGCCGGAGATCGGCACCGTGGCGTTCCAGGTCGAGCGCAGCGACGAACAGCTCGCCACGATCGTTCGAGACGGCATTGCCGGCTCGGCGATGCCCGCCTCGCGTGAGCTGTCGGAGGCACAGGTGGCGAGCGTGGTGGCGTATGTCCGCACGCTGCCGATGAAGGAGCGCAATGCGGGCGTGATCGCGGCGGGGAACGACAGCACGTCCGCGAAGGCGGCCGCGCGCAACGTGCTCGTGCAGCTCGAGCAGTCGCTGGCCGCGGCGCGCAGCGGTCGTCCCGCGGACGCGGGCGACAAGGCGTTCGATGCCTACATCGCGTTCGAGCCCATCGAGGCCCCCGCGCGCGCGAAGAATCCGGGACTCGTCGTGTCGATGGAGCGGCAGTTCGCCGAATTCAAGGCGGCCGTGCGCTCGAACGACATCCGTGGCGCCGAGCAGCTGCGCGACGCCATCGAGGCTTCGCTGCCCGAAGTGCTCGCGCTCACCGCGCCGTCGGGCAGCGGCACAGAAGCGTTCTGGCAGTCGTTCCTGATCATCCTGCGCGAAGGATTCGAGGCGATCCTCGTCATCGGCGCGATCGTCGCGTTCCTGATGAAGACCGGCCATCGCGACCGGCTGCGAAGCATCTGGATGGGCGTCGGGTACGCACTCATCGCGAGCGCCGGCACCGCCATCGTACTCAAGACCATGCTCTCGGCGGTGCCGGCCAGCCGCGAGATCATCGAGGGCGTCACGCTGCTCGTCGCCGTCGCCGTGCTGTTCTCGGTGAGCTACTGGCTCATCTCGAAGGTCGAGGCGGCAAAGTGGCAGCAGTTCATCAAGGAGAAGGTCAGCACCGCGCTGGACAACGGTGGTGGGCGTGCGCTGACTTTCGTCGCGTTTCTCGCGGTGTATCGCGAGGGTGCGGAGACGGCGTTGTTCTATCAGGCGCTGTTCAACGAAGGGCCCGACGTGGTGCTGCCCCTGACACTCGGCATCATCGTGGGGTTCGCGGCGCTGGCGGTGATCTTCACGCTGTTCTATCGCTATGGCGTGCGGATCCCGATTCGCCGCTTCTTCGCGGTGACGAGCGTGCTGCTCTACTACATGGCGTTCGTGTTCGCCGGCAAGGGGGTGCGCGAGCTGCAGGAGGGCAACGCGATTCCGCTGACAGCTATCCGCGGCTTCCCGCATATCGACTGGCTGGGGATCTATCCGAGCTGGCAGGGGCTGCTCGCGCAGTTGACGCTGCTGCTGCTCTTCGCGTTCGCCCTGTTGAAGACGTTCTGGCCGAAGCGCTCGGTCTCCCTGCCGACGGTGATGCCCGATCCCCCCAAGGCTCGCGTGAGCTCGGAGATCGTGGCGATGCGCGAGGAGAACGAGGAACTCAAGCGGCGGCTGGCAGCGCTCGAAGAAGCGCTTGGGCGGGAAGTGAGGCCCGTGTAAGACGGGAAGACGGGAAGTCGGGATGACGGAGGTCCCGTCTTCCCGTTAACCCGTCATCCCGTCTCCTACGGGATAGATCCCCGCCTTCCCCTCCCCGGGCTTCGATCGCCAGATCATCCAGACAAAACCGATCGCCACGAACGCCAGCGCGATCAGCTGGGCGTACGTCAGCCCGGCAACGAGCCGGTCATCCTTGGCGCGGAAGAACTCGATGATGAACCGTTCCACGCCCGCCATCACGGCGTAGACGCCAAACAGCCAACCCTCGGCGTGCTTGTGGTCGCGCATGCGCCACAACACCAGGAACATCACGAAGCCGAGCACCACTTCGTACAGCTGCGTGGGGTAGACCGAGAGCACCGTGCTCGCACTGGCCCCGGCTGGAATCTGGATGCCGAACTCCTGCGCCATGATGCCCGCCGTCGACGGCGGCGCGCCATCCGGGAACGACACGGCGAGGAAGCCGTTCCACGGCCGTCCATAGTCGTCGCCGACAGCCCAGCACCCGGTGCGGCCCACCGCATACGCGGCCGCGGACGCCGGAGCGCCGACGTCGAAAATGCGCATGAGTGGAAACTTCTTCCGCCGTGCCACGATCGCCACCGCAATCAGGCCACCGACGAAGCCGCCCCAGAACACGAACCCGCCTCGCTCGAACAGCGCGTCCCAGTGACCCAGCACGACGACGTAATACAGCTTCGCGCCGAGCAGTCCGCCCACCACGGCGGCGAACACCATGTCGTTGATGGGATCGGGATCGTAGCCTCGACGCACGAGCTCCCGCTGCGCCACCACCTGCCCCGTGAGGAAGCAGAGCAAAATGGCCAGGCCGAAGCCGGTGAATCCGAACGACCCGAACTTGTACGAGAAGGGATGATGGACGATGGGATGGGGCAGGATCATGCGCCGACCAAGCCGGGAATGGGTAACGAAGCAAATGCGTTGAGATCGAGCGGAGCTCGCTCTCCCTGCTCGAAATGATATAGCCCTGCACGGGCGATCATGGCGGCATTGTCCGTCGCCAGGCGGGCACTCGGCGCATACACCGTCGCGCCGTGCCGCCCGACCCGCTGCTGCATCGCGGCAGCGAGGGTCTTGTTGCCCGCCACACCGCCGCCGAGCACCACCCGTGTTCGCCCGTACTGCTGCACCGCGCGCGCGGTCTTTTCCACGAGCGTCTCCACCAGCGAATCATGAAACGCCCGCGCGATGTTCGCGTGCTGGTCGGTGGACGCCGTTCGCGACGCCTGGAGCACGGCCGTCTTGAGCCCGCTGAATGAGACGTCGTAGTAGTCGTCGTCGCCGGGCTGCTGGTTGCGGCGCAGCATCGGACGCGCGAAGCGCAACGGCGACGCATCGATGGTCTTCGCCAGCCGCTCCACGTGCGGACCGCCCGGATAGGGCAGTCCAAGGAGCTTCGCCACCTTGTCGAATGCCTCGCCCGCCGCATCGTCTCGCGTGCGGCCGAGGAGCCGATAACGGCCCCAGGCTTCGACGTCGAGCAGCAGCGTGTGGCCCCCTGAGACGAGCAACGCCGTGAACGGCGGGACGGCATCCGGATGCTCGAGTGCCGTCGCGAAGAGATGGCCCTCCATGTGGTGCACGCCGACGGTCGGGATGCCGCGTCCGAAGGCGAGCGCCTTGGCGAAGCTCACGCCGACGAGCAGGGCACCGACGAGGCCGGGCGCGTGCGTCACGGCAACGACATCGAGATCGCCCAGGCCGACGTTCGCGTCGGCCAATGCGCGTTCGACCACCGGCACGATCGCCGTGAGATGCTGGCGCGATGCGATCTCCGGCACCACCCCGCCAAACACGCGATGGACGTCCTGCGACAGGATGACGAGCGAGTCCATCGTGACGTCGTTGCCGGAGCCCGTCAGAACGGATGCCGACGTCTCGTCGCACGAGGTTTCGATGCCGAGAATGCGCGTCATGGATGCTTGATCGAGATCTGCACGCGCGTCGGCACCACGCGCACACCGAGCCCGCTTGTATCGAGGTCGGCGAGATACGCGCTGTCCGCGTCCGTCATCATCAGGGAGTACGGGCGCACCTCCTTGATCCGGCGCACCAGTTGTCGCGGACCACTGATGCGCACCCAGCCCGGCTCCGAGTTGAACACGAGCACATCGTTTGGCGACTGGGCGCTGAGGCGCACGCGGTCCGGACCGGCGTTCACGCGTACGCGCTTGGTCGCCTTCGTGCCAAAGCGGAGCGACACGAAGCGCGGCTGTACATCGAGCACGTGCACGAAATCGGCGAGCTCCGGAGACACGCGAACATCGGACGTCGCCACCTGGAACAGGAGCGTATCGGGTGCATCTTCGGTCACGATGCGATGCACGGCTGGTGGGTCCGCACGCAGCTTTGCGATGTCCACCGCGCGGCCGCTCACCAACGCCGTCAATGTCGCCGGCTCCTCGAGCAGCACGAGGGAGCTGTCCAGCGTCGGCATCACGCGCACGGTCACGTAATCCTGCACGGGCTGCCGTCCCTTCACGATGAGCCACAGCAGGATCGCGATGAGGATCGACAGCGCCTTGATGCCGAGCCGTTCGACGAACGCCTCTCGCAACGTGTGCCCCCAGCGCGCACGCGTCGACGAACCTGGTGGCAGAGGTGCGGTCATCGCGCGTGACTCAGCGCGACGCCGTCTTGCTACCGAGCAGCTCGCGAATCAGCGCCCGGTTCGCGTCGGAGCTCCAGTCCGTTGCGGCAAAGACCTTCCGGCGAATGATCCCCTCGCGCCCGATGACGAACGATTCGGGATACCCGGTCACCTGATACCGTCGCGCAACCTCCTTCGCCGGATCGTGCAGGATCTCGAACGTCAGACCCAGCTCCTTCGCGAACGCACGGATCGTCTCCTCGGACCCCGGATTGTCCACGCTCACGGCGACGATCTCGAGCCCCTGCGGTCCGAACTCGCGATAGAGCTTCTCCATGCTCGGCATCTCGTCTCGGCAGGGAGCACACCACGTGGCCCACAGGTTCAAAATGACGATCTTGCCCTTGTAGTCGGCGAGCGTCTTCGTGCGCTTCGTCCCGTCGATCGTGAAGGCCTCGATCGGCGGCGCCTTCGACCCCACCTCGATCGGAAACATCTCGTCGCCGAGGAAGTGCGTTGCCGCCGCGAGGGTCACGGCGAGCAGCAGCACGACGCCGAGGACGACACTCCACTGCTGGCGTGCGGTCATGCAATTCTCTCCTTGCTCACGCGCGATGCGTGCACTGCTCGCGCAGCGCACGAATCTCGTCCTTCGGACTCGCCGCGGCGAACACGGCATTCCCCGCGACGAACGTGTCGGCGCCGGCCTGCCAGCACTCGACGATCGTCGCGCGGTTGATACCGCCGTCCACCTCGAGCGTCGCCGGCGAGCGCGCCGACTGGAGCATGCGTCGCGCGCGTGCGATGCGGTCCAGCGAGCGACGGATGAACTGCTGCCCGCCGAAACCCGGATTCACCGACATGATGAGCAACACATCCAGCTTGTCGAGCACGTCCTCGACATGCGTGATGGGTGTGGACGGATTGAGTGCAACGCCCGCGGCACAGCCCACCTCGCGGATGCGCGTCAGCTGGCGGTCGAGATGCGGCGAGACTTCCGCGTGGATCGTCATGCCGGTGGCGCCGGCGTTCGCGAAGTCGTCGAAGTAGCGCTCCGGCTCCACCACCATCATGTGCACGTCGAGCGGCAGCGTGCTGCGCCGGCGCACCGTCTCGATCACCTTGGCGCCGAAGGTGAGGTTCGGGACGAACCGGCCGTCCATGACGTCGATGTGCAACCAGTCCGCACCGCCGTCCTCGAGCATCGCGACTTCATCGCCGAGCTTCGCGAAGTCGGCGCTGAGGATCGAGGGGGCGATCTTCACGCTCGCGTGTTCGCTCATGGAGGTGTCACCACCTCGCCGCCCGCCACGCGCAGGATCACGCTGCCGCCGGGAAACAGGGTGGCGCCCCCCACCGGCGTCTGCCCCACAATCGTCCCGCGCGCGCCGATCGCCATTGGATCCCACGTGACCTTGATGTCGCGCACGCCGAGCTGGGTGAGAGTCTGTCGCGCGGCGTCAACGTCGCGGCCGACGAGCGGCGGCATCTGGATGTTCGGCGCACCGCCGGAAATGATGAGTGAGATAGTCGTCGGGACGCTCACCTGCGAACCGGCCGCCGGTCGCGTCGCGATCACCGAGCCACGTGCCGCATTGCTCGGCGACTCGGTGATGTCGCCGATGTCGAAGCCCTCCTTCTCGAGCAATGCCTGCGCTTCCACCTTGAGCATGCCGGTCACCGTGGGAACAACGGCCATGCGTTGCCCGCCGCTGACGACGAGCACCACCGGCGAGCCGATGCCATCGCGCGAACCCGGCGGCGGCGACTGCTCGAGCACCGTCATCTTCGGCGCCGAGTTGTTGTAGCGCTGCTCACCCTGCTCGCCCTTGAAGCCAGCCTGCAGCAGGCGCTGAATCGCTTCGTCGTAATTCAGCCCGGTGACGTTGGGCACCTTCACCTCGCGCGGAATGACGTCGCTGGGAAACACCACGAACGCGACGACCAGGTAGGAGAGCGCGAATCCAGCCACGATGGAGACGAGATAGACGAGCGAGGTCCGAACGGTGGAACGCCAGCTCATGCCGCGACTCCGGGACGAGGGCGCCGAAAACGGGCAGCAAACGCGCCGTCGGTGGCGTGCAATTGCGGAAGCACGCGAAGCAATCCGTTGTCCAGCACCGACGCCGGCACCACTCCCTCCGGCGGCGGCTCGAGCGTCCAGTCGGGATGCTCAGCGAGAAAGCGCGCGACCTGCTCGTCGTTCTCTTCGAGCTCCAGTGAACAGGTGCTGTAGATGAGCAAGCCACCGGGACGCACCGCGGTGGCCGCCGCCTTGAGAATCGCGCGCTGCGTTGCTGGCAGCACGGCGAGGTCACTCGCCTTCAACCGCCAGCGTGCGTCCGGATGCCGACGGAAGGTGCCCGTTCCCGTGCAGGGCACGTCGACCAGCACGGCGTCCATGTCGCGCAGCGCGGGCGAGGTCGCATCGCCGACGAACGGAAAGATATTCGTGGCATCCAGTCGCTTCACGTTCTCGCGCACGCGGAGCAGGCGCACGCGCGACGAGTCGCCGGCGAGCACGGTGCCCGCCACACGCGCGAGCTCGAGCGCCTTGCCACCCGGTGCGGCACACAGGTCAGCCACCGTGCTGCCCGACGCCACGCACGCATAGCGCGTCACGAGCGTGGACGCCGGATCCTGCAGATGAAAGAGCCCCTGCTTGAATGCGCCAAGCTCCGTGAGCGATGTCACGCCGCCGGTGAGCACCACGCTGTCGCTCACGAGCGGCGCATCGGCCGTCTCCACCCCGGCGCTCTCGAGCATCGCGTCGAGCTGCTCGCGCACGACGTGATAGGGTCGAGCCACGAGTGGCGCCTCGCCGTTGTTGGCGACGAGAAGCTGGCGCGTGTCCGCTTCACCGAAGCGCGCGAGCCACCGCGCCACGATCCAGCGCGGGTGCGAGTATTCGAGCGCGAGTGCGTCGGTGAGGTCGGACGGAACGGCGACCATCAGCGCGTCTCGTTCGCGATCGATGCGACGCAACACGGCGTTGGCCAGCTTGCTCGCACCGATGCCGTGACGTCGCTTCACCAACTCGACGGTCTGGGCGATCGCGGCGTATGCCGGCACGCTCCCCATGGCGAGCAGCTGATAGGCGCCGATGCGCAGCAGGTCGGCGACGTCCGCATCGAGACGCGACGGGCCACCACTCACGCGGTCGGCGAGAATCGCGTCGATCCAGCTGCGACGGCGCAGCATGCCGTAGACCAGCTCGCGGGTCCACCGCCGGTCGCGCGGATCGAGACGTACGGTGCGTCGATCGAAGCTGCTGTCGAGCAGGTCGCCGCCGCGAAGATCCGCGCACACTTCCGCCGCTGCCGCACGCGCATCCGTGACGGCGGCTCGCGGAGCCATCGTGACTGGACGCCCGGGACCACTCATCGGTCGAGCATGCCGGTGGTGGGCGACGACGGAACCGCAACCTCGCGGCGCGGCATCCTGCCCGCGAGATACGCCAGGCGCCCCGCGTCCACCCCGAGACGCATCGCCATCGCCATGCGCACAGGGTCGGTCGCGGCGGCGATGCCGGTGTTCATCAGGATCCCGTCCACGCCCTGTTCCATCGTCATCGCCGCATCACTCGCCGTTCCCACTCCGGCGTCCACGATCACCGGCACGCTCAAGCGCGACTTGATCGTGCGGATGGCGAACGGATTGAGCAGACCCAACCCCGATCCGATCGGCGACGCCAACGGCATCACGCACACCGCCCCCGCGTCCTCGAGACGCAGTGCGCTGATCAAGTCATCGTTCGTGTACGCCATCACCTTGAAACCCTCGGCGGCAAGCACGCGCGTCGCTTCGATCGTGCCGGCGGCGTCGGGGAGCAGCGTCTGCTGGTCGCCGATGACTTCGAGCTTCACCCACTCGTTGAACCCGGCCGCACGCGCGAGCCGCGCATAGCGGATCGTGTCATCCACCGTAAAGCAGCCTGCGGTATTCGCGAGCAGGAAAAACCGGTCAGGGCTGAGATGATGGAGAATCGCTTCATCCTTCGAGCGGTCGAGGTCCACGCGTCGCACCGCGACAGTCACGACCTCCGCACCCGACGCATCGATCGCCGCGATCATCTCGGCGTTCGACCTGTATTTGCCCGTGCCGACCATGAGCCGTGACCGGAAGTCGCGCCCGCCGATGGTGAACGTGGTGTCGAGCGTCTCTGTGGCAGCAGTGGCCATCAGCCACCTCCCACGAAGTGCACGATCTCCAGCACGTCACCGCTGGCGAGCGCCACCGTCGAATACGCATCGCGATCGCGGAGAATCGTGCGATTATGCTCGACCACCACCATGCGCGGATCGAGCGCGAGCTCGGCCAGAAAGCTCGCCAGCGTCGCGCCAGCCGCCACCTGGCGACGCTCCCCGTTGACCGTCAGCTCGAGCGCGGACGGTTCATGTGCTACCTGCGTCGTCATAGGCCGAAAGATAGTCGCGCGCTGCCTGTTCGGCATTCGGCGCGTCCCATATTCCCCGAATGACGGCGACGCCATGCACCCCCGCCGACTTCAGCATCGCAGCGTGGTCGGCGCGCACTCCGCCAATTGCAATCACCGGACACTTCGTCGACCTGACCAACGCCTTCACCCAGTCCACGCCACGCTGCGGCTGGCCCGGGTGCGACGGCGTCGCGAACACGTGGCCGGCCACCAACCAGTCCGCACCCGCGTCCGACGCGGCCTTCCCCTCCTCCACGTCGTGGACGCTTGCGCCGAGCGCCATGTCGGGTGCGATGCGTCGTGCGTCGCCGGCAGTGAGAGAGTGGCTGGTCAGCTGCGTACCGCGCGCGCCGGACACGAGTGCGACGTCGATGCGGTCGTTGACGATGAACCACGCACCGGTGAGACCCTGCGCCGCCGCCAGCCCCTCGGCCAGTGCCTGAAAGCGAGCACCGGTGAGGCGGCTCGCACGGAGGTGGAGCGCTCCGCGCCCGCCCAGTGCGCGCATCACCGCACAGGCGACGTCGATGAAATCTTCGCGACCGACGACCTCATCGTTGGTGACGGCATGCACCACCGGAATCCCGATCCTCCGCATGCCGACCTCGTCGTCGAGAGTCACGTCTCCCTACGCGACCGGACCCGGCGCTGTGTCGAACTTGTCGCCAGCGGCGATGCCTCGTCCGTGGGCCCACTGCTCGGGGGTAAGCCGCTTCTTCCCCGCGGGCTGGACGGCCAGGATCCGCACGGCACCCGCGCCGCAGGCCACGAGCAAGCCTGCCGCGTCGGCCTTCAACACATCGCCGGCGGTATGGGCCGTGCCGCGTGGCGCGACGCGTGCGCCGAACAGCTTGACCTCGCCGCCATTCACGGTCGACCACGCGCCGGGCTTGGAATCGTACGCGCGAATATGCCGAGAGACCTCGTATGCAGAGGCCGTCCAATCCAGTCTCGCCGACTCTCGTGTGATCTTCGGGGCGAAAGTCGCGCGAGTCTCGTCCTGTGGCTCCGGTTTGGCCAAGCCAAGCTCGAACAGTGCGAGCGCCTCGATCAGCGCGTTCGCGCCCAGTTCGCTCAGCCGCAGTGAGAGCTCGAGCGCCGTCTCGTCCTCGAGGATCGACGTTCGCGCCGTGTGCAAAACCGGTCCAGCATCCAGCGCCGGCACCATCTGCATGATGCTCACGCCCGTCTCGGCGAGCCCTTCGCGAATGGCCGCCTGGATCGGCGCAGCGCCGCGCAGCGCGGGCAGCAGCGAGGCATGGATGTTCAGCGTGCCAAGTCGCGGGAGGTCGATGACGATCGTCGGCAGGATGTGGCCGTAGGCGACGACCACGCTGATGTCTGCCGAGAGTGCTGCGACCTCGGCGATGAACGCGTCGCCGCGCGGCTTGTCGGGCTGCAGCAGGGGAATGTTCTCGGCAAGCGCCACGTTCTTCACCGGCGACGCTTGAAGCCTCGAGCGCGAGCGTCCGACGGGCTTGTCGGGCTGCGTCACCACACCGACGACGTCGAACCCTTCGCCGATGAGCGCGCGCAGCGGCGCGGTGGCGAAATCCGGTGTACCCCAGAACAGGACGCGCAAGGCTACCGTCGCCCCGAGCGAAGCGAAGGACCTGCCCTTCGGCCACCGGCGAACATCACAGCTCTTCCTCCGGATGCTGGTGCTCGTCGAGCTCCTCGGGCGTCTCGAGCGACACGCGGCGGATGTAGCCCGGGTAGTCGTCGGACTTGAGACGCCACTTCGCCAGCGCCGCGGCGCGCTTCAACACGCTCAGGTAGTCGAGGAACAGCTTGCCGTCGAGATGGTCGATCTCGTGCTGGAGGCAGCGTGCCAGCAGGTCCGTCGCCTCGAGCTCGAACGTGACGCCGTGCCGGTCCATCGCGCGGACGGTCGCGCTCTTGGGACGTTCCACATCGGCGTAGATGTCCGGGATGGAGAGACAGCCTTCCTCGCCCTTGGCACGTGCCGACGACGGCTGCACGACTTCCGGATTGATCAGCACCAGCGGTTCGTCGTCGACATCGACGACGGTGATGCGCTCCGTGCGACCCACCTGTGGCGCGGCGAGACCGATGCCGCGCGCATGGTGCATTGTCTGGAACATGTCATCGATCAGGTGCTGGAGCTCGTCCGTGATCTTCGTGACGGGGGTGGTCGCCTGACGGAGAATCGGGTCGCCAAGGACGCGGATGTCGAGGATGGCCACGCGCCGAGTTACTCCTTCATCGCGGCCGCGCTCGTGCTCACGCCGATGATGCGCGCGATCCGGCCTCGCTCGACGATGAGCCGCGACTCCGCCGACTTGATGGTGACCTCGTCCTCGAGCGGATTCGCCTTCGACCCTTCGGCGACGACCGGCTCCTTCACGTGAACCACCTCGCCGATGATGCCGCCCGAGGTGACGATGCGATCGCCGCGCTTGATGTTCCGCAGCGCAGCCTCGTGCTTCTTCTTCTGCGCCTGCTGGGGACGGATGAGCAGGAAGTAGAAGATGCCGAAGATCGCGGCGAGCTGGACGAGGAAGGGCGTGAGGCTCTGGCCGCCGCCGCCGAATTGCAGGGCGAGGAGCGTGGGGAGCAAGCCGGCGTGAGTCATACGGTGGGCGTCGTCGCTGTATTGGAGTGGTATCGCTGGAGCCAATCCACGCTCCACGCGTCGAAGCTGCCGTCGAGCAGCGCGTTCCGCGCCTCCCGCATCAGCAGCACGAGGAAATGTACATTGTGCAGCGACAGGAGGCGGAGTCCGAGGATCTCGTCGGCCAGGAACAGGTGGCGTATGTAGGCACGGCTGAAGCGCTTGCACGCCGAGCACCCGCACTCCGGGTCGAGCGGACGCTTGTCGGTGCGGAACTCGGCGCGCTTGATGTTGAGCCGTCCGTCGCGTGTGAAAATCGTCCCGTTTCGCCCCATCCGCGTCGGCGCCACGCAGTCGAAGAGATCCACGCCACGGCGCACCCCCTCGACGAGATCTTCCGGAAAGCCGACGCCCATCAGGTAGCGCGGGCGGTTCTTTGGAAGGACTTCGTGAACGTCGGCCAGGATGCGGTACATGTCGGGCTTCGCTTCGCCGACGGAGAGACCGCCGATGCCGAAGCCTTTCCAGTCGCCCATGTCGCGGATCGCGGCCGCCGCCTCTCGCCGGAGGTCGGCGTGGATGCCGCCCTGCACGATCGGGAAGAGCGCCTGTTCGCTCTGGCCCGGAATGGGGTCGTCCGACCTCAGTTGCTCGAAGGCGATGCGGCACCGCGCCAGCCAGCGCAAGCTGCGCTCACTCGCATCGCGTGCCACGTCGGACTCGCTCTGCCCCGGGATCACATGATCGAACTGCATGATGACGTCGGCGCCGAGGTTGCGCTCGATGCGCATGACGCTTTCGGGGGTGAACTGGCGCTTCGAGCCGTCGATGTGGCTGCGAAACTCGACGCCGTCTTCGTCGATGGTGCGCAACGTGGCGAGCGAGAAGACCTGGAATCCGCCGGAGTCGGTGAGGATGGGTCCGTCCCACTGCATGAACTCGTGCAGGCCGCCGAGCTCGCGAATGAGATCGTCGCCGGGCCGGAGGTGCAGGTGATATGCGTTCGCGAGGATCATCTGCGCGTCCATCGCGTGGAGGTCATCGGGGTCGAGGGCCTTCACGGAGGCGAGCGTGCCTACCGCCATGAACGCCGGCGTGTGCACGACGCCGTGTGGTGTCGTGAACAGGCCGGCTCGCGCGGCGCCGATGGTGTTTTCCAACTCGAATTCGAAGCTCAAATCACAATCTCTCTGAATTGATGTCGTCTCGACAGGAGCGCTGCGACCGAGGGACCTGCTCCAGACGATGCCGGCGCGACCCTTCCGTCACTTCATCGAGTCGATCCTTCGATCCTTGAATCCTGGCCATCTTGTCGGCGCGGACACATCAACAGCCGGCTAGGATCACGGGATCAAAGGATCAACGGATCTGATCTCCGCGGCGCTCAGGTGGCTGCGCGCTAGCACAAAAGCAGGTCCCTCGACTTCGCTCGGGACGACCGCTGTGTGATCACACGATCGCCATCGCATCGCCGTATGAGTAGAACCGATACCGCTCGGCGATCGCGTCTCGATACGCTCGCCTCGTGAGCTCGTAACCCGCGAATGCTGCGACCAGCATGATCAACGTCGATCGCGGAAGGTGAAAGTTCGTCACGAGCGCATCTACCGCGTGCAGCGACTGAGGCGGCCGAATGAAGATACGCGTCTCACTATCCCCAGGCGCGACAGTTCCCGCTCTCGCGAACGCGCTTTCGAGTGTGCGCACTGTGGTCGTACCCACTGCCCACACTCGGCGCCCTTCCGCGCGCGTCGACGCCCACGCCTCGGCCGTCTCGGGCGGAATCGTGTAGCGCTCCTCGTGCATCAGATGCTCCGCGGGGTCTGCGACTTCCACCGGCTTGAACGTCCCCGCGCCGACATGCAGCACGACATCGACGCGACGTACACCGTGCGCGTCGATCTCGTCGAGCAGTTGTGGTGTGAAGTGAAGTCCCGCTGTCGGCGCGGCGACGGAGCCCGCTTCACGCGCATAGACGGTCTGGTACCGATCGGCGTCCGCCGCGTCGTCGCCGCGCGCGATGTACGGTGGCAGGGGAATGTGCCCGTGCGCCTCGATGGCCGCCTCGACGCCATGATCCGCGCGCAGCTGTACGATGCGCGTGCGACGCTCGGTGACGCTCACGATCTCCGCCGTGAAGCCGCTCGCAAACTCCACCACACGGCCGGGCTTGAGCTTTCCGCCAGGTGACACCATCGCCTCGTACCGTCCGTCGCCGAGTGCAGTGAGAAGGAAGATCTCCGCCGGCGCGCCAGAGCCGACGCGCGTGCCAAGCAGTCGCGCCTTGACAACTTTCGATCTGTTGACGACGAGCAGGTCGCGCGGAGCGAGTAGCTCCGGCAGATCGGAAAACGATCGATGCGAGATCGATCCACTCGCCCGATCGAGCACCATCAACCGACTCGCGTCGCGCCTCGCCAGCGGTGACTGGGCGATGAGCTCAGACGGTAGTTCGAAGTCGTAATCGGAGGTGAGGGCGCCAAGCATCCAACAAAGCTAGCCGCCGCGCGAAATGCATCCCTGTGCGCGAGCTAAAACAGCGCCACCTGATCCGACGCCAGCGACGGCGGTGTGTACCCGAAGTGCCGATACGCCATCGGCGTCGCCACGCGGCCGCGCGGTGTCCGCTGCAGGAATCCCTGCTGTACGAGGAAGGGCTCGTACACCTCTTCCAACGTGGACGCATCCTCGCCGATCGCCGCCGAGATCGTCGCGACGCCCACTGGGCCACCGTCGAACTTCTCGATGATCGCCTTCAGGATCCGCGCATCCATGTCATCCAGCCCGAACTGATCGACGTCGAGCATCGCGAGCGCCGCGCGCGCGACGTCCTCGGTGATCACGCCGTTCGCGCGAACCTGCGCGTAGTCGCGCACGCGACGCAACAGGCGATTCGCCACACGCGGCGTACCGCGCGAACGACGCGCGATCTCCCGCGCGCCCGCGATCTCCGTCTCCACCTTCAGCACGTCCGCCGTGCGACGCACGATGAGCTCGAGATCTTCCGGCGAGTAGTAGTTGAGCCGCTGCTCGATGCCGAAGCGCGCGCGCATCGGCGGCGTGAGCATGCCGAACCGCGTCGTCGCACCGATAAGGGTGAACCGCTCGATCGGCATCGTGATCGTCTGTGCCTTCGGGCCCTCGCTCAGGCGGATGTCGATCTTGTAGTCCTCCATCGCTGGATAGAGGAACTCCTCGATGATGGGCCGCAGACGATGGATCTCGTCGATGAAGAGGATGTCACCCGCGCGGAGATTCGTCAGTGTGCCGACGAGATCGCCCGGCTTCTCTAGCGCGGGCCCGGACGTCGTGCGGATGTTCACGCGCAGTTCACGCGCGATCAGTTCAGCGAGTGTCGTCTTGCCGAGCCCCGGCGGGCCGTAGAAGATCGCATGGTCGAGCGGCTCACCGCGTGCGAGCGCCGCATCGATCGCCAACTGCAGATTGTCCTTCACCTTCTGTTGCCCGATGAACTCGTCGAGCCGCTGCGGCCTGAGCGACAGCTCGACGACCGACTCGTCCGAGCCGTCTAACACTTCAGGCGTTGTGATCTCGGCGCGGGACATTGGCGCTGGCTACCTGTGATGCGGGAAAGGGCCGGGCAAGCGCCCAAGGCAATATATCCCGAAAGAACGCCGAATCCGATAGTCTATCGCAGCACGGATTCCAGCACATGGAGGCTTCCATCCACTGCGGGCGGATTTTCCAGTCGCAACAGTGCCGCGAGAAATGGATAGACGTTCACGTTCTCGAATGCCGGAATTCGCCCGGCATGTCGTACGTGCGGCCCCGCTGCGAGAAAGATTCCCTGCATGTCCGCCGTCTGCGGATCGTATCCGTGTGCTCCCCTCGCGGTGATCTTGTCCGTGCTTCGACGCTCGAGGATGTAACCCTCCTCGGCGACGATGAGCAGGTCGCCGGCGCGAGGATTGTCGCGGACGTGCCAGCGCTCGGGCGTCTCGCTGCGAAGATACGCTCGCGCGTGGCCAAGGCTGCTGTCGAGTACCGCATGCCCACGGCGTAGCCGCGTGGAGTCGCTGGCGCCGAACCAGAGGGAGAGCGTCGGGCCGTTGTCGCTCACCTCGATGTGTGTGGTGTCCACGCCCGCGCGCGAGAGCAGATCGACAACGGGAATGAGGCGATCTGTCGAGATGTTCGCCATCCCGTGATCGGACACGAGCACGACGTCCACGCTGTCCGCATAAGGTAGCGCCTTGATGCTGTCGAGCAGTTGCCTGAGCGCGCGATCCACCATCGACACCGCGCTCTGTGTCTGCGGCGCATCCGGCCCGTAGCGGTGCGTCGTGTCGTCGACGTCGGAGAAGTACAGCAGCACCAGGTGCGGCCGCTCGTTCGCCGGCTTCCGCATCCAGGACACTGCGCCGACGACGCGTGTGGTGTTCGGCGTCCTGGCGTCGTACGGCGTCATGTAGCTCGGGCGCACACCGTCAATCGCGGCCTCGGAGCCCGGCCAGAAGAAGACGGCCGTCTTCACCCCACGACGCTCGGCGGTGACCCAGATCGGCTCGCCCGAATACCAGCTGCTGTCGCGCACGACAGACGGATCGTTGGACCGATACCATGCGCGTCGCTCGGGATCGAAGAACGCGTTGCCGACGATGCCGTGATGGCCCGGATAGAGTCCCGTGACGAGTGTGAAGTGATTCGGGAAGGTCTTCGACGGAAACGAGGGTATGAGCGCCTCGGCCTGCACGCCGCGCGATGCCACTTCGAGAAACGCAGCGGGCTTGAAGCGCTCGAGGTAGTCGTGACGGAAGGCGTCGAACGACACCATGACGACGTATGGCCGCGACGCATCGGATGCGGCACGCGGGGTCGCGCGCGACGCGGACGAGCAGCCGAGCGCGCCGAGCATGGCGCCAGCGAGCGTCCAGCGACCGCCGAATTGACGGAGCATCGAGCCGCTAGACCGAGGCGCGAACCGTCGAGAGACGATCCGCCGCGCGCTTCAGCGTTTCGTACTTCTTGCAGAACGCAAAGCGCACGAGCGAGCGCCCCATCCCCTTGTTCTCGGGCGAGTAGAAGCTCGATCCCGGCACAGTCGCGACACCGATCTCTTCGCACATCCACTTCGCGAAGGTGACGTCGTCCATGTCGCTCAGCCCCGAGAAGTCGGCCAGCACGTAGTATGCACCTTCGGGCTGCGTGAAGGTGAAGCCGGCATCCGTGAGCGAATCACAGAGCAGTGTTCGCCGCGCACGGTAGTCGAGCGCCATGTGGTTGTAGTAGTCGGCATCGAAGTGCATGCCCACCGCTCCCGCGGCCTGCAGCGGAGCAGGCGCACCAACGGTGAGAAAGTCATGCACCTTCCGAATCGCGGCCGTCTGTGCTTCGGGCGCAACGGTGTAGCCGAGTCGCCAGCCAGTGCAGCAGAACGTCTTCGACAGTCCGGAGATCGTGATGGTGCGGTCGCGCATCTCGGGCCACATCGCCATGACGTGATGCTCGCCCGCATAGCGAATGTGCTCGTAGATCTCGTCCGTGATCACCCACACGTCATGCCGGACGCACAGATCGGCGATCATCGACATCTCGGCGCGCGTGAACACGCGGCCGGTGGGATTGTGCGGCGTGTTGAGGATGATCGCCTTCGTCTTCTTGCTGAACGCCTTGGCGAGTCGTTCGGGGTCGAGCGTCCAGTGCGGTCGCTCCAGCGGCACGAACACCGGCTTCGCATCGGCGAGAATGGCGTCGGGGCCGTAGTTCTCGTAGAACGGCTCCATCACGATCACCTCGTCGCCCGGATCGATCAGCGCGAGGAACACCGCCGCCATCGCCTCCGTCGCGCCGCAGGTCACCGTCACCTCGCGATCGTGATCCACGATCATCCCGTAGAACCGCCGGTACTTCTCGGCGATCGCGATCCGGAGGGCCGAGCTGCCCCAGGTGGTGGCGTACTGGTTGATGTCGCCGTGAATCGCTGCGCAGGCCGCGTCCTTCATCGGCTCGGGCATCGGGAAATCGGGAAAACCCTGCGCGAGGTTGACCGCCTCGTGCTGGTTCGCGATGCGAGTCATCTCGCGGATGACTGATTCCGTGAATGTCGTCGTGCGGCGCGCAGCGAGCATGAATGCCGTGAGTGAGGAGTCCTGAGTGTGGTGTGCGGCGCGACCGTTGGCTAGCCCGCTCAGCGACCGCCGATCCTGGCCAGCGCAGCACGAATCAGTTCGGTGGCCGTCATCGTCTTTGCGCCGCCTTCGAGTACTCCGCGAACCGCCTTCTCTGCATCCGCGTTCGAATATCCGAGCGACACCAGCGCGCGAATCGCATCCTCCGTGGACGGAGACGCGCCACGTCCAACGCCGGACTCGGCGCCCGACGTCTGGAGCTGATCCATCTTGTCCGCGAGATCGAGAATCATCTGCTCGGCCTTCTTCCGCCCGACGCGTGGCACCGACTGGAGGGTCGCGATGTCCTTCTCCCGAATGGCGCGCACGAGACGATCCGCCGTGAGCGATGACAGCAGCCCGAGCGCGAGCGCGGGCCCGACACCCTTCGCCAACAGCACCTTCTGGAACACCCGCCGCTCGTACGCCGACGTGAAGCCGAACAATTGCCAGCCGTCTTCCTTCACCACGAGATACGTGTGCAGCATGCACTGCTCACCCGCCTTGGGCAGCACTTCATACGCGCTGAGCGGCACCGCCAGCTCATAGGCCACGCCGCCCGCCGTGAAGATCTCCACGCGGTCGAGTTCCTTCGTGATCAGCTTTCCCGCCACCTGAACGATCATGTGCGGCGAACCGCCGACGCCGCAGTCCGCGACGGTTCGCGCACCCGGCCGATCGTATCGATGCGCGGAATGCTGGCGCTCATCAGACATGCGAGCGCCGCCGCGACACCATCCGCCGCGTCGTTCGGCTGCGGCACCGTCTTCAGTCGCAGCAGTCGCATGATCATGAACTGCACCTGCTCCTTGCTCGCGCCGCCCGTGCCCACCACGGCCTTCTTGATCTCGGCTGGCGCGAACTCGTTGACGACGATGCTGCTCTGCTCGGCGGCGAGCAGGATCACGCCGCGCGCGTGGCCGAGCACCACGGTGGTGCGCACGTTGCGCGAGTAGAAGACGTCCTCCACCGCAAGCGCATCGGGCTTGTGACGCGCGATGAGCTCGCAGATGCCTTCGTGGATCTCGCGGAGCCGCGATGGCAGCGTGTCGCGCGGCCTGGTGCGGATGACACCACACTCCACGAGCACCGGCGTCGCGGCGCCACCTCCGCGCACGACGCCATATCCCGTATTGGCCGTGCCCGGATCGATGCCGAGGACCAACATGTCAGTGTCGCTCCGAGCCACGACGAGCAGGTCCCTCGCTGCGCTCGGGACGACGGGTCACGAGATGTCGTCCAGGTCGGCGTCGTCGACGTCGAAGTTGCCCCAAACCTTCTGCACGTCGTCGAGATCCTCGAGCGCTTCGATCAGCTTGAACAGCGACGCAATCTCGTCCTTGTTCGTCACCGGCACGGTGTTGCGTGGCACCATCGCGATCTCGGCCTCCGACGACACGATGCCCTTGGCGTCGAGCGCGGCCTTCACCGCATAGAGCGACGTGGGATCGGTGGTGACGATGTACGTCTCGTCTTCACGACGGAAATCTTCGGCGCCCGCGTCCAGTGCGGCCTCGAGCGCGGCATCCTCGTCGGTGTACTTCGTGGCGTCGAGCTCGATCTGTCCCTTCTTCTCGAACATGAACGACACCGAGCCCGGCGTGCCGAGGTTGCCGCCGGCGCGCGAGAACTTGTGGCGGACGTCGGCCACGGTGCGCGTCGGATTGTCGGTCATCGTGTCGACGATCAGCGCAACGCCGCCCGGGCCATAGCCCTCGTACGTAGCCTCCTGGATGTCATTCCCCTTCAGCTCACCGGTGCCGTTCTTGACGGCGCGCTCGATATTGTCCTTGGGCAGCGACTTGGCGCGCCCCGCATCGATGGCGAGCCGTAACCGCGCATTCGCCGAGGGATCTCCACCGCCCAGCTTGGCGGCCATGGTGATCTCGCGAATGAGCTTCGTGAACAAGACACCACGCTTGGCGTCCGTAGCCGCCTTGTAGTGCTTGATGTTCTTCCATTTACTGTGGCCGGCCATAACTCGATCAGTCTGATTGGCGTGGATGTGCAGGTGCGGAATATAGCCATCCCTTCAGCCGACAGGGACCGCGCAGGAGGTCCTCGCGATCAATGGCTCAGCCTCCGCAAGTCGAAAGGGCGGAAGCACGGATGCTCCCGCCCCTTCGAATCTTCCGTCGTGACCGTCCGCGGACTTACGGCGCGATCCGAACCGCGAGCTGCGCGCGGAATCCCGTCATGTCCGCGTGCACCGTCGAACCCGTCGCCGACCCCACCGCGAGCCGCCCAAGCGTATACCCGACGCTCGGGAACGCGGCGAGACCACCGAGTCCGATGCGCGTCCGCAACCCGAATGTGCCCAGATAGCTCGACTGCGTGCGCTGCGTGGTCACGACGCCGCCACTGGAGCTCGTCGGAACGTTCTGGATCCATTGGCGTCCCTCGATGCTCGGCTCGATGACAGTGCCCATCGCGTGGAGCCCGATGCCGAGGTACGCGTTCGCGATGTTCTCGCGGCCCGCCGGATCACCATTCGCATAGTTGCCCGCGGCGCGGAAGACATTGTACCCCGCGATCGTCACGTCGTTGCCGGAGAGAGTGCTCGTGTACACCCCCTGACCAATGAGGCGGTTGCCCGTGTTGTAGATCGAGTTGCCGGCCACGTCATCGCCGAATGCGGAGTACGTGAGGCCAAACGAGATGCGTCCGTGGCCTGCCGTGTGATCGACGCCGATCTTTGCGCGATACTCGTCGCCCGGCGTGAACTTGAGCGTCGTGCCTGGCTGGTTGAACGGTTCGTATTCCGCCGACCGGCGCATCGAGCCGCCGAAGCCGATGTTCCACTCCCCGATCGGCCGCGCCACGGCCACGCCGCCCGTCACGGCGAGTCCCGTACCGAGGTTGGAGATAGGGAAGGCGAGGAAGTCGCTGCCAATGCGCCCCGCCGCCGTCACCTGATCGATATCGACCGTGGACTTGCCCGTGGGCAGGTTCAGGCCACCAGTGAGCACGATGAAGTCGTTGCCCAGGTTCAGGTTGCCCCGCAGCTGCGTGTCGGTGAGGCCATTGACTTCGCTGACCGCGGCGCCCGTCGTCACGCGCGCGCGCGCGTACGAGGTGCCCACGTCGAAGGTGAAGCGCGAGCCGATCGGGATGGTCACGAACACCGGAATGGCGAGCTCGGAGATCTTCTCGTCGTTCGGCGCCTTGATCTTGTACTGCATGTACTGCGGGGCCAGGCGAAGCTCGGCGTCGAACACCGACTGCGCACCGACGGATGGCGCAACGACCGCGGCGAGCGCCAGAAGAAGCAGATTACGCATGTGCGATCTCATGGCTATGGGCGCTTGATGATGATCGTGACCTTGGCCGTCCCCGACGGATTGTCGCTGCCCGTGCCTGCCGATACCGGATCCTTCGAACCCGGCGTCGCCACGACAGCTCCGTTGCCAGCCGCTCCTCCAGTCGCCGAGCCGGACACCGACGGGTTGAGATCACCCGCCGTGTTCTGCACGGTGCTGCCCAGCCCCGCCGTGGTCGTGGCACTGGTCGGCGCATTGCCCTGCGACGCAGCGTTCACCACCGCGCCTTCCGCCGTCCCCTTGAGGCTCACTTCGACCGTGGCCGCCGTCACTCCTGCTCCCACAGTCACCTGTCGCACTTCCTGGCTCTTCTGCTGCGCGGACGAGAAGCCGGGATCGATGCGGATGGCCTCATTGAAGTACCGCCCCGCATCGTCGTAGCGCCCTTCATCCTCGGCGGTGAGCCCTCGGCTGTACGCGAGGAACGCCTGCATCGAGCGCGTCGGCCGCTGCTCGATGGCATTGCGCTCCGCCGGCGACAACGTGACGCCCAGCTGCGTGAAGAGATCGAGCGCGATCTTCTTCTCGAGGTTGAACACCGCCTCGAGCTGGTCCGATGCGTTGACTGTTCCGCGAATCTGGCTGGTGGGAACGTCCACGACCGCAGCGTCGGCCCGCAGGTCGAACGCGCCGACCTGGTTGAGCGATCCCTGCACGACGCGGCCGGCGCGCACCAGCTTGCCCGCACGAACGTTGCTCGCCGCATCCGTGGCTCCGCTCTTCTGGAGCTGGATTTCATCGAGCAGTGCCTGCATCCGCGACCGCTCGACGAGCGTGAGCTGCGAGGAGCGCGCGAGGTCGGTGGTGAGCAGGTCGGCGAAGCCACGCTCGAGCGGCTTGAGTGACGTATCGGGCCCCGAGAAACGGAGCGGCATCACGGCAATGACCATGGGCGACGTCGGCTGGCCGGCGAGCGCGCTTTCCTGCTGCACCGCCTTCTTGGCGTCCGCGTCGATCTCCTTGCGCGTCAGCGTCGCCAGACGCGACTGCAGCTGATTGCGGACACGGCTCGTGCGGCCGTACGTGATGTACGACGAGTACGCTGCCTTGGCCGCGGCGAGATCCCCGAGCTCCTCAGCGCTGAGGCCGAGATAGAGGGCGGTGGTGCCGTCCTTGGGGTCGAGTCGCGTCGATGTCTCGAGCGACGAGCGGGCGTCCTGGTAGCGGGCTGCCTTGTAGTAGGCGATACCGAGCGAGCGGTTCACCGCCGCCGACGTCGGCGAGGACTTCTGCTGTTGCTCCAGCCGCGAGACCGACTCGCCGGTGGTCATTCCGCCTGTGGCGCAGGCGGTGAGCCCGAGAACGAGCAGGGCGGAGCTGATGGGGGGCTTGAACATACGCATGCAACCGCCTCCTAGCGGTCCGGGTCGAGCATGTCTTCGAAACGCATCCACTGTGCGTAGAAATACAGGTCTACGTAACCCGTCCCGCCGTTGCGATTCTTGCGGACGAGCAACTCGGTGGCGCCTTCGATACCGCGGGCGCTATCGTACATCCCTTCTCGGAACAGCGCGAGTACCACATCCGCTCGCTCCTTCACCGCCCCCTGTGCACCGAAGTCGTCCAGCGTAGGGCGGTGGTCGTCCCGGGCGGTCAATCCGGGCAACGGCGTGGTCACCATGATGGCCACCCGCGTGTCCAGAGCCAGCTGCTTGAGTGCACGGACCACCGTCGCCGCCTCTTCCGACGAATCGCGGGTGCCGGGCAGTAGCGCGTGGAGGCCGTCCACCACCACCAGCGCGATGTCCTTCAGCGCCGAAGTCTCCTCGGCGATGGCGGGGACGCCGCGCGACGGGGCGCGCTCGATGATGGGCAACTCGTCGCGCAGCCGCACGGCGGCCGCGCCCACGCTGACCCGCGCGATGTCGTCCAGCGTGCCGCGTCGAAGGTCGTCCACGCGTGTGCGCCCCTCGATGGCCAGCGCTCGCTCGAGCACGCGGTCGGGGAGCATCTCTCCGGAATAGAACAGTGTGCGATGCCCGCCCTGGGACACGCGCAGCGCGACAGCGAGCGCAAACGCGCTCTTTCCGCTCCCGACGTCACCGCCGAGGACGACGAGGTCGCCACGCCGCAGACCGCCGCCCAGCAGCTTGTCGAGGCTTGGGAACCCGGAGGGGACGGTGTCAGCTGGCGAGGCCCCATCGGCAACGGCGTCGACGCGGCCAAGCAGGAGCGACAGGGGGGAGATATCTGCGCCGCGCGGCATGGCCCAAGATAGGGTTCATCGAGCGAGCGGAGCAAGGAAAAACCGCGCTTTCCCAAACAAATGTCGAGCCTCAGCCCAGAAGGGCAGCCGACAGGGCGTCCAGCTCTGCGTGGGATTGAGCGTCGAGGAACGATCGCGCAGCGAGGGCGACGGCGGCCATTGCCGTCCCGATCGCAACCGACTGGCCATCTACGGTGAGGTCGGCGCATCGGATGACCGGAGTTCGCACGGCCACCGGCAAGGCGAGGGTTGCCAGCCACGCCTTGGCCGCGGCACAGCGCGCGGCGCGCGCCTCGTGATCACCATCGACAGTCAGGAGGCACTCGTGCGCCAGTCGCGCCGCGACGAAGCACGCCAGCGCCACCTCGCGCGCGCCGCCGATTGGCGCGCGGCCGGCGAGATTGGCCAGATGGCGGAAGCGGAAGCTGGGCGCCACGAGGGCATAAGGGAGAGCGGCAGGCACGGGGTTGAATCTGGAGGACGGGAGGACAGGAGGACAGGAGGACGGGAGGACGGGAAGGCGGGATGACGGTGTTCCCGTCTTCCGGTCATTCCGTCATTCCGTCTTCCTACAGTTAGCTTTGGTCCATGCCTCTCCAGGTCAAGGCCGTCCTCTGGGTCGACGACGAGGCGGAGCTGCTCGAGCCTCATCGCATCTTCTTGCGCGACAAGGGTTTCGATGTCGAGACCGCGACGAACGCCGACGACGCGCTCGAGATGGTTCGGCGTCGTTCGTTCGACCTCGTTCTCCTCGACGAGCAGATGCCCGGCACCCGCGGGCTCGAAGCGCTCAAGGAGATCCGCGAGATCGCGCCCACCGCCCAGGTCGTGATGGTCACGAAGAGCGAGGAGGACACCACGCTCACTGAGGCCCTCGGCAAGAACATCGCGGGGTATCTCGTCAAGCCAGTGACGCCGAGGCAGGTGTACGCCATGGTGTCCGGGTTGCTTGAGGGACCGCGGATCCGGCAACAGGTGGTCGCGCGCACCTTCGTCGACCGCTTTCGCGCCATGCAGGGTGAGTCGCTCCGCGACCTCGATTGGCGCGGGTGGATCGACCGCTATCTCGAGATGGTCCAGTGGGATCTCGATCTCACCGCGGCGAACGAGATGGGCCTGCACGAATCGCTGCGCGGGCTATTTCCCGAGTTGCGCCGCGATTTCGCGCTGTACATGTCGCGCGCCTATCCCGAATGGCTCGCCAACCTCGAGGGCGACCGCCCGCCGCTGTCGATCGACATCGTGAGCGAATTCCTCATGCCGGTTGTGCAGCAGGACAAGGCCGCTGCGTTCATCGTCATCGACTGCCTGCGGCTCGACCAGTGGAAGTTCCTCGAACCGGTCATCTCGCCGATGTTCGAGATCGAGACGACGCACTATTTCGGCGTGTTGCCCACCGCGACGCCCTACGCTCGCAATGCGCTGTTCAGCGGCCTGTTTCCGAATGAGATCGCCGCGCGCTTCCCCGACTGGTGGGGCGAGCGTGAGGACGAGACGCTCAACGCGCACGAGAAGGATCTTCTCGAGGCGCACCTCGTCGAGATCGATCGCAAGGTGCCGGTGAAGTATGACAAGATCTCGTCGTCGCACGACGCGGACGAGCTGGAGCGCCGGCTCGCCAATGCCATCGCGCCCGAGGGGATCAGCGCATTCGTCTTCAACTTCGTGGACCTGCTCACGCATGGTCGCTCGGAGTCCGCGATTCTCTATGAGGTCGCGCGCGACGAAATCGCGCTGCGCCAACTCACACTCCAGTGGTTCAAGCGCTCCGCACTGTTCAGCGTGTTGCAGGAGGCGGCGCGGCGGAAGGTGAAGGTGCTCGTCACGAGCGACCACGGCTCGATTCACTGCCACACGCCGGCCACGGTGTTCGCCAAGCGGGACGCCACGCAGAACCTCCGCTACAAATTCGGCGAGGATCTCCGCGCGGAGAATCCCGACTACGCCCTCCTGTTCAAGAACGAGGATTCGCTGAAGCTGCCGCGCCGGGGTCTCGGCGCAAATACTCTCCTTGCGACGGGTGACAGCTTCTTCGTTTATCCCACGAAGCTGCGGGAATACCAGAGCCGGTATCGCGGCTCGTTTCTGCACGGTGGCGTGACGCCGGAGGAGTGCATCCTCCCCGTGTCGCTCCTCACACCCAAGCGCTGACCCATGTACCGCCGACTGCTGCGATACCTGCGCCCGCATTCGTGGCGGATGGTGGGAACGATCGCGTGCAACGTCATCGCCGCTGTCCTCGACGTCTTCTCCTTCACGCTGCTCGTTCCCTTCCTGAACGCGCTGTTCGGCGAGCCGCAGCTCATCTCGAAGACGGCGAACTGGATCAACAGCCTCCAGGACCGGATGGTCGGCACGTTCCTGAATCCCGCCGACCGGCTCGGCTCCGTCGAGACGATGATGATCGCCATCATCATCATCGTCCTGATCAAGAACGTGTTCGTCTGGCTCGGCGGACAGCTCGGCGCGTCGCTCCAGGAGAATGTGACGCGCGACCTCCGCGACAGCGTCTTTCGCCACCTGCAACGCCTGCCCCTCGGCTACTTCCAGCGCACGAAGACGGGCCAGATCATCTCGCGCGTGCTGTCGGACACCGAGCAGACGAAGGCGCTCATCACGGAGCTCGTCACGCGCTCGATCCTGAGCGCCGCGACGATCATCGGTACCATCGTCATCCTGCTCAACTACTCGGTACGCCTCACCTTCGTCGCGCTGGTCATCGCGCCGCTGCTGACGCTCTCGCTCCAGCCCGTGCTGCGCAAGCTGCGCAAGGGACATCGACGCCTGCGCGGCGACTACGGCGAGATCACGAGCGTGCTCCAGGAAGTCGTGAGCGGCGTGCGACTGGTGAAGTCGTTCCGCGGTGAGCCGTATGAGGACGGCCGCTTCATGGCCGCAAGCCATCGCTACTCGTCGGGGATGGTGTGGATCACCCGGATCGCCTCGCTCTCCCAGCCGATGACGGAACTGATCGGCACCTCCGTCGCCATGCTCATCCTCTGGATCGGTGCACGGGAAGTGCTGTCCGGTTCGGGCACGATGGACAGCGCAACGCTGATGACGTTCATGATCATGGTCATGCGCCTGCTCCCGCCGCTGAAACAACTCTCGCAGGTCCCCACGACGGCGCAGCAGTCGTTCGCGTCGGCCGAGCGGTTGTTCGAGGTGCTCGACCTGCCCACGGAGAACATCCTCGATCGCGGGACGAGGACGGTGGGCGGCCTGCGCGACACGATCGCCTTCGAGCATGTGTCGTTCTCCTATGACGAGGAGCCTGTGCTCCAGGACATCAGCTTCGTGGCGCGTCGCGGCGAGGTGATTGCGCTCGTGGGCGCCAGTGGGGCGGGGAAGAGCACCCTCGTCGACCTGATTCCGCGTTTCTACGAGCCATCTCACGGTTGCATCCGGCTGGACGGCGTCGACACCCGCGAGATCGAGCTCGCCTCACTGCGCGGGCTCACCGGCATCGTCAGCCAGGATACCGTGCTGTTCAACGACACCGTGCGCAACAACATCGCCTATGGATCAGCCGAGTCGTTCACCGACGTCCAGATCGAGGCGGCGGCGCGTGCGGCGAATGCCCACGCCTTCATCACCGAGCTGCCGCAGGGCTACTCCACGGTCCTCGGCGAGCGCGGAACGCGCCTTTCGGGGGGACAGCGGCAGCGGCTGGCGATTGCGCGGGCACTTCTCACCGATCCGCCAGTACTCATCCTCGACGAGGCCACGTCGGCACTCGACACCGAATCGGAACGACTCGTGCAAGAGGCCATCGACCGCTTGTTGGCGGGCCGTACCGTCTTCGTCATCGCTCATCGTCTCTCCACTGTCGTGCATGCCGACCAGATTCTCGTCCTCGACCGCGGCGAGATCATCGAGCGTGGCACCCACACCGAGCTGCTCGCCCGCCGTGGCAACTACTTCCGCCTGCACGCCGCTCAACTACAGCGCGGCGCGAGTGATCCTGTGAACGAAGCGGAACCTGCCGGGGTGCGTTGAACCATGCGCACACTCTTCTATCACACCGCGAAGTACTGGAGTGGCGCATCCCGCGCGTTTGCCGTGGCGGCGCGCGGACTCGTTGCGCAGGGTGCTTCCGTCACCGTGGTCTGCCGCGCGGGCGGTGGACCGGAACAGGGCTTCCTCGCGGAGGGCCTCGACGTGGTGCCGCTGCCGTCGAGCGGGTCCGTCGGTCCCGATGCATGGCGACTCCGTGCTGTGCTGAAGGAGAAGTTCATCGAGGTCGTCTTCCTGCACACCGAACGCGAGCACCTCGTCGCGAGCTCCGCCATGCGGCTTGCCGAGCGGGGCGCCGTGATCCGCCGCGTGCCCGCCGGTTGCATCGCGAACGTCGGCCGTACGGGCAGCTTCGCCGGAAAGATGGCCACGTCGCTGCTCCTGTTCACCACGGAAGCCGATCGCGCGCGCTCCGGCGGCGGCGACCGCAGCTTCGTCGCGCCGCTCGGTGTCGACGTCGAGAAGGTGAAGGATGCACGCAGCGCGTCGCGCGCCCTTCTCGGCTTCACCGAGGAGACGGAGCTGATCGTCTGCGTCATCGATCAGCAGTCGGGCAGTCGCGTCACCACGGCGATGCGCACGATTGCGCTGCTCGCCGAGCGGCACCCGGCGTTGCGACTGGTGCTGGTGGGTCGTGCCGACGATGCCGACGACACGCGGATGCACGCCGCGGCGCTCGGCGTCACGTCGCTCGTCCGCTTCCTGCGGGAGAACGACAACACGCCGCAGGTGCTTGCCGCCGCCGACGTGGGCTGGGTCGCCGCCGACGGTGACGACGGTGCGTTCGCTTGTCTCGACTTCATGGCGGCGCGCGTGCCGGTGATCGCGGAGCGGACCCCACTCGTGTCGCACTTCGTGCCGGACGGCATTGCGGGCGTGCTGCTGCCACCCGCCGATCCGAGCGACACGGCGTCTGCGGTCGCACGCTTTCTCTCGGACGAAAACACGCGCAAGGGCATGGGCAACGGCGGCTACACGCGCGCCAAGCGTGACTTCAGCGAGTCGATGATGATCGGGGGCTTCGTCGCAGCGACGACCGCCGCTGGTGACCGATCCCTCTGGGCAACGCGTTGAAGGGCACGACGTTCTCGCACTACCTCGAGCTCTATGCGTTGCGCGGAGCCGCGGCTGTCCTACGCAAACTGAGCTTTCGGCGCGCCGGCGACGTTGGCGAATGGATCGGCGCGCTCGTCTACAGTCCATTCGGCATTCGTCGCGACGTCGTGGAGCGACAGGTCCGTGCGGCGTTTCCCGGACTCGCCGAGCCCGAGGTGCTGCGCATCGCCCGCGAGTCGTACGGGAATCTCGGTCGCACCAGTATCGAGACCGCCGTGCTTCCGTCGTATGCGAGGGAGGACATCCTCGCGCTGTTCGGCACCATCGAAGGCTGGGACGTCCTCGAGGAAGCGCTGTCGCGTGGCCGGGGCGCGATCATCGTCTCGGGACACCTCGGCAACTGGGAGCTGGGTGCCGCGTACGTCGCTGCGCGAACGCCCCGGCTCGACGCCGTGGCGCGTGGAATGCAGAATCCGATGTTCGAGGACTACCTCACGCAGACACGCGAGCAGCTCGGCGTTCATGTCATCCACGATTCGGAAGCGGTGAAGCGCGTGCCGCGTGCGCTGCGTGCGAACGGTGCCGTCGCCTTCCTGTTCGATCAGGGCGCAGCCGGCCTGGCGTCCACGTGGGTGCCGTTCTTTGGACGATATGCGAAGACGCCGCGCGGCCCCGCCGTGTTCGCCCTGCGTCTCGACACGCCGGTCATCTTCACCTGCGCGGTGCGCGAGCCGAACGGGAAGTACTCGATGAAGTTCGAGGAGGTCGTCGTCCCTCGCACGGGTGAGCGCGAGCACGACGTCGACGCGATTGTCGGGGCGTACACGGACACGCTCGAACGGTGGGTCCGGAGATATCCCGAGCAGTATTTCTGGCATCATCGCCGCTGGAAGCATCAGCGGCCAGGAACGCCACCCGAGCTTGGAGATCCCTCGTGAACGAGCGCGCGTCGCGGGCCCTGAAGGGCGACAAGCGGGCGTGGTTCGGCGTCGGCGTCATCGTGGTGATGGTGCTGCTCGCGGTGCTGGCGCCCCTCGTGTCGCATCACGATCCGCTGCGCATCGATCTCGTGAATCAGCTGCAAGGTCCGTCGACGGGCCACTGGCTCGGCACCGACATCCAGGGCCGCGACGTGTGGGCGCGCCTCATTTACGGCGCGCGAGTGTCGCTGTCCGCCGGCATCGTGTCGCAAGCGATCGCGCTGCTCATCGGCCTCACCATGGGATTGATCGCCGGCTACTACGGTGGCTGGGTGGACGAAGTGGTCATGCGCCTCGCCGACGTCACGCTTGCCTTCCCGACGCTGCTGCTGCTGATCGCGATGGCCGCCGCGCTGCAGCCGTCGCTGGGTGTCGTCTTTCTGACGATCGGCGTCGTGGGGTGGGCAGGCATGGCGCGGCTCGTCCGCGGACAGGTGCTGGTGGTGCGACAACTCGAGTTCGTGCAGGCATCCAAGGCGTTGGGTGCGCGCGACACGCGTGTGGTGCTGCGCCACGTGCTGCCGAGTGTCGTGGCGCCGGTGCTCATTGCGGT
>JBBQDT010000029.1:0-35607 GCA_038319955.1 Gemmatimonadales bacterium | reverse complement strand
AAGCCGAAGGGCATCGTGCACACCACCGGCGGCTACATGGTGGGCGCCATGTCGTCCACCAACATGGTGTTCGACCTCCAGGAGAGCGACGTCTACTGGTGCACCGCCGACGTCGGCTGGGTGACGGGACACACCTACCTCACCTACGGCCCGCTCGCCAACGGCGCCACGTGCCTCATGTTCGAAGGCGCCCCCGACTGGCCCGAGCGCGATCGCTTCTGGGAGATCTGCGAGCGGTACGGCGTGACCATCCTCTACACCGCGCCTACCGCGATTCGCGCCTTCATGAAGTGGGGCGACCACTGGCCCGCGAAGCACGACCTCTCGCGACTCCGCCTGCTCGGCTCCGTCGGCGAGCCGATCAATCCCGAGGCGTGGATGTGGTATCGCGAGCACATCGGCGGCAACCGCTGTCCCGTCGTGGACACGTGGTGGCAGACGGAAACCGGATCCATCGCGATCTCGCCGCTGCCCGGCGCCACCACCACCGTTCCCGGCAGCGCCACGCAGTCGCTGCCGGGCTACACCGTATCACTTCTCGACACGAACGCGAACGAGATCAAGGTCGGCGGAGGGCTGCTTGCCATCATGCGGCCGTGGCCCTCGATGCTCCGCACCATCTGGGGCGACGACGCACGCTACGTCGAGACGTATTTCTCCAAGTGGCCCGGTCGACCGGACATCTACTTCCCGGGCGACGGCGCCAAGCGCGACGCCGACGGCAACTTCTGGATCCTCGGCCGCGTGGACGATGTGCTCAACGTCGCCGGACATCGCATCGGGACGATGGAAGTGGAGAGCGCACTCGTCGAGCATGAAGCGGTGGCGGAGGCTGCCGTCGTGGGCAAGGCGCACGAGCTCAAGGGTCAGGCGATCGCGGCGTTCGTCACGCTGCGCGAGGGGTTCACGCAGTCGCCGGCACTGCGCGACGAGCTGCGCGATTTCGTCGCCCAGAAGATCGGCGCCATCGCGCGCCCGGACGACATCATGTTCAGCGCCGACCTCCCCAAGACGCGGTCGGGAAAGATCATGCGGCGACTCTTGCGTGATATCGCGGAAGGTCGGGCCCTGGGCGATACCACGACACTGGCCGATCCCAACGTCGTCAATTCGCTCAAGGAGATGTACGAGTCGAAGGAATGATGACGGTCAACCACCTTGGATGGAACGAGATGATCAACGTTCGGTTTGCGTCACTCTGCACGCTCGCGGTCGCCCTGACCGCCGCGTGTCACAACAGTGCTCCGATGAACGACGGACGACTTCACGCCGAGGCGCACATGCTCGACTCGATCGGCCGGGAGGTTGGTGTGGTGCGGCTCACGGAGACCCCGGGGATCACTGGCGTCGAGGTGTCGATCAAGGTCGATGGCGGCGTGACCACTGGCCAGCACGGCATTCACTTCCACAGCGTTGGCGTGTGCAACCCGGCGGGTGCGTTTGCGTCGGCAGGCGGTCACTTCAATCCCACGGCGAAGAAGCACGGACTGTTCAATCCGGACGGCCCGCACGCCGGTGACTTCGAGGCACTCACGATCGATTCCTTCCGCAAGGGAACGTTCGTGGCGAGCGACACGCGCATCTCGCTGTCGCCCGGCCCCAACTCGCTGTTCGACGCCGACGGCAGCTCGATCGTGCTGCATGCACTGCCCGACGACCAGCGCACCGATCCCTCGGGCGCCAGTGGCGCGCGCGTCGCGTGCGGAGTGATCGTCAAGGTCTGAAAACTCAATCCCGACAGACTTGACGGGATTAAATCCGGACGATACCCTGTTAATTCCGACTAAAAGAGTCGGGATAAACATTCTCCATGGGATCGTTCATGCTCTTCTGCCGACGCATGCTTGTTGTCGCGGTCTATCTCTATGCGGCACAGACAGTTGCTGCCCAGCAGTCCACTTCAGCCACCAGGGATTCCACGCTGCGTCATGCGGCCGATAGCAGCGCGAGGCGGCTGAGGGAGATCCGTGTCGTCGGTGAACGATCGGCGAAAAGGAGCTACACGGTGTCCACCTCTCGATCGGCGACCAAGGCAGACACGAAGCTGCGCGACACCCCACAGTCAATCTCGGTGGTGACTAACGCGCTCATCGCCGACAAGGCGATGCAGAACATGAGCGACGTGGTGCAGTACCTTCCCGGCATCACCATGGCATCGGGTGAGTCGCACCACGATGCGCCGGTCATCCGCGGCAACAGCACCTCGGCTGACTTCTTCGTCAACGGCGTCCGGGACGACGCGCAGTTCGTCCGCGACCTCTACAACGTGGAGCGCGTCGAGGCCATCAAGGGCTCCAATGCCCTCATTTTCGGCCGCGGCGGCGCGGGAGGCGTCATCAATCGTGTGCTCAAGGACGCGAGCTTCTCGCCCGTCCGAAGTGTCACGCTCGAGGGCGGATCGTACGACCACAAGCGTTCGACCCTCGACCTCGGAACCCCACTCGGCGAGCATGTCGCAGTGCGCGTCAACGGCATGTACGAGAAGTCGGGCGGATTCCGCGAGAACGCGATGCTGCACCGCTTCGGCGTCAACCCGAGCGCGACGTTCATCCCCGATGCCCGCACCGTTGTCCGCGTGGACTACGAGCACTTCGACGACACGCGCAACGTGGACCGCGGCATTCCCTCCTTCGCCGGCGCGCCCGCATCGGGCTCCCCGGAGCGCTACTTCGGCGATCCGGGAATCAGCCATGCCTTCGCCCACGTCGACGGCGCACGCCTTGTCGCCGAGCGGGCGTTCCCCCTGGGGATGTCATTGCGGAACACGACGTCGTTCGGCAACTACAGCAAGTTCTACCAGAACGTCTTTGCCGGTTCGGCGCTGAACGCGGCGGGCACGTCGCTCAATCTCACCGGTTACAACAACCGCATCGCGCGCAATAACCTGATCAATCAGACGGATCTCACTGGCTCGCTTTCAACGGGCCCGGTACGACACGCGCTGCTCGTCGGCGCCGAATTCTCTCGCCAGCGCACGGCGAACTATCGGGCCACGGCGTACTTCAACGGGGGCAGCGGGACGTCACTGTCCGTTCCCTTCGCCACTCCGTCGCGCACGACGGTCGCCGACTTCCGCCAGTCCGCTACCGACGCGGACAACAGCTCGCATGCGGACGTCGGCGCGCTGTACGTGCAGGATCAGGTCGCACTCACGAGCATGCTGCAGGCGGTGGCCGGCGTGCGTGTCGAGCAGTTCGCACAGTACTTCCACAACAATCGCGCGAACGTCGATCTCCAGCGCGACGATCAGCTCGTGTCGCCGCGCTTCGGACTGATCTTCAAGCCCGCCGAGCCGCTATCCATCTACGCGAGCGCGAGCACCGCCTATCTCCCCAGCTCCGGCGACCAGTTCTCATCGCTCACCGTGACGACGCAGACGTTGGAGCCGGAGCAGTTCCGCAACCACGAGATCGGCGCGAAGTGGGATCCGAGCGCTCGCCTGTCGCTCAACGTCGCGGCGTATCGTCTCGATCGCACGAACAGCCAGGCACCGGACCCCAGCGCTCCGGGCCGCATCGTCCAGACGGGCGCGCGTCGCACCACCGGGTATGAGTTCGGGTCGTCCGGTCGCGTCACGGATGCGTGGTCGATGGTCGCGGGCTACGCAGTGCAGCGTGCCGTGATCACCGAGGCCACCACGGCAGCCCCCGCCGGCACGACGGTGCAGCTCGTCCCGCACCACACGCAGTCGCTCTGGAACCGCTACGACGTCTCGTCCTCACTCGGCGTCGGACTCGGGCTCGTGCACCAGGCAAACATGTATGCGGCCATCGACAACAGCGTGGTGCTGCCCAGCTTCACTCGTTTCGATGGTGGTCTCTTCTTCGGCCTCACGCGCGACGTCCGCGCCCAGTTCAACGTCGAGAACATCACGAACCGTCTCTACTACCCCACGTCGCAAGGGAACAACAACATCATGCCTGGTGCGCCGCGGTCGTTGAAGGTCTCACTGAGCGCGGGCATCTGAGGAGCGAACATCACGCCGCAGCGGCTTCGGTGCGCTGCGCAAGGATGTCCGACACGGCCCGCTCGCGAGCCGTTTCATCGAACGCGTTCTCGCTTCGCGCGATCACGAGCGTCGCGGCACCGTTGCCGATGAGGTTCGTGATCGCCCGCGCCTCGCTCATGAAGCGATCCACGCCGAGCAGGATCGCCACGCCCTCGATCGGCACCACGCGCATGGCGCCGAGCGTGCTCGCCAGCACGATGAATCCCGAGCCGGTCACTCCCGCCGCGCCCTTCGACGTCAGCATCAACACGCCAAGCACGCCAAGCTGCTGCACGATCGAGAGTTCCACTTTGAATGCCTGCGCGATGAAGATCACCGCCATCGACAGGTAGATCGACGTCCCATCGAGGTTGAACGAGTATCCCGCGGGAATCACGAGCCCCACCACCGACCGCGCACAGCCGTATCGCTCCAGCTTCTCGAGCATGCGCGGCAGCGCTGCCTCGCTCGACGACGTGCCGAGCACGAGGACGATCTCTTCACGGATGAACTTGAGATACTCCCACAGCGAGAAGCCGAAGTAGCGGAGGATCAGGTTCAACACGATGAAGATGAAGATCGCCATCGTGAGATAGACGTCGAGCATCAGTCGTCCCAGCGGCAACAGGCTCTTCACGCCGAACGTGCCCACGGTGTATGCCATTGCGCCAAACGCTCCGATCGGCGCCACCATCATCACGATGGCGACGATGCGGAAGAACACGAGCGATAGCCGGTCGAGGAATTCGGTGATCGGACGCCCCGTCTCACCGGTGAACGCCAGCGCTACGCCGAACAGCACCGCGAAGAACACCACCTGCAGCACCTCGCCGTTCGCGAACGCGCCCACGGCGCTCGACGGCACGATGTGCATCGCGAAATCGACGAACGTCAGCGACTTTCCCGCCTCGGTGAACTTGGAGACGTCCCCCTTGGCAAGGACGCTGACGTCGAGCCCCGCGCCCGGCTTCGTGATGTTCACGACAAGAAGCCCGATCGCCAGCGCGAAGGTCGTGACGATCTCGAAGTACAGCAGCGCCTTGCCGCCCACTCGGCCGACCTTCTTGAGGTCGCTCATGTTGGCGATCCCGAGGACAATCGTGAGGAAGATCACCGGCGTGATGATCATCTTCACGAGGTTCACGAAGGTGTCGCCCAACGGCTTCATGGCCCTGGCCGCACCCGGCGCGAACAGCCCGAGCAGGACGCCCAGCGAAATGGCGAAGAGGACCTGGAACGTCAGGTTGCTGTAGAGACGGCGCATTGGGATGAGGCGGGAAGGAGCGACAAAGGTCGGTCTGGTATATTCCCTGCGCTAGCGGCCATCGACCAGAACCCGGATCCGATCATGTGGAGCTTTCTGAAGCGGCTGTTCCCTGAAAACATCTTCTCGCGCAAGATCGATCCAGGCGCGGAACGACGTCTCCGCCTCGCTGAGGCCCGCGCCGAGGAGTCGATCATCCGCACCCATGTCGACAACGCGCTGATGTTCGTCGACACGCTGGCCGAGGACCTGACCTTCGACCGCGCCATCGACTCGTACGTCCGGCAGATGTCGATTCCCGAGCCGCTCGCCAGCACCGTGGCCACCCGCACCCTCGTCGTGCTCGGCCAGGACCTCGTGCCCTATCGCCGCCGCTCTCGCGACGACGCCGGAGCCGCGGCACCCGACGACTCGCGTCCCCCACTTCGCCTGGGCGAAGCAGCCGAGGCCAAGCGCGGCGTCAAGCGCGCGTAGAGGTCCCGCCCCGAAGATCCTGCGCGACCTCATCGACCCACCGGTCGACGTCGCGCAGGTCGAGCCAGCAGGTCACGAACAGCGCCGTCGCGAGAATGGCCGAGATCACGCACCACTGGCAGATCGCGTCGATCACGAACAGCTCGAGATAGGTCAGCCAGAGCGAGAACAACAGCCCCACTCCGGTCATTCCCACGAGCACCTGCGATACCGCGCGGCGCTCGGCCAGCGCGGGCATGAGCCCCGCCAGCGAGATGGCCAGGACGGAGGCGTAGTATGCCACGCCCCACGCGGCCACCGGGAACCCGAGAAACGTTGCCCACTTGGACGTCTGCACCGTCTCGCACGAGCCAACGGCGCAGGCCAGCGTCCCGACATAGCCCAGCTTGTACAGCGTGAGGTACAGCGCGACGAAAATCCCGGCGAGCGCGATGAGCGCCGCCAGCATTCGCTTGTTCACTTCCCTTTCGTCGCTGGAACGACTGGCACCGCGCGCTTGGCGTCCGTGGGCAGCGCCTTCGTCGTGTCGGTCACGACACCCTTCGGCTGCTTCGCGAGCTCGGCGTCGACGAGCTTCTTGAACGTGTCGAACGGAATGGCGCCGGGAATCATCTGGTCGCCGATGATGAACGTCGGTGTCTGCGACACCAGGCGGCGCTCGGCTTCCTGGAGGTTGGCCTGCACGTTGGCGCGGAACTTCTCGGTGTCCATGCACGAGCCGTACTTCGTCATGTCCAGCCCGAGGCTCTTCGCCAGGTCACCGAGCGGGCCGCGCGGGCGGCTCGTCGCCTCGCCATTCCATTTGTCCTGATTCTGGAAGATCAGGTCATGCATCTCCCAGAACCTGCCCTGCTCGTTGGCGCAGGAGGCGGCCAGTGAGGCGTCCCACGTGTTCTTGTGGATGGGCAGGGGGAAGTCCATGAAGCGCATACGCACCTGGCCGGTGTTGACCATCCGGGCGCGAATGTCCGGCTCCGTCAGCGAGGCGAACTGGCCGCAGCCAGGGCACTCGAAGTCGGCAAACTCGATGATCTCGATGGGGGCCGTGGGGCTGCCGAGGACGTACCCCTCTGCCTCGAGCTTTGGCAGCGAGGGGTCGACCTTCGAGGACGTGGTCTTGGGGCGCGAGGCCACCCAGCTGAGCGCGCCGACACCGAGCACGGCGACGGCGGCCATCGCCATCCAGAAGCCCTTGCCGGGCCCGCCACGCTTTGCGGCTGCAACCGCACTCGGGCGTGAGCCTGTGGATCTGCGACTTCCGTCCGACTTCTTCGCCATATTCTCCCTCGGGTCTGTTTCGGTGCCTGCGGCGAAAGCTAGAGTGGTGAACGCTTTATGCAAACACGTCGTATGGTCTGGCGGCGCGGGGCGTGCATGAGGTGACGGGATGACAGGATGACGGGATGACGGACACTGCGTCGTCATTTCGAGCTTCGTACGCTCGCATTATTTTCCGTCATCCGGTTTCCGCGTCATCCCGTCTTCCGTCTTCCGTCTTCCCGTCTTCCCGTCTTCCCGTCTTTGAGGTTCGCCATCGACGCTGATCTGTTGCGCATTCCCGTCGGGCCGGGCTCGATGCACGTCGAGCGATATGGCCATGGCGGCGCACCCGTCGTCCTGCTGCACGGCTTTGGCACATCGAGCTTCGTGTGGCGGAACGTGGCACCCGAAATCGCCCTCGCCAATCGCACCGCGTTCGCAGTGGACCTCTTCGGCTATGGGGAATCGGATCGTCCCTTCGACGCCGATTTCGGCATCGCATCCCAGGCGGATCTCGTCGATCGCGCGCTCACCGCGCTCCGGCTGCCCAAGGCCACCGTGGTGGGGCTCGACCTGGGCGGGGCGGTGGCGTTGCGGCTCGCTGCCACCCGGCCTGAGCGGGTGGAGCGCCTATTCCTCGTCAATCCCATCGCGCTCGAGGAGATTCCGGCGGAAGACATCACCAGCCTCCAACGGAACACCGCCCGATTCGCCTTCCGCGTGAGTCGAGGCATCCTCGGCGTCGCGCCGATTCTGGGGGAGCTCCTGCGCCGCAGCGTAGCCGACGAGGCCCACATGCCGGACAAGCTCGTGGCGCGCTATCTCGCGCCCTATGTGGGTGAAGAGGGGCTCAGCCACCTTCTCCTGCTCGCGCGCTCCGTCGAGGACGAGGACATGGAGGACGTCGAGCTGGGATCCCTGCCGCAACCGGTACAGATCATCTGGGGCGACCAGGACCCGTGGGTGACGCCCAAGTTCGCCGATCGCCTCGCCGACACGATTCCGGGAAGCCGCCTCGTTCACCTGCCCGGCGTGGGCCGCTTGATTCCGGAAGAGGCGCCTGAGACACTTGTCTCATTGCTACTGGAATTCATCGGCGCTGCCGCACTTCAGAGCTGAACCGCGTATTTCCAACTGGGAAAGTGCACTTCAACCGGTTATACTGCGGGATGTTGTCCTTCAACCTTTAATCTGGATTCATGGCAAAACCGCAGAGAAATACAGGAGCACGCCGGTACGCAGGTCCCGTGGAGCCCTCGCCATTCGAGCAGGCCCGCGATGAGCTGTTCCAGCACATCATGCGTTGTGGTGTCGTCGGTGCTGACGCTGAGCACGTCGAAGAGTGGTTCGCGGAGACGATCAAGTACATGACTGATCGCTTCCCCGAGCTGAGCGAGCAGCAGATCACCGAGCTGAAGACGCTCGGCCTGCGATTCGCGCAGCCGCCCAAGTCTCGTACCGAGACGGACGCCGCATCCGCTGCTTGATTCGCTTCTGAATAGATGAAACGACGCGCCCCCGAAACTCTGGGGGCGTTCGCGTTTCTACCGGTTCCTTGGCGCGCCCCACCGCAGCGCGCCGCCGATGCGCACGCCGCCGCCCAATCCAAGCTGCAGGGCCGGCGACAATCCGGTCGCGCTGTGCGGACCCTCCAGGTCGAGCACGGCGAGCAGGTACGGGCGCACGTGATCGTTGCCGCGCGCGCGCAGGCTGATTCCGCCGCCCGCCGATACCCCCCACCGCTGCTGCATGAAGGGATCGAACAGGAAGCGTGCGACGACGTCGAGCCGGCCGCTGGCGTTCGACGCGATTGCCCCAGCCGCGGCGGTGACCCCGATCCGCGTGTAATAGCCCATCGGGATCTGAAGACCACCGCCGCCCTCCACGCCAAAACGGTCGTTGATCCGGATGACGTCCGCGCGCAGTTCCGGCGTCACGCGCAGTTGGTATACCTCCTGCGCAGCCGCGATGCGGGTCACCGCGAGCGCAAGCAACGCGGCGGCGCCCAGCGCCCGCGCGGGGCCGAGCGTCACGTCGCGCGAGCGCGCCACAGCGCGAGCGTATAGTCGGCGATCGAAAGCACCGACGCCGTGGCGACACCGGCGAGCAGCAACGGCACCGCAGACGGGAGCACGAGCACGGCGGCAAGCGTGGCGAGTTGCATCACGGTCACCGCCTTGCCGAGCACGCGAGCCTTGAACTCCACTGGCCGCAGCCACGAGATGCACCGTGCCACGAGAAAGCCGACCGCCGTGGCGAGGTCGCGCGCGATGAAGATGAAGTACTCGGTCGTCGTCAGCGCGCCGGTGAAGAGAAATGTGCCCACGACGGTGAGCACGAACACCCGATCGGCGAAGGGATCGAGCATCGCGCCCCAGCGCGACGTGGCATGCACGCGCCGCGCGAGCCATCCGTCCAGAAAGTCCGTCACCGCTGCCACGCCGATGAGGCTCACGCGCGCCTCCGTCGCCCCTGACGCCACGAATCCCGCCGCGAGAACGAGCCTCGAGCAGGAGAGAAGATTGGGCAGGCGAACCAGCGTGCTCCGGATGGGGCTCATGTGCGTATCATAACCGGCCGCTTGCCGGTGCGCTCCGCGCCCCATAACCTTTTCCCTCCCGAGTCGCCCGTCTGTTTCCTGCGGAGCCGCATGCCCGATAACATCTCGCTGCTCAAGAACGTCGCCATCTTCAAGGATCTGGACGACAGCGAAATCGGACAGATCGCCGAGGTCTGCCGTGAGGAGAAGTTCGTCAGCAGCGAGTACATCTTCCGCGAGGGAGAGAGCGGCAACCGGCTCTATCTCATCGTCGAAGGTGAGGTCCGCATCAGTCGCGACGTGCCTGGCAGCGGCGAGGAAGCGCTCGCAATCCTCAAGCCCGGCGCGCTGTTCGGCGAGATGGCCGTCTTCGACCGCAGTGATCGCTCCACGCACGCCATCTCCAATGGCGGCACGACAGTCCTCACCATCACGCGGCCCGACTTCGAGATGCTCCTCGACTTCAACCGTGAGTTGGCGTACAAGGTGCTGTGGTCGGTTACCCGCGTACTTTCCTCGCGTCTGCGCAACACCAACGACTCGCTCCGCTCGTTCCTCGCCATGTCGATGTTCTGATCGTCGCGGCGCTGCTTCACTCAACGCCATCGACGATGCGCAAGCCTCTCCTCCTGATCGCTCTTTCGGCCACCGTCGCCTGCACCACGCGGACGATCTCCACCTCAACGGACATCGTGCCGTCCGCATCCGGGCTCGCCGTCATCCCGACGGGCTCGGGCTGGCTCGGCGATCCACGCATCGGGCTCGCCCGCGATGCCGGCCTCCAGGCCGCGTTGGCAGATGTCTCGCCGGCGCGCCTTCGCACCACCGATTCCGCGCTGGTGTCGTTCGGCACGCGGAACACGTTTTCCGACACGCTCTCCAGCACGCACGGCATCGGCGCGGCGCGCCGCTGGCTGTTCGGGCAGCTCCAGCAGGCCAGCCGCGACTGCGGCGGATGCCTGCGCGTCGAGTATGACGCCGCGGTGATCAAGGTGGCGCGCCATCCGCAGGGCGCGTCGGCGAATATCGTGAACGTGCTTGGCATCCTGCCGGGCCGCGACACGAATCGCGTCGTCGTCATCGGCGGGCATTACGACTCCTGCGTGTGCAACGTCGCCCCGAACGGCACCGTCGACTCCACGAGCACTGCGCCCGGCGCCGACGACGACGGCTCCGGCACAACCGCAGTGGTGGAGCTCGCCCGCGTCATATCGAAGCGCTACCCCAAGGGCTTCGATGCGACGATCATCTTCGTCCTCCACGCCGCCGAGGAGCAGGGACTGCTTGGCGCCACGCACCTGGCGCAGCGGCTGAAGGCAGAGGGAAAGCAGGTCGTCGCCGGCATGACCGACGACATCGTCGGCAACGTCGTGGCGGAGGATGGCTCCGTCGATTCGACGAGCGTTCGCATCTACGCGGCGGATCCCGACAGTTCGGGCAGTCGCGAGCTCGGCCGATACGTGTGGGGGCTCGGGACGCTGTACATGCCCGGATTCGAGGTGATCCCCGTGTTCCGGCTGGACCGGATTGGCCGCGGCGGAGACCATTCGCCATACGTCCAGGCGGGCTGGCCCGGTCTTCGCTTTACGGAGCGACTGGAGAATTACAAGCGCCAGCACCTTCCCACGGACGACCTGGAACACGTGAACTTCGGATACATCGCTCAGGTGGCTCGCCTCAACGCGGTCACCGTCGTGTCGCTTGCCTCCGCACCGGCGCTGCCGGATACGGTCCTCGCGCGGCGGGAGAGTGCGTCGTCCGGGGGGCAGTCGTGGTCGCTGCGGTGGACCCCTGTTCAGGGCGCCGTGCGTTACGAGATTCTCGTGCGACGCACCACGTCGCCAAGCTGGGATCGCGTCATCCCGGTGAATGGCGGCCTCACGCAGCAGCTCGACTTTCAGCTCGACGACGGCTGGGCCGCAGTGCGTGCCGTGGGCGCGAATGGGCATCGCTCCCTTGCGCGCGTCGCCGGCCCAGCGCCGCGGCCGGCGGCCGCAACGCCAGCTCGGCCGTAGACACGTGATCGAGGCGGACAACCATCATCTCGTCTTCGTGAGCGCCGATCTCGCGGGCGTCGGCACGGGTCCGCTCCGCGATGCAGCGCTGCTCAGCGGCCTGCTCATCGCCGCCGCCGGTGCGGCCGGTTTGAGTGCCGTCGGCGCTCCGCTCGTCCGCACAGCGCCGACGGGCGGCGTGTCCGCAGTGCTGCTGCTCGATCCCTGTCACGTGAGCATCCACTCGTTGCCGGAACGAGGCCTCGCGCTCGTGGACGTCTTTGCGCGAGACGAAGCGGGTGCCGCGAAGGCGCTCGACGTCTTCGTGCGCCGCCTCGTGCCAACCGGCGTCACGAACAACACGCGGAAGCGCGGCTGATGCAGGCCTTCTTTCCGATCCTGCAGCTCGCGCTCGTCGCCGTCATCCTCGGATGGGACGTCGTGCTCACCGGGCGGATCGCACAGGTGCGCACGCTACCGCGCCCGTTCGTCCTCCTCTCGGGGCTGGCCGGCTTTCTGTTGTTGCCCGCGCTGGTGATTCATCTTGCCACGTCCAATGCGATCACCGGACGCTCGGTGGTGGCGGTGGATTGGCTCTGGCCGCTCACCGTCGTGCTCTTCGCCTTTCAGGCGCTGTACGCTGCCACGCGTCGACTGGTGAATCCGTTTCTCGGATTCTTCATCTCCACGTACGACCTGCTCATCGCGGTCGATGCCGTGCTGCGCTACGTGGCCTCGCACGGCACGCCGTTGCCGAACATCGCGCTGATCTTCCTCGCAGCGACGAGCGGTGCGTTCGCCTGGCTCAATCAGTCGTCGACGATCATCGCGTCGCCGCTGTTCCTCTTCGTCCCGATCACCGCGCCTGCGTTTCCAGCGTTGCGGCCGTTCGCGGCGAGTTTCCGCTTCTTCCTCGCGCTCGTGGCGTTCGCGTGGATCGCCGTCATCTTCTCGCAGGGCCCCCCGGCGATCGAGGCGGTGAAGTCGTACGCCATCCACGATTCGCAGCAGGAGAAGCTTCAGGAGCGCCCCGCGAGCGATTTCGATATCGGACTCAAGCTCTTTCCCGATCTCGATGGTGGGCCGCCGCCGACGGCCATCAAGAACGACCTTGCGCTCGCCGACTCGCTGGGCGTCACCGTGGTGAGCCTCACCGTGATACCCGAGCGCATGAACAAGGTAGCGCTCGATTCCATTGCGCACACGTTGGAAAACCTGCGCAGCGACAGCACGATGTTGATCGTCACGATGGGCTACGAGACGGACCTGCTCCGGCTGCCCGGCGGAAACTTCAGCGAGACGAAGCGCATCGCGGCCATCGAGCCCATCGTGCGCATCCTGCGCCCCGACATCCTCGTGCCCGCGCTCGATCCATTTGACGCGGGAACGCGTGCCGCCGGACTGCGGACGCCGCAGTTTTGGGAGGGCTATCTCTCCCGCGCGTCGGCCGAGGCGAAGCGCGCGCGGCCGAGGACGCGTATTGGCGTCGCGGCGTCGGCATTCGACCGGCGCGACAGCACCCTGTACGCGTGGGCCGCCGCGCCTGGCTCGCCGATCGACGTCCCGGGGTTCACGCTCTATCCGTCGGCCTCGGGCGCAAAGACACTCGACGCGGCACGCGGCGCTGCCGATCGATGGATGCGCGAGTCACGGTCGACGAAGGACCACTGGATCTACGCCGCGGGTGGATTCCCGGAAGCGCATGGCGAATTGAGCCAGGAGCGTGCCGTCTGGGATGCCCTCGCGTGGGCGACGAGTCGTCCCGCGATCAAGGGACTCGTCGTCGCGGAAGCGGGCGACTACGGCACCATCCGCGGGATTCGCGCAGCGGACGGGCATCTGCGCCAGGTGGCATTCGCCATCTTGCGGGCGATGAAGGGCCTCAAGGAGACGGCGGCGCCGGATTCCACGCCCGCAGCGCTGAAGAAGGGACAGCAGCGCGTGGGCGGGTAAGGCGGAAGAGCGAACAAACAATGCCGATGAGCAGTCAGACCGCCCGACCGACACCGCGAATAAGCCCCTCGACGCGACGCGACTCGTCGAAGTACGCGCGCGCGATTGCCTGCATCCCTGCCGCCGTCACGCTGCGCACGCGATTGTCGAATTCCGCCAGCTCACCCAGGTCGCCGAAGAGATACGCATCCACCATGTCGCCAAGCACTGCGCCACCGCTCTGCTGGCGGATCGCATGCGTGCCGATCGCGTACGTCTGCGCCTGCTCCAGCTCCTCCGCCGTCACCGCCTCGTCGCGCAGCTTCGCGAACTCGCGGAGCAGGCCCTGCCGCGCCACCTCCTCCTTCTCCGGCGACATCGCGATGTACGCGCCGAACGCACCGGCGAGCGACCGCTCGCTCGCGAACGCCTGCACCGTGTAGCCAAGCGACTGCTTCTCGCGCAGCTCGTCGAAGAACCGTCCACCCAATCCGCTGGCAACACCCGCGATCATCTCCGACGCAAAGCGCGCCGCATCGGTACGCGCCGGCCCGGGAAACAACATCGCGAGCGCAGTCTGGGCCTTCTCACGCTGCTCCACGCGCTGCACGAGCGCCGCCGGCCATGTCGGCGCCTCGAGCGGAATGGGATCACCCCCGAGCAGCCCGCCCAATCGCGACGCGATCATGGCCGCGAGTTCGTCCTGGTCCGCGTCGCCGACGATGGCGATCACCGTCGGACCGTTGAGGAATCGCTCGCGATGCCAGTCGCGGACGCGCGCCGCCGTGATGCGAGGCAATGTCGTCTCGTCACCGCTCACCGGAACACCATACGGATGACCGGCAAATGCCGCCGACGTCGCGAGACGCATCGGATAGCGATACATGTCGTCGCGCAGCGCGGCGAGATCGTTCAGGGCGATCGAACGCTCGGTCGCCAGCGCGTCTTCGGGAATCGTCGGCGACTGCGCGACATCCGCGAGCAGCGCCACCGCCTCATCGGCGTACCGTGCCGGCACGCTGATCGACCACCCGAAGCTCTCGCTCGACGCACCGCCGCTCACGCTGCCGCCGAGCAGTTCGCCCTCTTCCGCGATCTGCGCAGCACTGCGACGTTCGGTGCCCTTGAGCGCCGATCGCGCGAGCATGATCGTCAGTCCTGCCTCAGCCGCGGGCTCGTCGCGTGCACCACCGAGCGCATACACGCCGGCATGGACGAGTGCGCCCGCCTTGCGACGCACGAGCAGCGGCGTCCCCGCGGCGGTGCGGTACACGCGCACGCCGCCCTCCTCACGATCGATGCGCAGCCTCGCGTGCACCGCGGGCGCCGCAGGGGTCGGCAGCGATGGCGGCAACACCTCGGCCGGCGGCGCATCGTCGAGCATGGCGCGCATCGCGTCCGGATCGGCGGCAATCTGCGGCGTCTTCTCCGGACGATAGAGCACGATGCCCGCATGGTCCGGATCGAGATAGCGACGGGCAAGATCGGTCAGCTCGTCGGCAGTCACCGACAGTGCCCGCTCGAGGTATTCCTCACCACGTCGCCAGTCGCCGAGCGCTTCCCATTCCGCCAGGTAGTTCGCCTGGCCTTCCATGTCCTCGAGCCGGCGCACCCAGCGCGACTCGTACAATCGCTTCGCACGAATCACTTCGGCGTCACTCACGCCGTCGTCGCGCAGCGCGCGCAGCTGTGCCCAGATGGCGTGCATCGCATCCATCGCGCGCTCAGGCGACGCCTCGGCATGGATGACGAAGACGCCGAGCGTCGTGGGCGTGTAGTCGTAGGCGGACACCGAGCTCGCGAGCTTTCGTTCGCGCACCGCACGGTACAGCCGCGACGCGCGTCCGCCGCCCAGCACCGTGCTGAGAATGTCCAGCGCCGGCGTATCGCGATGCAGCGTCGGCGGCGTGCGCCAGCCGATGGCGATCTGCGTTTGGCCGATGTCGCCACTCAGCTCGCTGTAGCGGAAGCTGGGGATGCCCTCCTCGGTGGGACCGGGCGTGAGCACCGGCGTGCCGGCCGCGAGGACGCCGTGCTTCTCGGTGACCTTGCGGATCACCTCGTCGGGATCGACGTCGCCGACGATGGTGACGACGGTGTTGCCGGGGTGGTAGAAGTTCCGATAGAACGTCATCATCGCGTCGCGCGTGAGCGCGCGCAGGCCGGGCTCGCGTCCGATGCGCCAGCGGCGAATGCGATGTCGATCGTGCAGCAGCGCAAACAGCGATTCGGTGACGACCGCGCCGGGGTTGTCCGCCTTCCGCTTCGCCTCCTGGATGATCACCTCGAGTTCGCGCGCGAGCTCGCCGCCGTCGATGACGGAGTTGGCATAGGCGTCGAACTGCACGTCGAGTCCCGTCTCGAATCCTGAGGACGGCAGCACGGTGTAGTAGACGGTGTGATCGTAGATCGTGGCGGCGTTGAGGTAGCCGCCGACTGACTTCGTCTCCTTCGCAAGCTCGCCGACTCCCCGCGATGGCGTGCCCTTGAAGAACATGTGCTCCAGCACGTGCGCGATGCCGACGACGTCATCGGTCTCGTCGAAGTAGCCGGCCTTCACGTAGGTGACGATCGCGACGACCGGCGCCGAGGCGTCGCGACGCACCAGCATCGTGAGACCGTTGGCGAGCACCGTCCGATGAACCGTGGACGGATCGAGAGCGAGCGTGAGGTCGGAAGTCGTCATCGTGCGCTGTCGTCCCGAACGGAGTGAGTGGCCTGCATTTTCCTGGGTGTCCGCTTGAACCTATACGATCGCCAGTCGTCGATAGCGCAGGACGATGATCCCCATCACGTAGCTCGCTGCGCCGTAGCCGGCGAACCAGGTGAGCAGGCCGGAGTTGATGGGCGCATGCTTGGCCACGGCCTCGTAGATCTCACTGGTTCGATGCACGGGCGGTAGCAGGTACAGAAGACGTGCGACGATGCTGGTGGATGCCCCGAAGCGCAGCCACATGAAATTCGCGAACACCGTGGCGGCCACGAGCGTGAGCCAATCCCACCTCGCCACCGCCGACAGCGCGAAGCCGATGCCGGCATACATGAGGAACATCAAGGCAGCCACATACAGCACCTGCACGGAAAGCAGCGGCAGCAGCAGCGCCCCGTAAACCAGTGCGAGCAGGCTCGCCACGATCAGGAAGCCTGCCCAGTGCACGAGAAAGCCCTGACCGTAGTACCGGGACGGTGACACCGGTTTCGAGAAGAGGAACCGGTAGTATCCCTTCTTGCGATCGTCGGCGACGATGCCGTTCATCGCGAAGATCGCCCCGAGGAAGACGACGACGCCGAGATAGTTGCCGAGGAACCGCTCGTTCACATCGCCCATCAGGACGACACGTGCGCCCTCGATTCCGCCGTAGCGTGCGATGAGCGGCGGCGGCAATATCTGCATCTGGTGCTTGAAGTTGATCAGCATGGGCGCCAGCGTCACGTAGGCTCCCAGCACCGAAACGATGAGCGTCGGAACGCCGCGGTTCAGCATGTAGTCGTGCAACTGCCAGATCGCGTAACACCCGACGCGGGCAGGTCCGCGTCGACGCTCGACGAATGGCTGCATCGGCGCGCTCACCGCTCGCCCGTCCCGGAATCGACTGCCTCGCGAAACTGCTGCTCCAGTGCCGAATGCACCGGGTACACCGCACTGAGCAACACTCCACTTTCGATGAGCGCAGCGACGCCGCGGTTGATGTCCTCCAGGGAAACGCCGGACAGCTCGAATTCGCCGCGTCCGATGCTGCGCGCCAAGGGAAAGCGATCGATGACGCGCTCACCGCCGCGCGCGACCACGATGCGGTACGGCGCACCATCGGTGACGCTCAGCTCGTTGGCGCGGACGTCCACGATGCGCTGCAGCTCTCCGTGATCGATGATGCCGACGCGATCGGCCAGCCGCGCGAGCTCATCGAGGTTGTGCGAGGCGATGAGGATCGTCCGGTCGGGACGACGCAACGCGTGCACGACGTCGCGAAAGCGCTGTGTCCAGACAGGGTCGAGCCCGTGCGTGGGCTCGTCGAGCACGACGATGCGCGCGTCGGCCAGCATCGCCTGCGCGAGACCCAACCGCTGCAGGTTTCCCTTCGAGAGCTGACGCACGCGCTTTGTGCGATGCTCCTCCAACCCGAGCTGTGCGATGGCCGCCTCGACGCGCGCATGCAGCGCGTCCGGTGCGACACCGGCGAGCAGCGCATACCGCCTCAGTGCGCTCACCACGCGCCACGCGGGGGGAATGTTGATCAGCTCCGAGAGATACGAGACGCCGTTGCTCTCCACATAGCGGCGCGGCTCGAGCCCGTCGATGCGCACGGTGCCGCTCGTTGGGCCGAGGAAGCCGAGGAGCAACGAGATCAGCGTGCTCTTGCCGGCGCCATTCGGGCCGGCGAGACCGAACACCTCACCCTCGTGCACGTCGAGGGTGAAGCCGGTGAGCGCTACGACCTCACGGCCTCGCCAGCTACGATAGCTCTTGCCGACATCGGAAAAAGAAATCACGCGAGGTAGGCGACGCCTACGGCCTCGGCGCGATGGGGAGCGGCTGCTGCGGAACTCCCGTGGTCGTCGGCACACAGGCGCTCCACGCACCGGTGCCGGCGCGGGCGATCCACCGCGCGCCTTCGTCGAGGCGACCGAGCCGCACCAGCGAACAGCCGAGGTAACCCTGCGCCGTTCGGTCAGTGCTGTCCGCCTTGATGGCGCGAATGTAGAAGGTGCGCGCCGGATCGAACTGCTGCGACGCGAACAGCACACCCGCGAGCTCGCGCAGCGCAGCGCCGTTGTTCGGGCCGAGCTGCACCGCCTTGACCGCTTCCGCGTTCGCGTTGCTCATGTTGCCGCGCTCACGCTCCAGGCGCGACAGGTAGACATGCGGCATCGGATCATTCGGATCGTCCGTGGCCGCCTTTCGAAACGACGCCTCCGCTGCCTCCTTGCGGCCTTCCTGAAATGCGACGACGCCTTGACTATAGGTGCCAGAACTTCCGCCGCGTCCGGCAAGCGCCCACCACGCGAGGCCGAGTACGAGCACGAGGCCAAGCGCGCCAACCACTGGGATCAACCAGGCCGGCCGCCCAGTGTGCGTTGCGACCAGATATTCGGTGGCCACGGGCGCCGGCATCGGGGCAAGGTCCGCCGTCGTCACCGCCGCTCCGCTCGGCCGACCTGGCAGTGGGTCGCCCATCAAACCGGTTTCCAGCTTGAGGAATGCGTCGCGCGTGGCGCTGATGTCGCCTTCGGTGGGCGAGTAATCCACGCGGCCGGCGCGTTCGCGTGCCGCATGAAACTCGGCGAGCGCATTCGCCTGCTCGAGCGTGAGGAAATGTCGTTGCCTGAGCTCGCGGATGAGCATCTGGCCAGTGAGCGCAGAACCGCCAACGAGCGAGCGGAGGCCGGTTTCGACAGCGGCCCACGCATCGATGATGTCAGCAGCGAGATCTTCCTTGTCGCGCGCAGGACTGAGGCGCGCCACGATGGGGCGCGCCGAATGCACCGCGTCGAGCGCGGCGCGCTGCGAACCGTCGGTCATTGGACGATACGCAGAAGCCCCGCGTCCGCGCTCGCGCGAACGAACAGCTCGACGTCATGGCTTGGCACGCGCACGCCGGTCTCCCGGAACGTCCGCTTCGCCATTCGAGACATGAAGACTTCCAGGGAGACGCCATCATGTCCCCCCTCGGTATCGACGTGTTGCAACGAGCGCACGATATCCTCCCACGAGCCTGTGATCTGCCGGCCATCTCGCGTGAGGACTTCGTGCGGCTCGAAGTCACTGACCTCGTACTTGCGCGAATCCTCCGCCTTTGTCTCGGCGAGGGAGGAAAGAAGCGTGCCGAACAACTCGAGTTGACCCCTGGCAACCTCCACGTCACCACTTTCGGCGGCAGCTGCCCCGTCCACCTCGATAAACAATTCATCGATGTCGTCGAGCTCCCCGCCGAGCTCCGTGAGACGTTCTTCCCACGGTTTCAGCTCAGGGTGGTGCTCGTCGAGCTTTTGCGCCGCCCGCTTGAGCTCGATGAACCGCCAGATTCCGAGTTCGTCCCAATGATCCTCGGTCGTCGTGCGCTCGAAATGGTAGAGGGACGCATCGTAGTCACCCCGATCGTACAGGATGTTCGCGAGATAGATGCGCGCCTCGGCGTGTTCGTTGTCCGCCTGGAGCGAGCGACGCAGCGAGGCGATCGCGGAGTCGTCGTCACCGAGCCGATGCTGCGAATAGCCCACGCAGGCAACCGCTTCGGCACTGTCCGGCGCCTGTTGTACCGCGACCTCGAAGAACTCGAGCGACGCAGAGAACAGTTCACGGCGATCGCGCGACGATGCCTCCCGAAAGAGCGCACGTCCGCTCTGGAGCATGAGGTCGAGGTCGTCCGCATAGCCCAGCTCCAGCGTACGCCGGAAGCACCGCAGTGCCGCGTCCTCGAGGCCGAACTTGAGCAGCGTCTCACCGAGCCCGGCCAGGGCGTCCTCGTGCTCGGGCTCGAGGACGAGCGCTTCCTCGAAGCTGCGCCGTGCCCAGGCGAACTCCTCGCGCGCCAACCGCGCGTACCCCACACCGATATGCAGCTCGACCGAGTTCGGATAGAGCGTCAGCCCTTCGCGAAGCACAGCCAGCGCGTCGTCGTACTGCCCTTCGTTGTAGAGCTGGTGCGCCCGCTCGTCGTATTCTTCGGAGCTCAGGAACGGAGTGGCCATGGGTACAGAAGCCTCCTGCTCGTGAGGGTTGCCCTATTGTACCATTCAGTCACTGACAAGTTCAACGGTTTCATGCCTCGTTTTGCTGATGAATATTCCAAAGGCGTGCCCGCGACGCGTCTATCGGTGAGTATCGACCCCCGCCGCCAGAGCGACAGCGATCTGCGCCGCGAGCGCAGCGTTCTCCTCCAGTAATCCGAGATTCGCCAATAACGATCGCCCCTCCGTCGCGCGAAGTACTGCGCCCAGGAGGAAGGGAGTGGTTGCCGCGCCGCGCACGCCGGTGCGCCGCGCTTCCTCGAGTGCCTCACTCACCGCCCTGTCCACGACCTCCTGCGACAGCGCCACGGACTCGGGCGGGGGCTGCACGACCAACGTGGCCTGTGGCCGACCCAGCGCTCGGGCGGCGCGATGAATAGCGACGATCTCCCCGACACTGCCGGCACGCGCCGTGAGGCGGAGGCCGCTGGTCCGGGTGAAAAAGCCGGGCAGCTCGTCGGTTCGATAGCCCACGACGGTGATCCCAAGGGTTTCCAGCCGCTCGAGGGTGGCTGGCAGATCCAGTATGGACTTGGCTCCAGCGCATACGACCACCAGCGGCGACCTCGCGAGCTCGACCAGGTCTCCCGACTCGTCGAATGGCGCATCTCGATGGACGCCGCCAATACCGCCCGTCGCGAAGACTGATGCTCCCGTCGCGACAGCAATGCACAACGATGCCGCCACCGTGGTTGCGCCATCCTTGCCTTTTGCCACCGCTACGGGAAGATCACGGGCGGCAACCTTGAGCACGCCGTCGCGCGCCAGAAAACGCTCGAGCTCATCCGGCTCGAGCCCCAGCGTCGCGACTCCCCGAACCACGGCCGTGATTGCCGGCGTCGCGCCCGCCCGCTCTACCGCGCCGGTCATCCGGGTCGCCGCCTCGCGGTTGTCGGGAATGGGAAGGCCCTGCGCCAGCACGGAGCTTTCCAGGACGACGACAGCGCGGCCGGCGGCGAGTGCCTCAGCCACCGACGGAATGACGCGCACCCGAAAATCGGTCAGGGTACAGCCACCGGAGCGGGGCGCCGAGGCCACGCACGGACGATCGCGTCACCCATGTGGGCCATCATCACGTGCGCCTCGTTGTCGATGACGTACCGCTCATCCGTGTTCTCCTTCGTCAACACACAATACGCGATGCGCGACTGGAGGGGAAAGAGGCCGCACTCGGTGCGGACCTGCTTCGTCACGCCGGTCTTGTGCGGGACGTCGAGGCCGACGACGTAGCGCTGCAGCTTCTCGAAGTCCTCGTTGTGTGCGAGGATGTCGAGCATTGCGCTGTCCGCCTTCGGGCTCACCGCCTTCCCCTCGGACATCAGCGCGAACAACCGCGCCATTTCGCTCGGCGTGGTCACGCCGAGCCTGTACTTCACGGAGCTGTCCATCGCCACGCTCGCACTGCGGAGAAAGCTCTTCGAATGCACTTTCGTGTGCATCAGGCCGAGCTTCTCCATCTTGTCCCACACTCGACGGATGATGATCCGGTCCAGCAGCAGGTTCGTCGCCGTGTTGTCGCTGATGGTCGTCATCAGCCACGCGGCGTCGTGCACGGTGACGGACGCGTTGTCGTGCATGAACTGCAGCGATCCCGCTCCGCCCACCTTGTCGATCTTGAGCACTGTCAGCGGATCGTCGAGACCCAGCATTCCCTTGTCGACGAGGTCGTACACGGTCACGAGCACTGCGACCTTGATGAGGCTCGCGGTGGGAAAAGTCTCGTCACCGCGACGCTCGAGTCGCTCACCCGTATCGAGATTGTGGACCACGTAGCCGACGACGCCACGATGCGCCCCGGCGAGGGAGTCGAGCGTGCGGTGGAGCGCAGCGGTGTCGGCGCGCTGAAAGGTGGGCGTCGCGGGACCGCCGCGCGCGGCCTGGCCACGCGCGCACGCGGGCGACGCCGCAAGCGCGAGAGACAGCGCGAGTCCGCAGCCCGACATCCTCACCGCGATTCGTGCGGCTCGGCGTCCGGGAGGTCTTCAGCGCGGATGGATTCGAGCAGGTCGCGATCCTTCGACGTGGGGTCGTACACCGCCACGACCCTGATGATCTCGCCCGTGTACGCGTCGAAGGTCTTCACCTTTCCCTGCGACACGCGAATTTCGTGGCCATCCTCGAAGCGGAGGATGACGGCCGGATGATCGATGTTGACGTACGCCTTGCGAAGCTTTTGGGCGGGAGGCATGAGCTGTCCGAAGAAGTCCAAACGCGTTGACGATCTAAGTCACTACCAACTTCTCGTGAGTGTACTTCCTCCACGCGTCCTTCGCGAGGATCTCGTCGATGATTTCCACCACGCTTTCCACCTCGCCGTCGCTCGTGTAAAAATGCGGAGCGATGCGTATGCCCGCGCCCGGCCGATAGTCGACGATCACGTCGCGGGCGAGCAGCGCCTGCGCCACTTCCCGCGCATGCGGGACGTCGAACGCCACTGTGCCGCCTCGGCGCGCCGCGTCGCGGGGCGTGGTGACCATGAAGCCGCGCGCGTCGGCGAGCTCGATGAGCCGAGCCGTCTGTCGCACGCTCTTTTCCCGAATGGCCTGCATCGTCGCCTCGCGCAGGATGCGCGGACCGGCGGTGGCGGCGAACAGCGCTGGCACCACGGGAGTGCCGGTGAGCCAGCCCCACGCACCAGAGGCATACGTCATCTCGGTCTCGAAGGCGAAGGGATGTTCGTGCGCCTGCCATCCGGTGAGAGCGGGCGACAGCTGTGCGCTCACCTCGGGCCGGACCCAGATGAACGAGCCGCCAGGCCCGCCGCACATCCATTTCAGCACGCCGCCGGTGAGGAAGTCCGCATCCATCGCCCGCACGTCCACCGGCAGCACGCCAACGGAGTGATAGGCGTCGAGCGCGACGAGCGCGCCCATTCGGTGCGCATGGGCGCAGATGCGCGCCGCGTCGAGCACATAGGCCGAGCGAAAGAGCACGTGCGAGATGGACACCAACCGCGTCCGCTCGTCGATCGCCGCGAGCAGCTTCTCCTCGTCGATGCTGATGCCATCGTCGCTCGGCACCACGACGATGTGCGCTCCGAGTCGCGCGGCGAGTGCATCGTACACGTAGCGCACCGACGGAAAGTCCATCTCCGTCATCACGATCGTGTCACGACCACCTTTCGTGTAGTCGAGCGACGAGAGGATCTGCGCCTGCGCGATGGTGACGTTCGGCACCATGGCCACTTCATTCGGACCAGCTCCGATGAGTGGCGCAATTTCGTCGCCGACCGAGATCGGCATCTCCCACCAGCCCTGCGCCCACGCGCGCACGCCGCGCGTCGCCCACTGCTCGGCGTACTCGGCCAGCCGCCCAGGAACGGCGCGCGGCATCGCGCCCAGTGAATTGGAGACGAGATACGTGGTCGTCGAGAGGATCGGAAACTCGTCGCGAAAGCGAAGGAGAGAGTCGTCTGTCATTCCACTACTCCTGTGGGGCCAGTGTGTCGCCCTGCGTGCGCGTGCGCGCGACCGCATAGAGCACCGACGCGACGACCACGACCGTCGCGAGCACGCTCCACTCCCTGATCGTCACGCTGGCGAGGAGAAACAGGATCGCCACCGCGGCGAGCAGCGGCACGACGGCCCCGCCCGGCACGCGAAAGGCGCCGGCGATCGGCGGCAAGCGGCGCAGCTTCCACGCCGCCGCCGCACAGCCAAGATAGACGAGCGCGGCCGAGACGTTCGCGATGATCGCGAGCGCTTCGAACTTGTTGGTCACCGCGAGCACCCACGCGATGCTCGATTGTGCAATGATCGCTATCCATGGTGTGTGATATCGGGGATGCACGCTTGCCAACTGTCGAGGCAGGATGCCGTCGCGCGCAAAGGCGAACAGCGCCCTCGGCACCGCGAGCATCATTCCGCTCAGGTAGCCAAACGCCGAAATCATGAACCCGGTTGACAGCAGCACCACACCCCACGGTCCGAAGACTTTCCCGGCTGCCGTCACGAGCGGCGTGGCATCGCCGACGAGCGCCGAGCCAAGGACGCCCTGCGCCACTACCTGCACGCCGATGTAAAGGACCGTAATGAGCCCCATCGCGAGAAAGACGGCACGCGGCACCGTGCGCGCCGTGTCGCGCACTTCTCCGCTGGGCACCAGGGCCGTTTCCACGCCGGCGAAAGCGAAGATCAGGATCACCGACGCGCGTGAGAGATCGCCGGCCGCCGGCACGTGCGTCCACGTCAGGTTCTGTGCATCCACGGCGAACAATCCGGCGACCACGAGCAGGAGCAACGGTGCGAGCTTGGCGACGGTGAGTACGGAGTTGAGGCGAGTGCCCTGCTTCACTCCGAGCACGTTGACGATGGTGACAGCCGAGAACATCACGGCGAGAAAGAACGCGCGTCCGGCCGTCGAGTCCAGCGCGGGGACGAGCCGCGCCGCTGCGTCGGCAAACAGGCCGGCGACACCGGGAATGGCCGTTGCCCCGATGAGCCACAGCATCACGCCCACGAGGAAGCCGATATAGCGCCCGAACGTCATCTCCACGTACGCATACGGTCCGCCGGTGAGCGAGATGCGACTGCCGGCTTCGGCGATGCAGAGCACGATGAGGCCCATGACGATTGCACAGGCGATATAGGCGAGCGGCGCCGCAGCACCGAGACGTCCGGTCACGTCGGGACTCGCGGGAAGGCGGAAGATGCCCCCGCCCACGGTGACGTTGACGATGCTTGCGGCAAGTCCCCACGTCCCGATCGCGCGAACGAGACGTGCGTCACCGCGCGCTGGCGTCGACGAGTCGCTCACGGTTGCGGTGCCCCACGCGGCGCGTGAAACTCACTAACTTTCGCGGGTGCAGTAGCGGGACCGGCCAGCAGCATGGCGGTGAGGATGGCGCAGTACGTCGGCGTCATGTGCTCCCGAAAGTGGCGTGTAGGTACGGCCCGAAGTTCGCAGGAGAGGCTGGCAGAAAGAGTAGACCGCGCGCCACGACGGCGCCACCATGCACGATGCTGTTGCCTACCACTTCATGCATCGAGTCACCCGCACCAGAACTCACATGACCGTACGTGCCCGTAGCACCCGCTCGCTCGTCTTCGCGCTCGGCGCGGCCCTTCTGTTCGTCGCGCCGCTGCGTGCGCAGGACGCGTCGCTTGCTGCGCCGGTTTTCGCCCCCGTGGTGTCAGCCCCGGAACTCGCAGCGCGGCCCGTGGCCGGGCCCACGATGGATGCCGCGACCGTCGCGGTGAAGAATGTGGCCGTCGAGTCGAAAGCCGCACCAGCGGCGCCTGGCAAGAACTACGACCAGGGCACCAAGCTGATGATCATCGGCGGTGCGGCCATCCTGACAGGCATCGTCGTCGGCAGTAACGCCGGGCACGCCATCTCGATCGCCGGTGCGGTCATCGGTCTGTACGGGTTGTACAAGTACCTGGAGTAGTCGCAGCCGCAGGCGGACATACGACCACGCGTCCGCCCGCACACGGATGAACTGTCACACGGCAGTTCATCCGCGTCGACATTTCCCGCTGTGTGGTCGTATCACCTGACTCCCGCAGCATCCCCGCCTATGCCATCATCCGACGGGCTGCGCAGGATGCGTGTTCGAGACGATCATGAGGTTCGCCGGAAGCGTCAACGTCACCGCGAAGCCGGCGCCCGGCGCAGTCGTCACCGTGAAGTGTCCGACCCGTGGATACCGCGTCTCGAGGCGCTGACGACCCACGCGCAGCCCGAGTCCCTGTGCGGCGCGCACACCCTCCTCCACTGCACCAGGGCCATCATCCGCGATGATGAGGATGAGGTGATCGTCCTCCAGCGCCGACCCGATGGTGATGGTTCCTCCACCTTCGCGCGCCGCGATGGCGTGCTTGATGGCATTCTCCACCAGCGGCTGCAGTGTCAGCGACGGAAGCACGCAGTCGAGCGATTCGAGGTCGATCTGCTCGATGACCTCGAGCCGCTTGCCGAGGCGAAGTTGCTCGAGCGCGAGATAGTCGCGCACGAACCCGAGCTCGTCGGCTAGCGTGACCTCCTCCTGCTCGATGCGCTTCGTGTCGAGCATGTAGCGCAGCAGGTCGGCGAAGCGCTCCAGCGCACGACCCGCCGCCACCGCATCCCGCTGTACCAGCGCCGAAACCGTGTGCAACGTGTTGAACAGGAACTCTGGATTGAGCTGCGCGCGCAGCGCCGCGAGCTCGGCGTGCATGCGCAATGCTTCGGCACGCGCCGCTGCCGCTTCGCGCTCGCGCTGACGACCGGTGACGCGCAGCGCGTACGAAACGCTGGCGACGACGCCGTAAGCCCAGAGCCCAAGGAGGAGCTGCCACGCGCCGAACTCGGACGTCATGCGCATCGTGCCGACGGTGCCGACGCGAAGCACCAGATGGGCGGATATCGCGACAAGCCACGCCAGGGAGAACAGCGCCGCGATCACTGCCTGCCGCGCCACGAACGCCGCATGGCGTCGCTCGGGCCACGGAATGCGGGAGGTCGCATGCCACACCAGTGCACAAAGCAGGGCGGCCGACGCGACATAGACGAACGACGTCTCCAGTGCGGCGCCGAGCGGCAGCCCGCGCATGGTCATGAGCAGGTTCGTGTGGCCGACGAGAACCGGCACCCACGCCACTCCGTAGAGTATCCAGCCACGCCATCTGCGGTTCACGTGATCGCTCCGTCGTCCCGAGGTCGGGATGAGACTCCTGCTCACCCAGAGAAAATTGGGCTCGACGTCGAGCGCCCCATGCACGCGCACCTTTTCCGGCTGCCCACAGCGCGCTCGTCCGCATTCTCATCGCGCACGCATTCTTGTCCGAGCGACATCCTCGTCCTGTCGGATGCAGCGCGTGCCCGCGAGATTGCGACGATATTCTGCGGCACGACACGCGATCTCGATAGGGCGACAGCGACAGTCGTGGATGAAGGTCAAGCGCGAGACTTATGGGTGCTCCATTCCGGATGCTTGCGGCGGCAATCGATGTCGCTGTTCCTTGACGCGCAAGTGAAGGCGCACGAACTGCCCGCGACCGTGCCATGCCGTGCACGCAGCAGTCCGCGCATTACCTTCGGGCACGACGCTTGAATAGATCCTCCTTGCGAGAGAGTCCGCGACCCGGAGTACTACGTGAGCAGACGCATCGCCCTCGTCCTTGGCGGCGGGGGATTGAAAGGCTTTGCGCATATCGGCGTGCTTCGCGCGCTCGAGGAGCTGAAGATCGTACCCGACCTGTTCGCGGGCACGAGCATCGGCGCCTTGGTATCGGCAGCGTATCTGGCGGGCATGACGTCGGAGCGTCTTGGCACCGCCGCCATGGCCATGCGACGTCGCGATCTCTTTCGCGTCAATCACTTCGGCATGCTGCTCGATCGCATGCGCTCGCCGTCGATCTACCTCGAGGATCCGCTGCGCGAGCTGGTCAACAGCGCCATCCCTGAAGGGACGTTCGCGATGCTGCCGAAGCGGTTGCTCGTCAACACCGTGGACGTGGATCGCGGCGCGCGCGTCGTGTGGGGCCTGCCTGGCCTCGAGGACGCGAGTGTCCGGGATGCGGTCTACGCGTCGTGCGCGTTGCCCGGCTTCTTCCCGCCCGGTCACGTCATGGATCGGACGTGCATCGACGGCGGCGTTGTCGACAACCTTCCCGTCTCCATCGCCTCGCGATTCGCCGACATCATCATCGCCGTGGACGTCGGCAGCTCGGATGCCACGCAGGAGACGAAGGCCGATACGCAGGGCTTCGCCACCCTCTACATGCGCGCCGCCACGATGATGTTCCACGCGCTCCAGCAATCGCCGCTCGAGCGGTGGCACGGGCCGCCGATGGTCCTCATCCGGCCGAAGCTCGACGACTCCAACTGGCTCAGCTTCACCAACACCGAGGTGAACATCGCCGAGGGATATCGCGCCGCGAAACGAGCACTCGAGCGTTTCGACTCGTACTGGGACAACCCGGGTTGCGTGTTCCCCCGGCGGCGCGTGCAGATCGACGTCGACGAGGCGAAGTGCATCAGCTGCGGCATCTGCGTGACGCTCGCACCGGCGGTGATGGGCCTCGACACTCGCGGCAAGGCGTATGCGCGCACCCGCATCGTCGAGTGGTCCCCCGCCGACGGCGGTTTCGTCCACGAATGCCCGACGCTGGCTATCACGGCGACGAACGTCGATCGCCGCGCGACGAGCATGAACGAGGAGGCACAGCGCGACCCGACGCCAAGTGGTGCCGGGGCCGGCTGAGACTAGGTCGCGGAAAGTTGGCGCACGACTCGCTCGTACACGCCGACCGCATCGTGCAGCTCGGCGATCGCCACGTGCTCGTCGTCGCGATGCGCGACGTGAATCGAGCCGGGACCATACAGATACGGCGTCCCCCATGACGGCATCGCCGGAATGTCGGTCGCGAACGCGACCACCGACGTGGCGAATCCGGGTAGCGTCGCCAGCCGCACGAACGGCACTTCCGTCGTTCGCTCCAGCATCGCACGGCCGGCCGCCCAGTCGGTAAGCAGCTTCCAGATGACGTCCCCGTGTGTCACGAGACGCACCATCAACCGCGCTTCGGCATTCGGCGCGACGACGTTGTCCGCCACGCCGCCGGCGAGCTTTCCGATGTTGATCGTCGTCTCGCCCAGCAAGGCGTCGCTCGGCAGGTCGAGGGCGTCGAGTTCGGCAAGCAGCTTCACGAGCGCATGCGTCGCCGATCGGCCCAGCTCGGGGTACGCCGAGTGTGCCGCCTCGCCCTCCGTCCGGATGGTGAACCGCATCGCGCCCTTCGTCCCCAACGCGAGCGTGTTTTCCGTCGGCTCGCCGTTCACGAGCGCTCGGCTCTCGAACCCCGTGCGCTTGAGCCATTCGTCGGCCGCATGGGCTCCATCGTGTGCCGTCTCTTCGCCCACCACGAACAACAGCGCGACGGACACGCCGTCGGCGCGGAGCCGCTCGGCGGCGCATACCATCGAGGCAGCGATGCCCTTCGCATCGCACGCGCCGCGGCCGAAGATGGTGGTCTCGTCGCGATGCGGCGGCAGGTAGGGCGGCACCGTGTCGAGATGTGTGGACAAGGTGACGTACGGGCCGGTCCCGGTGGTAGCGAGAAGATCCGAGCGGCTCGAAGGCGCCGGGATATGCGTCACGTTCCAGCCGCGCGCCGCCAGCGCGGCGCCGAACGCATCGACCAGCGCGATCTCCGACCCGCTCGTGGAGTCGAACGACATCAGCCACTGCGTCAGTGAGGCGACGTCTGCGAGGTCGGTGGGAAAGGGAGTCTTCGTCACGGCCGAAGGGTGGCCAGCGGGCGCTGGCGGGTCAACCGGGCTCTTTCCACCATCGGCCGCGAATCGGTGTAGATTGCTCGCAGCCTGCCGTCCGAGCCGTACGCTTCCGGCAGTGGCTCCGTTCTCCACCGTCGCCGGGCCGAGAACCGCGGCGACACCGCGAGATCCGCAATGACCTCTCTCAACTCGTTCGGCAGCCGCGCGACGCTCGACGTCGCGGGCAAATCCTACACGATCTACCGGCTCGACGCGCTACGTGCCCTCTCGGGCGGCAAGAGCGACACCCTGCCCTTCAGCCTCAAGATTCTCCTCGAGAATCTGTTGCGCAACGAAGACGGCGCCTTCGTCAAGAAGGCCGACATCGAGACGATGGCGGCCTGGGACGTTCGCGCGAAGCTCGAGAAGGAGATCGCGTTCCGCACCGCCCGGGTGCTGCTCCAGGACTTCACGGGCGTACCGGCCGTGGTCGACCTCGCCGCCATGCGCGACGCACTCGTGAAGCTCGGCGGTCAGGCGCAACTCATCAATCCGCTGCAACCGGTGGATCTCGTCATCGATCACTCCGTGCAGGTGGATGAATACGGCTCGGACGCGGCGTTCCTCATCAACACGGACCTCGAGTTCGAGCGGAACATCGAGCGCTACGTATTCCTCCGCTGGGGCCAGGACGCGTTCAAGAACTTCCGCGTCGTTCCGCCGGGCACCGGCATCTGTCACCAGGTCAATCTCGAATACCTCGGCCAGACGGTATTCGTGGACAAGGAGACCGGCGAGGCCTACTGCGACTCGCTCGTCGGCACCGATTCGCACACCACGATGATCAATGGATTGGGCGTCCTGGGCTGGGGCGTCGGCGGCATCGAGGCCGAGGCCGCGATGCTCGGCCAGCCGGTCTCGATGCTCATTCCAGAGGTCGTCGGCTTCAAGCTCCATGGGAAGTCGCCCGCCGGCTCGACGGCAACGGACCTCGTGCTCACCGTCACCGAGATGCTCCGCAAGAAGAAGGTCGTCGGCAAGTTTGTGGAATTTTACGGGAGCGGGCTTTCGACGCTCAGCCTCGCCGATCGCGCAACCATCGCGAACATGGCGCCCGAGTATGGCGCAACAATGGGCTTCTTCCCCGTGGACGCCGAGACGCTCAAGTACCTCACGCTGAGCGGACGCACTGCGGAGCACGTCGCGCTCGTGGAAGAGTACACCAAGGCACAGGGCCTCTTCCGCACGGACGACACCGCCGACCCTGTGTTTACGGACACCATCGAGCTCGACCTCGGAACGATCGAGCCGAGTCTCGCCGGCCCGCGCCGCCCGCAGGACCGCGTTCCGCTCAAGCTCGCGAAGTCGATGTATCAGGATTCGCTGCGCACGGACCTCGAGAAGTCCGGCACACTCGCGGGCGTCGCGAAGCAGGAGGCCGCCACGGCGGTGTCCGCGTCGCCCGAGCTGGCGAAAGCGTTGATGGTCGCCGACGACGAGGGAGCGGCGCAGGCGCAGCACGAGCACGGCGGAATTCCCTGCGAGTACAACGGGCAGACGTTCAATCTTCGCCACGGCGCCGTCGTCATCGCCGCCATCACGAGCTGCACGAACACGTCGAATCCCGGCGTGATGCTCGCGGCGGGACTGCTGGCGCGCAACGCGGTGCAGAAGGGACTGAGCGTGAAGCCGTGGGTGAAGACGTCGCTCGCGCCAGGCTCCAAGGTGGTCACCGACTACTTCGACGCTGCCGGCGTCACCGAGTATCTCGACAAGCTTGGTTTCAATCTCGTGGGCTACGGCTGCACGACCTGCATCGGCAACTCCGGACCCGTTCCCGAGCCCATCGCTGCTGCCATCGAACAGGGCAAGCTGTTCGTCGCCAGCGTGCTCTCCGGAAACCGCAACTTCGAGGGGCGCGTCAATCCGCTCACGCGCTACAACTATCTCGCATCGCCTCCGCTCGTGGTCGCGTATGCGCTCGCCGGCCGCATGGATCTCGACCTCACGCGCGAGCCACTCGGCATCGGCAGCGATGGCCCGGTGTTCCTGCGTGACATCTGGCCGTCCACGCAGGAGGTACAGGACGAGATACTGCGCAGCGTGAAGCAGGAGTTCTTCCAGCGGCAGTACGCGGACGTCTTCAAGGGCGATAAGCATTGGCAGGGCCTCGAAGTCCCCGCGGGCGAGACCTACGCATGGCAGGAGGACTCGACGTACGTGAAGAATCCGCCGTACTTCGAGGGCATGACGATGCAGCCGCCCGGCGTCAAGCCGGTCATCGGCGCGCGCGCCCTCGCCATGCTGGGCGATTCCATCACCACGGATCATATCTCGCCTGCCGGCAACATTCCCGTGTCGAGCCCCGCAGGAAAGTGGCTGCTCGAGCATGGCGTGTCGAAAAAGGACTTCAATTCGTACGGTGCGCGCCGTGGCAACCACGAAGTGATGATGCGCGGCACGTTCGCGAACATTCGCCTGCGCAACGAGATGGTGCCGGGCACCGAAGGTGGATGGGCCACCAGCGAGCCCGGTGGCGCACCGCGCTTCATCTATGATGTGGCTATGGAGTACGTGCACAGTGGCACACCCTTGGTGGTCGTTGCGGGCAAGGAGTACGGCACCGGATCATCGCGCGATTGGGCGGCCAAGGGCACGATGCTTCTCGGCGTCCGCGCCGTGATCGCCGAGAGCTTCGAGCGGATTCATCGCTCGAACCTCGTTGGCATGGGCGTGCTGCCGCTGGAGTTCACCAATGGTGAATCGCGGCAGTCGCACGGGCTCACAGGCTTCGAGAGCTACGACATCGAAGGTCTTGGCAACGATCTCACGCCGCGGAGCACATTGACGATAAAGGCCACTTCGCACGACGGTACGGTGAAGCGATTCAATGTCCTCTGCCGGATCGACACGCCGGAAGAGCTCAACTACTTCACGAACGGCGGCATCCTGCCGTATGTCCTTCGATCGCTGGCGAAGAAGTGAGTGGCGCGAAGGCCGTCTACTTTCGGTAGACGGCCTTCGAGCCAAGGTTGATCGTCAGCGTCCCGTTTTCGAGCACACCGGTGAATGGTGCGCGGCAGCACTGTGTCGTTCACCGACACCAGCGCGTGGTAGCCCGCCGCAGCGGCCGTCCGATCGGTGACCGCCGCCGGATTGGTCTGGCAGGACGTGATGGCCAGCACGCCGACAACCACGATCACGAGACTGCGCAACGGCAACGGGGCGACGCGCGCCAACCACGAGCGCGCGGTCACTTGATGTATCGAAAGCTCACGCCATTTCCTCGATGACGATGGTCGCGCCCCAACGGTGCCATTGAAGCATGCGCCGGTGATGTGCGGAGCACGCCGAATGGTAGACCCCGGCTCGGGTGCCGCCGTCAACGTGACTAGCGCAGCGGCGGAGTGCGCGGCTCGATAAGCGGCTTTGCCGAGTCATCCAGCATCGGGTTGTGACGCTTCTTGGATGTCGCCGCCTCGATCTGCTCGAGCAGGTCGCGCTCGATGGCGCGCACGTCGAGGGGCTGCAGCATGTGTGTCAGCTCCGGATCGTCGCTCACGCGATGACCGAGGCGCGTGTACAGGCCAGCGACGAGCTGCAGCGTCTTGGTCATCTCCTGCTCCACGCGCAGGTTCACCTGAAGTCCCAGCTCCTCGCGCAACTCGGCGATGGCCGACTCACGCTGCTGCGCCATCAGCACGAAGAGCGTGAGAAAGATCGCCTCGAGCGAGACGATGGTCGTCATCAGCCCGAAGGGATACGGGTCGATGGGGCGGATGCCGAGCCGCCCGGTATTCCACAGCAGCCAGAGCACGAAGGCGACGAAGTGCGCGACGAGAAAAAGCGTCGAGCTGGCGATCTGGTTCAGCCCGTCGACGAACCGCTCGAGCCGCGTCCGATTGGCGGAGTGCTGCGCCTTGATCGCGCCGAAGGCGAGATTGGCGACGTAGCGGCGCTTCCGCCGTTCAGGATTGGAGTCGAGCGATTCGTTGCCCCCGCTCGTCGAGCTTTCTGCTTCGTCGTCGCGCATCTCTCTATGGGAAAGCGAATAGCGTGCCCTCGACGTCGCCGAGATCACGTGATAAGCGTACACACGACCGCCCGCACCGAAAGGCTGGCGCGGGCGGTCGTGTAGGGGAACTACAGTGCTTGTCGGACGATGCGCTACGGCTTCTGCACGTCTACGGTGTGTCCGATGATGCCACCCAGGATTCCGCCGGCGGCGGCTCCGATCAAACCACCCTTCACCTTGTCGCGGCTCGTGGTGGCACCGATCACGGCGCCCGCAGCCGCACCGATGGCCGCATCGCGTCCAGTGTGCCGGATCGGCTCCTGGGGCGCGGCCGGATAGTACGTGCCCGATGACCCACCAGAGCTCCGCGACCCCGTGGAGCGGGACGACGTACGGCGCGCCGGTGTGCGATAGACCGGAGCCGGTGCGCGATAGACTGGCTGCGCGGCACGAGGCGCTGCGTTGTATTGCGGCGCCAGGCCATTCGCGCCCAGTTGCTGCTCACCCGGCGAAACGAACTGCTGCGCCTGATACGGCTGAACCTGGGCGGCGAGCGCAAGATCGTTCTTCAGTGCGTCATCCGGACGTGAATCGGTGCCCCGGGAACAGGCACCGATCAACGCCAAGCCCAGCACAGACCAATTGACGACGAGTATACGCATCCGACCTCCCCATGCTGAAAAGAAACTGCCTGACAGCGCCTACTAAGGCAGTTGCCAAACCATCACTTAACGACGAAATCGGGTGGTTAACTGCGAATTCCGTCCGAATGGCGAGAGTGGGCCGTCCACTTTTTTCGACAATCCGCTTCGGCTCGGCCGACTGACGAGTTGAAGGTCGACTTTGCCTCGGCTTTGATTCGGCATTGCGTGAGGGAGTGGCCCTCGCACATTATGCCGCGTTCGTCACTCTTGGAGGCCGCAGTGAAGTATTCCGTCAAGCGCCTGCACGCCGTCGTCCTGCTCGCGCTCTGCGCGGCGACTGCGTCCGCGAGCGCTCAGCAGACCCCAGCCACGCCGCCGTTCCCGTCGCCGGACGTCGGCACTCTCGCTCCTGACTTCACCCTGCCCGCCGCGACGCGCTACGGCGTCCTGCGAGACTCGATCAAGCTCTCTGCCTACCGCGGCAAGACAGTGGTGCTCGCCTTTTTCTTCAAGGCACGGACAAAGGGCTGAACGGTGCAAATGGAGGCGTACCGTGATCAGTACGCCAAGCTCTTCAACAATGGCAGGAACGTGATCGTGCTCGGCGTCAGCGTCGATCCCGATACGGCCCTCGCTTCGTGGGCGCGCGACCAGCAGACGCCAGTACTCTACGCGAGTGACGGTGACCAGAAGGTCGGTAAGCTGTACGGCGCGATCAGTGGCAAGACGGACGATCGCTCGCTGTTCGTCATCGATCCGGCGGGCCGGATCGTGAAGCGCATGCAGCCGTTCAATACGTTGGCGCAGTCGTCCTATGATGACCTGGAAACCGCGGTGAAGCAGACACTCATTCCTCGCTGACGTCCCCCCGAATCCCTCACGCGACTCCTCGTCTGACGCCCACAACGACAACTGGTCGCGCGCTGCTCACCGAGTTGTACGACGCCGCCATCGCCGGCGCCGCGCCCGGTCCGGTGACGGCCGCGGCACTCCGCGACTTTCAGGCGCGACCGGGCCAGCGACTTTGGCTCTATGCGCTGGGCAAGGCGGCGCATCCGATGGCCGTCGCCGCGGCGGCGACACTCCAGCGCTCGCTCCACACCATCGCCGGCGGCGTCATCGTCTCTCCCGAGCCGATGACGTCGCCGTATGCGACCGTGGTCGCACTCCAAGGCGATCACCCGCTGCCCGGCCGGCATTCATTCACGGCGGCTCAGCGCATTGCGGACACCGCGGCCGGCATGCGCAGCGACGATGTCGCCATCGTGCTGCTGAGCGGTGGCGTCACGAGCCTCATCGCCGCGCCGCTCCGCGGTATGGCGGAAGCCGACCTCGGCCAGTTGTTCGAGCTGCTGCTCGGATCGGGGCTCGACATTCGAAAGATGAACGCCGTGCGCAAGCACTTCACGAGGTGGGGTGCAGGACGCATGGCGCTGCGCCGCCGTGAATTATGGCGGGCGGGGCCGGGGGGGAGCGCCTGGGAGGGCGCCCCCGGTCGCATCGGGGGCCGTCATCGGCTCGGGAGAGACGTTGCCGCCGCCGGCGATGGTGTGGAGCGAGCGCTGGAGTG
>JBBQDT010000028.1:0-35936 GCA_038319955.1 Gemmatimonadales bacterium | reverse complement strand
GATCTCGTGCCCCTTGTCCCTAATAGAGCAAGCGGACCCGCACCTCCGGCAGCATGTTGTCGTCCGTCACGAGGCGAGCCAGGGGAATGCGACCGAGCACGCTCTCACGCGTCTCGACGCTGCCCACCTTCGGGGGCAGGTTGATGGTCTCGGCGTAGACGCGCAAGCTGTCGAGCTTCGCGCGATGCGCGGCGATCGTCGTGTCGATCAGGAGTCGACCGTCGATGCGATAGTTCGACAGGACGGCCAGCCACGCGTCGATGTCCATCGTGATCGGCGCATCGCTCGCGGCGACGAAGGTGCCAACGCGCATCCCGTACGGGAACATCGTGAAGGCGGTCTTCATCACATCCTCGGACATCGTCGTGTTGAAATACAGGAGCCCACCCGGCTTGAGCCGGCGCCGAGCGATCGTCAGGTACTCCTGCGAGAGGAGGTTCGCTGCGTGCGCGCGGTAGTGCTGGGGGGTATTCTGCACGATCACGTCGAAGGTCCGGGACGGGTGTCGCGCGAGCCAGCGTCGCCCGTCGTCATAGACGAAGGTCACCTTCGGATTTCGATACAGGCTCGCAACCTGTGGGTACTTCCGAATCAGCGATTCGTACCCCGGGTTGATCTCGACGACCGTCAGGTGCTCCACGCCGGGCATGTTCGCCATTGCCTGAGCCCACGCACCCGTCGAGAGTCCGATCATCAGCATCTCCCGAGGGTGGGGGTGGAGAGCGGCGACCATGTACGCACGCCGCAGACCCTGACGGTCGGGAACGAGACTGACCGAAACCATGCCGTCGTACGCGCCTCCGCCGTACGTCGTCGAGTCGGCGGCGACGGCGACGACGCCATGCCGATTCTCGAGAACGTCGATGAACCGCTGGTTCGAGTAGCGCGTCTTGAACTGCAGCCGTTCGTACAAGTGATTGAACAGCCGTGGCGCGCCCAGAATCACCAGCAAGGTCGCCACGGCCGTTGTTGCCCAGCCGATTCGTCGCAGCGTTCCGCGTGTTGCAGTGAACAGCGCCATCACCAGGACAAGTCCGAGCACGCCCAGCGCTCGCGCCAACTCCTGCGTCGTCCACACGTCGGAGAGGACAAAGCCGGTCACGAGGCTGCCGGCCGCCGATCCGATGATGTTCGCGAGATAGATATACGACAACCTGGCGCCCGCTCGCGAATCAGGGGCAATGCCGAGATGACTGACCAGCGGGAGGATTGCGCCGAACAGTCCGGCCGAAATGGCGACAATCACCAGCGTCCATCGAACGGATCCCAGCGTGACGACACGCGCCATCACCGGGATGGCGAGGAACCCCACGAGGTTCGCGAGAAACGCGAACACGGCAAGCGCGGAGAGCTGCCGTGGTCCGCCGCGCTCGTTGTGGCGGCGACAGTAGATACCACTCGCATACGCGCCGACGGCCAGTCCGGCGAGGTACGAGCCAAGCAACATCCCGAACGCACGTGGCGACGTCTCGGTCACGTACGAATAGACACGAAACCAGAGGATCTCATACGACAGGGAGACGAACCCGGTCAGGGCAGAGATGACGAGTGCGAGGGTGATGCTCACGGGGCGCTCCGCTGACGGTAGTACTGCGACAGCACGAACAGGGCGACGGCAAAGTTCGCGGCGGCCGCAAGCCGCACGGTGCCAAGCTCCCCCATGGTGCGGAGCACGACGACCACCGTGGCCACGGAGGCGAGCGCCGATCCCGCGGTATTCACGAAGTACAGCCAGCCGACCGACAGCCCAACGTTGCCCGAGTGCCGAACGGCGAACGACACGAGCAAGGGCAGCGTCGCGCCCATGAACAGGGTGGGAAACACCACGAGGGCGAAAGACATGACCCCCGACGTCGCCGCCGACATTCCCAGGGAAAGCTCAGCAACCCAATGGAAAAGCGGCACCGAGATCAGGCCGTACACTCCGATGGCCACCTCCAGCCCCGCGAATGCGACGAGCGGGTGGATGCGCCGATTGTCCGACAATGATCCGCCAACAATGCTCCCAAACCCGAGTCCGAGAAGAAAGGCCGTGACGACGATGGTCACGGCCTCGATGTTGATTCCGAACGTGGCGAACAGGACCCGTTGCCAGACGACCTGATAGATCAGCGCCGCAAAGCCGGACGAAAAGAACGCTGGCGCGATCCATACCGGCAGTGGCGCACTGCGTAACGTGGCCGAGGTCGTCACGGATGCGATGTCTTAGAGTGAGCTGACTGTGACCAGCTTGGAAGGCAGTGTTGAGGGTACCGCACTTGCAGGGGAGTCGCTAGAGCGACTTAGCGCCAGACGAGATGCACGTACATCCTCGCGTTACATGAGCACCCGCTCCGTCTAACGCGGGAAAGCCACCACAACCAGGACATTTCCATGGCATCGACATCCACCGATGTGCCGATCATGACGTCGCAGCAATTCCTCGAGCACTGGCAGGGACACCGTGCGTTGACGCGTCGCGTCATTGACGCGTTTCCGGAGGACAAGCTCTTCAGCTATGCGGTTGGCGGGATGCGCCCGTTCGCCGCGCTCGCGATGGAGTGCATCAGCATGGCGGTGCCGACGCTTGACGGCGTGATCAGCGGGAAGTGGGAACAGTTTGCGGAGGCCAACGCCACGAACAAGGCCGAGCTACTCAGGCAGTGGGACGATGCCACTGGCCGAATCAATGAGCGCTGGCCGACGATTCCCGCCGCGCGCTTTCAAGAGGTCGACACCGCGTTCGGGCAATGGAAGATGGCGATCTACGATCTCCTCCTCTACATCCGCGACAACGAGATCCATCATCGCGGGCAGGGCTACGTGTACCTTCGATCGCTCGGGATCGAACCGCCGCCCTTCTGGGAGCGGGGGTGATTCACCGGTCGCGTGAATGACGGCTGACACGCGCACGTCGATGACGGACCGGCGAACCTCTAGTGGCACGCTGCCGCCGACGCTACACTCCCGTGTCTCGCTCGTTCGCTCCCGTGTCCTTCATCGAGGTTCACCATGTACGCCTCTCGCTGCCTCGTCGCCGCCATGCTCCTGCTCGCGACATCGTGCGCAGCAGGGTCGTCTGCCGCGTCCGCCGGCGCACCGGAGCGAGTCGGCAGAGATCCCAACATCATCAGCCAAGCGGAGCTGAGCGATCCCGCGATTGCCGGTCGCGACGCGAACTACGCGATTCAGCAATTGCGTCCGGCGTTCTTCCGCACGCGCGGCTCGCAGACGATGCGCACGGGGTCGGATCCGGCCTCGGCACCTGGACTCGTGCGCATTTCGCAGGACTTCGGCCCACTGCAGCCAGTCGGCGCGCTCACGGCCATCGATACTCGCCCGCTCATCGAGATCCGCTACCTCGACGCGGTCGCAGCGCAGGCGCGCTTCGGCATCAACGCCAACGGTGGCCCGGTGATCGTTCTCCTGACGACAAAGCAATAGGCTGGCCGCTCGCTCACCGCGCGCGCGGACCCGCCGCCGCTCCAATATGCCTTGACAGGCATATAAAGTCGGCGGTATTCTGTTCCATGCCATCTGTCTTCGACGTCATCGCGGAGCCCAACCGCCGAGCCATCCTCAGCTTTCTGGGCTCGGCCGAGCGATCCGTGCAGGAGATCGAGGAGCGCCTGCGCATGCCGCAGCCGTCGGTGTCCAAGCACCTGCGCGTATTGCGCGACGCTGGCTTCGTGGAGTCGCGCGTGGACGCGCAGCGACGCCTCTATCGACTCAGGCTGGAGCCGCTGATGGAAGTGGACGCGTGGCTCTCTCCCTTCCGGCGCTTCTGGGATCCGCACATCGACGCGCTCGAACGTCACCTCGATCGTATGGAGCCAGAGCCACGGAAGAAGGGAAGGAAGCGATGAACAGTCGTGAGGCGTACGCGCCAGGAGCAGCCTTCGGCGCCACGGTCCGCAAGGACGAGCACGCGTGGACGCTCGTTCTCGTCCGAGAACTCCGGCATCCTCCCGCGACAGTGTGGCGCGCGCTGACGGATCCGGCCGAGTTGCACGAATGGGCGCCGTTCGAGGCCGACCGGAATCTCGGCACCACCGGGCGCGCGACGCTCTCGACCGTCGGCACTCCCGCGCCGCAGCGGTCGGATACGATCGTGACGCGCGCCGACACGGGGCGGCTGCTCGAGTACACATGGGGCGGCAACGACATTCGCTGGGAGCTCGAGCCACTTGGTGATGGCACACGTCTGAAGCTCTGGCACAGCATCGATCGCCGATACATCGCGATGGGCGCAGCCGGCTGGCACATCTGTCTCGACGTCCTCGATCTGTTGCTCGCCGGTGATCCGATCGGCCGCATCGTCGGCGGTGACGCCATGCCATTTGGCTGGCAACGCCTGAATTCCGAATACGCCAACCAGTTCGGCGTCACGGCTTCTGCCGCGCCGCCCGCGGCAGGGCAGTGAGCGATCGCCGCGCTCCCCCGATACTGACCGCACTTCCAGGAGCCGTGAGAACATGAGTCCCGCGAGTCGAACCGAGAACAAGGTCGCATCAGCGAAGATCACGCAGCGGATCCAGGATCTCGCAGACTGGAGAGGGGAGGCGCTCGCGTGCGTCCGCCAGCTCATCCACGATGCTGACCCCGACATCCAGGAAGAGTGGAAGTGGGAGAAGCCGAAAACTCCAGGAATTCCCGTGTGGTCGCATGACGGCATCGTCTGCACCGGCGAATCGTACAAGCAGGCGGTCAAGCTCACCTTCGCGCGCGGAGCATCGACCGACGACCCGAAGGGACTCTTCAATGCGAGCCTCGCGGGCGGCACGCGTCGCGCGATCGACTTGCGCGAAGGCGAGAAGCTCAATGAGGCTGCCTTCAAGACGCTCATCCGCGCTGCCGTGGCGGCCAACTCGGCGGCGCTCGCACAACGGGCAGCGAAGAAAAAGAAATAGGAATGGAATCCGTCGATCCTGCTGAACTCTACCAAGCATACCGCATGACAACCTCGTCCCGCCGTCTCCTTCGAACCGCGCTCGCTGGTGCCACGTTCTCGCTCGCGGCGCACGCCGCCGCGGCCCAGCCGCCTCGCTACCGCCTCATCACGCTCGATCCGGGGCACTTCCATGCGTCGCTCGTGCAGAAGGTCATGTCGCCCGACATCGACTCGGTGGTGCACGTCTATGCGCCGGCGGGAGACGACCTCGCGCAGCATCTGGCGCGCATTGCCGCGTTCAATGCGCGCGCCGACCAGCCCACACACTGGACGGAGGTTGTCTACTCCGGTCCGGATTACTTCCAGAAGATGCTTGGCGAGCGGGCAGGGAACATCGTCGTCATCGCAGGCAACAATGCGCAGAAGACCGACTACATCGCGCGCGCCATCGATGCCGGGCTCACCGTCTTCGGCGACAAGCCGATGGTCGTCACGCCGCCGGACCTCATAACGCTGCGTCAAGCCTTCAAGACGGCTGCGGCGAGGAAGGTGCTGCTGTACGACATCATGACGGAGCGCAACGAAATCACGAACGCACTCCAGCGCGAGCTGGCGATGTCGCGGTCGCTGTTCGGCACGCTGCAGAAAGGCACGCCGGACGATCCGGCGATCCGCATGGAGAGCGTGCACTTCCTGTCCAAGGTCGTCGCCGGCATGCCGCTCCGCCGCCCGCAGTGGTTCTTCGACATCAAGCAGGAGGGCGAGGGGCTACAGGACGTCGGCACGCACCTCGTGGACCTCGTGCAGTGGGAAGCCTTTCCCAACGTCGCGCTGCACGAGTCGGATGTGATCGTCCGCAAGTCGCGCCGCTGGCCGACCCCGATCACGCCTGCGCAGTTCAAGCTGGTCACGGGTGCCGATCGCTTCCCGAGCTACCTGGCGTCCGACGTGAAGGACGGCGTGTTGCAGTATTACTGCAACGGTGAGATGTCATACCGCATCAAGGGCGTGCACGCGCGGGTCGCGGCGACGTGGGACTTCGCGGCGCCGCCCGGATCCGGCGACACCCACCACGCGGTCTTTCGTGGCACCAGGGCGACGCTCGAGATCAAGCAGGGCGCCGTCGAGAAATACAAGCCGACGCTGTATGTCACGCGCGCGCCGTCGGTAAGCGACGCAGCGTTCACTGCCTCAGTACGTGCAACGATCGCATCGCTCCAGGCGAAGTATCCGGGCGTCGCGGCTCGTCGCGAAGGTGATGGGTTCGTTGTCACCGCGCCGGCGAAATACGACGTCGGCCATGAGGCGCACTTCGGGCAGGTGATGGCCCATCTGCTCGAGTACCTCGACGCCGGGAAGCTGCCGGCGTGGGAGGTGCCGAACATGCTCGTGAAGTATTCGACGCTGATGCGGGCATACGCACTCAGTCACATGTAGATGGATGTGTCTGGCCACCCGGTGTCGTGCGTCGCGCCGTGCCACTCGCGTCCCCTGCGCTGTCAGGGGTTTCGCGGGATGGCCATGTAGACGCGCTCGATGAAGGCGTGGAATTCCGTGATGTAGTTGCGCAGGAATTCCTCGGTGGTTGGCACCGTCACCTGGCCATCCTCCGTGATGAGCCCCGGCGTGAACTGGATGTATGCCTCGATCGCACTCATCTGCGGCGAGTTGCAGAAGCTGAGCAGGCTGCGGAGGTGCTGTTGCGCGATCGCCGTCCCGATTGCACCGGGCGACGCACCGATCGTCGCCGACGGCTTCCGACGAAATGAGTTCGTGCCGTACGGTCGGCTCGCCCAGTCGATTGCGTTCTTCAGGCCGCCCGGGATGGAGCGGTTGTACTCCGGCGTGACGAACAGTATCGCGTCCGACGCAGCGATGGCATCCTTCAACGCCCTGCCGACGGCCGGATAGTCCGCGTCGAAGTCGGAGCTGTAGAGCGGCAGGTCCTTGAACGGGATCTCGCTGAAGGCCAGCCCTTCTGGTGCGAGACGAATGAGCGCGTTCGCGAGACGTCGGTTGATCGACTTCGTCGAAAGGCTGCCGACGAAGTAGCCCACCTTGAAGATTGTCATCATGTCCTCGGGCGTTGACGGGCGTGGTGCATTGGCAGCGCCCAGGTGCATCGTCCGAGCCGCGCGATGCGGCGATTCCGACTGCGACCGGTAGATCCTCCGCGCGACGTCCTGCGACGTCAGCCGCTGGCGATGGCGGCGAACAGCGCTTCGATCGAGTGCTGCGCAATCGCGCGGCACGCACACGCCGTCGCCTCGAGGCCGGGCCGGTCGATGATGGTCACCGCGCCGCGCCGTACCTGAGCAGTCCGCGCTCCGAGAGTTCGCTCGCCACCAGCGACACCGCCGGACGATGGACGCCCAGCATGTAGGAGAGGAACTCGTGCGTCAGCGTGAAGCTGTTTCCATTCCCGCGATCCGCGGTCATGAGCAGCCATCGTGCGCATCGCGCCTCGAGCGAATGCAGCCGGTTGCACGCGACCCACTGCGCCGTCTGGTCGAACATCACCTGCGTATACCCGAAGAGCAGCCGCTCGGCGTCCGGCGACTCGCGGATCACGCGTCGCAGCGCCTTGGCCTCGATGCGATGCCCTTCGCCCGCCATCTGCATGAACGTGCGCGTGGTGAGAGACCGCGCCTGCAGCAACACCGGGGTGCCGACCATTCCTTCGCTGCCCACGGTGCCAACCTCGACCGTCCCGTCCTTCATCTCGTTGACCATCGACGCCATGCCACTCGACAGGAAATACGCGTGCGTGACTTCGACACCTGGCTCCTGCAACACCGTTCTCAGCGGCAGCGATACCGGTTCCAGATTCGGTAGAAGCTTGTCGAAGTCGCTGTGCGGGAGGGCGCGAAGCAGTCGGTTGGGACTCGAAAACGTGGCACCTTTGGACTCTGTTCGCGTTTCGTCGTTCGGCATTCTGCGGTTCGCGTTGCAACCATCGTGACATTCATTTGGCGCCCGAGGGTCCGACGCGCAAGAGAACGTACCCGGTACACACACTTGAAGCCAGTGTTCGCTAGCGTACAAGTCCATGCATAGCAGTGCGTTAGCTCTCTCCTTGTTATGTGTCCTGTGAGATCATCCGTCGCCTCTTGAGTGGCCTGTCTCCTGCAAATGTTTTTCGTCGCAGCGACGCACTTCGTCGCCGAGTGTCGAATATCCGTCACTCAATCGCGGACCGGCTGCGCATTCGCGACGAGGGCGGGGCGGAAAGCGTCGGCCGCGGTGAGGGCAGGGTGCTCGCTACCTTGCCCGTCAGAGCTGGCCGGTGAGCGCTCCCGCTCGAAGTGCCCGGTCCACGTACGACGGATCGTCATAACGCGATGGCAGGAACGCGTTCGACCAAGCGGGCAGCGCTCCCTGCGTCACGTGCGAGGCGAGCAATTCCGCCGCCGCCTGCGACGTCATGATCCCCGTGCCGGACAACCCGCCGAGGATGAAAGCGCCTTCGACCGGCAACGGTCCCACGAGCGGACGATTGTCCGTGGTCTTGCAGTAGTATCCGCCGTCCACGACGCCGCGCTCCGCCGCTTCGAGGTACTGTGACATCAGCGGCGCCATCGCGGCCAGACCGCGGAGACAGATGTCGGCATACTTCGGATCGAACCGCGGCGGCCACTCCGGCGCGCAGGCCTCCGTGTGATACGTCCAGATGAGGTACAGTTCGTTGCCGCGCGGACCGTCCACCGGACGCACATGCACTCCACCCGGCAGGTCATCAACGCCGTCGATCCAGATGGTGAATGGTGCGGACCGCGGAATGACGCCGAGCGTATCGGGAAAGGTCACCTTCGCGTGCAATTCGTGAAACAGCGGCAGGTCGATGCCGAGCAATCGGCCCGTTTCCGGCAGCATTGGACCGGTGGCGAGTACCACACGATCGGTGTCGATCGACGCGCCGGAGGCCAACCGGACGCGCGATATCCGACCACCCCTCGTCTCGATCGCGCTCACATCGTCGCGCACGAACGTCACGCCTGCGGCGACCGCCTGCGTCATCATCCACGCTCCGAGCGCCACTGCGTTCATCCACCCGGCGCGCCGCACGTGGAGTGCGGCCTTCGTGGTGGCCGACAGGAAAGGAAACGCGCGCACGGGCTCGTGGCCGAGCAGCAAGTCGGCGCCAATCGGCTGCTCGCGGAAGCCTTCGGCAGGCGCAGGCTGGTACGAGCCCGCCGACGTGTGTTCACGCAGCGCACCCATCCCGTATGCCGACACCTGACGCGCCGTGCTTCGCAACCTCTCTACGCCGCCCTCCTCGGCGGTCGCGAACAGGTAGCCGCGACGATTCAACCGAAAGAGGTTGGTCGTGTCGTCGGCAATCTCTTCGAAGAGGTCGATACTGCGCGAGACGAAGCGCAGCATCGTATCGTCCGGGCCTGGCCACCAGTTGCGATATCCCTGCGTGCCCTTGTTGCTGGTGACCGTCAGCGGATCATGCGGATCCACGAGGGTGACGTTCCGGACACCGTGCCGCACGGCGAGATGATATGCTGCCGTGACGCCGGCGATACCGGCACCACAAACGACGATTTCGGCGCGGGAGGTCACGTGTCGGCGTGCAGGGGGAAGGTCAGCGCCCGCGCCGGCGAAGCTCCTCGTCGACCAGCTGGTGCATTGCCATGCGGCGGATCATGTCGGAAAAAACGACGTCGGCCATGTCAGGCGGTCGCGTGGTGAGCATGGTGAGCTCGTTCACGAGCTCCTCGAGACGGCGCGAGCGCGCGTCTCCGAGTGGGTGCTTGATATTCAACGTCGTCACTCAGCGTTCCCATCGTCGGGTTCGTCCTGGGCTCAATTGTGAGCAAGAACCGAAAAGTATGCAATGTGCACGCATGGTGCTGAATGCGACGAGCTCGCGGAATACGATGGGGACCGTCCGCCCCGGTGCCCGTCTTGCCCTAATCGACTTCCTTAGTGCAGGAGGTGAACGGGACGAGACCCTAATTGCGGACCATGGGGTCCTTATGCGGCAGCGTCGCTTAGAATATCTTAATATTTCGAAGCGGGTCGATCCTCATTTGCCTCCCCAGGACCATGACACTCGTCGAATTGCGTCGCCTTGATTGCACCAACCCGGGTCGCGGCCCGTGGAAGGTGGTCCCTGATGTACGCAACCGCTCGATCAACGTCAGGCATCAGCGCAGTCGATTCATTCACCGTGTCTACTACGGCACTCGGACCGAGCGCACCCAGGAAGAGGCCGAGATCCAGGCAACCGCCCTCTGCGCCGTGCTGAACGCGCTCAAGTCCAAGCGGCCGTAGGGGTAGTAGGCCAATCGGAAGCACGCGGCAGCTCTCTGGTCGGTCTTTATCCTGTGCGTCGGCGTGCCCGCGCTCTTCCTGCTCTTCGTGTTCGGCATGGCGGCCTTCGGGGTCGTATTCGGACTTGGAATGGCGCTTGTGGGAATGATGATCGCCGTGCTCAAGATCGCGTTGATGGTCGTGCTGCCGATTGCGCTCCTGGTGTGGATTTTCAATAGGATGACGGCCCGGCAGCGAACGTAGGCGTCGACGCGTGCGCCTGACGCGTCGAGGTGGGGCCGATCGGTGAGCCGAGGGGCGGGGCCATTGGCCCTCGCTTCTCCACCTGGGTTCGAGCAATAGTGATGGTCCTCACATTGCGATGAGAGCAGTCATGCCGACACCCACACCGCCCAGCTCTGATGCGCGCGCGTTTACCGACGTCCTTGGCAACCGGTGGGTCGTGTGGGAAGTGTATCCGCGACTCCTCGAGCGGCGGCTCATGCGAGAGCGCCGTTCGCTGAGACGCGGCACGACGGATCGCCGCCACGAGCCGGTGGGGCGCGCGACGCTGCCGCGCCAAATCCTCGGCGGCTGGCTGGCGTTCCAGAGTAGCCACGAGCGCCGACGCGTGCTTCCTGTGCCCGACGGATGGGATGCCCTCGACGACCGCGAGCTGCGAGCCCTGCTTGCCCTCTCTACGTTGAGCAGCCGTCCCCGTCGCAGGGCGTAAGTCATTCTGGCGGCGCACGTCGTTCGCGTCCAGATTCGCGGTGAGATGTCTCGTCACTCGACTCGGACTCCTACGCCCATGCGCCGCTTTGCCTCCGTCGTTCTTGCAATACTCGCCGTCGCCGGCGCGGCAGGCGCACAGGCACAGCCCCAGGCGCATCACGCGTTCTCCGCGCAGGATGCCCTCGACCTCGTCACACTGTCGGTGGGTGACGTCTCGCGCGACGGGCGATGGGTCGCCGCAACCACCGCCTCCCGGCGCGATAACTTCGGCATCGACTACCGCCGCGATGGCGATCCGACCTACGTGAGGCCGATGTCCGCTCGGCTGTGGGTGATCGATGCGCAACGTGGCACGCAGCAGGCCGTGTTCCCCGACAAGCGCAACGTGCGAGGGCTGCGCTGGGCGCCGGATGGCGCCCGGCTCGGCATGCTCGTGCTTCGCGGCGATGCGTACGAGCCCGCCGTGTTCGATCGTGCGAGCGGCAAGGTGACGACGTTTCCGATCCCGGCGGGCAAGTACGTCGCGGAGGCGAGTGAACTCACGTGGTCGCGCGATGGCCGGTCCATGCTGGTCTCCCTGCACACGAATGCGTGGCGCACACGCGCGCAGGCGCGCTTCGACTCGATGACGCGCGGCCCAGTGTTCGTGCAGACCAGCGCCGATCCGTTCCTCGCCTGGGATGCGATCCGGCGCGACGGGTCGATGCGTTCGGTAGTGTCCATCGACGTTGCGACGAAACAGGTGCGCGAAGTGCTACCGGACGCCATGCTCGGCACATTCGAGCTCACGGCCGACGGCCGCGACCTGGCGGTGCGCGAGGACATCACTACGAAGACGGACTACGACGTCATCTCCGACCGAGAGGAAAAACTCGTCGTACGGCCTGTGGCGTGTGCAGCGCCGTGTGAGCCGAAGACGATCATTCCCTCGCTCAAGGGAATGACGCTGGCGTGGGCCATAGATGGCCGTCGCTACGCCTACTCCAAGGACGGCAAGGTGTTCGTCGGCTCCATCGATGAGAAGGAGGCGCGACAGGTCGCCGGACCCGTGGGCGATACGAAGAAGACCGACGCCGATACGAGCAAGGCGGCGAGGGAACAGCGCGAGAAAGAGCGGTTTTCGCTCGTGCGGTTCAGCCCAGCGGGCGACGCGGTGGTAGCCTCGAACAAGGAAGGGCTCTGGCTCGTTGATCCCGTGAAGCCGACCAAGCGGTTGATCATCGCCACCAACGACTCGAATCCCGAGTCCCCACGCGTTGCCGTTGCTGCATGGACGGAGGACGGATCGGCGCTGTACCTGACGTCGGCGTCGCGAGCGAAATGGTCACGCGCCGTGCTGCGGTACGACGTCGCGGCCGGCGGCGCACCGCGCGCGCTCGTGAACGACGATCGCAGCTACAGTGGCATCCGCCCCTCGAGCGACGGCAAGTCGGTCGTGCTCTCGATCGCGGCGGGCAACCGGCCGGCCGACCTCTATGCCGGTGACGGAGAGCTCCGGAACCTGCGCCGCATCAGCGACGCGAACCCGCAACTGCAACAGGTCGCCTTCGGACCGACGCGTCTCATCGACTACCTCGATGCCGACGGCCACCGCAAGTACGGTGTGGTGTACCTGCCGGCGAACTACAACTCGTCGAAACCGTATCCGACGGTGTTTTCCGTCTATGAGGACTTCTTTGACGACACCTTCGACCCGACGGCGGGCGTGCTGGCAGGCGCAGGCTACGTCGTGGTGAAGCCGTCCGTGGATTTCGAGATCGGCCACCCGAGCGAAGCGTGGGTGAAGGGGGTCACGTCCGCGGCGAACAAGCTCATCGAACTGGGGATCTCGGACTCCGCCCGGCTTGGCGTGCAAGGCGTGAGCTATGGAGGGTACGCGACGAACCTCCTCATCACCCAGACCAACCGGTTCAAGGCGGCGATCAACATCTCGGGGAAGGTGGACGTCATCTCCTTCTACACGGACAGTCCGCGGCTCGGCGTCCGCAACGTGCACGCGGCCGAGAAGAGCCAGGACCGCATCGGTGCCACGCTGTGGCAGCAGCCACAGAAGTACGTGGAGCACTCGGCGATCTTCTTCGCGGATCGCATCACGACGCCGCTGATGCTGATCACGGGCGCGCAGGACTCCAACGTTCCCGCGGACAACACGCGCGAGATGTACTACGCGCTTCGTCGGCTTGGCAAGGAAGTCGTGTGGGTCAACTACATGAACGGCGGCCATGGCGGCGGCAACGCTACCGCCGAGGACTTCCTCGACATGCAGCGCCGGATGGTGGAGTGGTATGACACAAAGCTGAAGGGCATCGCGCGCAAGACCGTGTCGAACTAGACGACGGTCACCGCCGACGACCCAAATAGATCCTCATAGGCATCCACCGCCACCTGGAAGCACTCGCACGCCGCGGCTTCGAGACCTGCGCGATCGACGACGGTGATGCGGCCGTGACGATAGCGAATGAGACCGGCGCGCATGAGGGTGCCGCACGCCTCGGTGACACCAGCGCGACGCACCCCGAGCATGTAGGAGAGAAACTCCTGCGTGAGGAGCAGTTCGTCGCCGGGGACCCGGTCGTGGATCATGAGCAGCCAGCGGGCGCACCGTTGCTCGAGCGCGTGCAGGCGGTTGCAGGCGGCCGTCTGCGCGCATTGTTCGAACAGCGCCTGCGCATACAGCAGCATGAGGTCGAAGAGCGTGGGGCTGTCGTCGTCTTCGCGTGGAAGTGCCATGACCGAGCGCAGTGCGACAGTCGACATGCGCTGGACGGTGCCGGCGACCTGGATGACGCATTCGGTGGGCATCGTGCTGGCGCCAAGCGCGACGGCGCCACCGACCACCCCCTCGCGTCCAATCGTCCCGACTTCCACGCCGGCACCGTCGGCCATTCGGCGAATCATGGACGCGACGGCGGTCTCGGGGAAATACACGTAGTCCATCGGCGAGCCGGGTTCGTAGAGGACGAATCCCGCGGCCAGAGTCATCGGCTCGAGCTCCTCCGCGACGAGCATCCGCGCGGTGGGCGAGAGAGCCAGCAACAGCCGGTTGCCCGCATCGGTGTACGGATTCGCAATCATGACTTTGTACGCATGCGGACGCCCTGATCGAGGAGGGCGTCGCCAGAAGCGCCGGATTATGGGTGGCAGCGAAGCTGCCGACTGCGCTGGTGCGTACGTCGCAGTACAGAAACGTACACTGCCGAGGTGCTCCCGTGTGACTTTGGGAGCAACAACCTCAGCTGGGGCACCCTTCAGGCGCGCCGGGCGGGTGCCTCACCTCGTTCCGAGAGAAGCTTCGCACTGAATCGCTGGGCTTCCGCGATCCGTTCGACCTCGATCGCGATGGCATCAACGGACTGCTGCAACCGCTCGAGACGATCGTTGTCCTCGGCTTCGAGCTTCTTCGACGGGCCCCTGGAGCTGGTCAGGAAGCGGAAGGTGACCACCCCGATGAAGGCCAGCGACGCGACCAGTCCGACGATGATGCACGACACTGCCGCGAACGAGAAGACATCGGGATCCATTGCATTGCTCCTGGAGGGCTGGCGCTCACATCCGCCTACGCGGCGCGGCCGTCGAAGTTTCGGCCCGGTGCTACGGCACGAAGGTGGGCTTGATGCCGAGGTTCTGGAACACGAACGCGTAGAGGTCGGCCGTCTGTTCGATCGCCTTCCTGGTGCTGCTCGCACCATGTCCGGACTTGGTGTCGATGCGGATGAGGATCGGATTATCGCCGGCCTGTGCCGCCTGGAGTGCCGCGGCGTACTTGAACGAATGCGCGGGGACGACGCGATCGTCGTGATCGGCCGTCGTGATGAGCGTGGCAGGATACGCCGTGCCAGGCGTGATGTTGTGAATTGGTGAATACGCGCGCAACGCCCTGAACTCCGCCTCGTTCGCCTCGGCCGACCCGTAGTCGGCGATCCAGTTCCACCCGATGGTGAACTTCTGGAAGCGCAGCAGGTCCATCACGCCGGCCTGCTGGATGACGACCTTGAACAGGTCGGGACGCTGATTGGCCACCGCTCCCACGAGCAACCCGCCATTGGACACGCCGTGGATCGCCAGCTTGCCTGGCGAGGTGTACTTGTTCGCCACGAGGTACTCGCCCGCGGCGATGAAGTCGTCGAAGACGTTCTGCTTCTTCAGCTTCGTGCCGGCCTCGTGCCACTTTTCACCGTACTCGCTGCCGCCGCGAAGGTTGGCCGACGCGTACACCGCGCCCTGCTCGAGCAGGGCAAGGCGCATGGCGCTGAACGACGGCGTGGTGGCGATGTTGAAGCCGCCGTAGCCGTAGAGCAGGGAGGGATTGGTGCCGTCGAGCTTGAGGCCCTTCCTGTAGGTGAGGAACATCGGCACCCGCGTGCCGTCCTTGCTCTTGTAGAAGACCTGCTTCGTCACGTAGTCCGCTGGCCGGAAGCCGGGAATCTCCGGGGCGCGGAAGAGCGATGACCTCCGAGTCGCGATGTCGTACTTGTAGATGGACGGCGGAAAGTTGAACGAGTTGAAGGTGTAGAAGACCTGGGTGTCATCGGTGTTGCCGCCGAAGCCTCCCGCGCTCCCGGGGCCGGGCAGGACGATCTCGTTCTCGAACTTGCCGTTCATGTCGAAGACATAGGCGCGCGTCGTCACATCCTTCATGTACGATGCGAACAGCTTGCCTCCGGCCGTGGATGCCGCCTCCAGGGGCTCGGGTCGCTCGGCGAGGATGGTCTTCCAGTTCTTCTCATCCGGCCTTGTAGGATCGATGAGCACGACCCGACCGTTCGGCGCGCCGTGGTTGGTCTCCACCAGGAACCGTGCGCCCACGTTATCGACGACGCGGTAGTCATCGTCGCCGACTTCGCCAACGAGCGGCTTCCACGCCGTAGTGCCGCCGTCGCGATCGCGAACGAACAGCGCATTGCCCTTCTTGCCCTTGCCACGATCGGAGACGGTCATGACGGCGTAGCGTTCGTCTTGCGTGGTGGACACGATGTGGAAGCGCTGCGGATTCGCCTTGTCCTCGAAGACGAGTGCGTCCTGCTCCTGCGGCGTGCCGACCGTGTGGAAGTAGACCTTGTGACCCTCGTTCTTCGAGGTGAGTGCCGTGCTCGAATCGGGCGTATCGTAGCGGCTGTAGTAGAAGCCGTTTCCCTGCCACGCGGTGCCGGTGACCTTGGCCCATCGGATCACATCGGGTAACTGCCGGCGCGATGCGACCTCCATGAGGTGGAACTCCGTCCAGTCGGACCCGCCGCTCGAAATCCCGTAGGCGGCGTACTTGCCGTTTTTCGACTGTGCGAAGCCGGCGAGACGCGTCGTACCGTCCGCCGAGAACTTGTTGGGGTCGAGCAGGACCTCAGGCGTGCCGTCGAGTCCCTTCTGGATATAGATGACGCTCTGGTTCTGGAGGCCGTCGTTCTTCGTGAAGGTGTACAGTGCCCCTTTGCGCTGCGGCGCACTGAATCGCGCGTAGTTCTGGAGTTTCGTCAGCCGCGCCTTGAGCGCGTCGCGGTAGGGAATTCTGTCGAGGTACGCAAACGTGACCTTGTTCTCCGCCTCGACCCACTGCGCCGTCTCGGGCGAGGTCTCCTCCTCGAGCCAGCGATACGGATCCTCGACCTTGGTGCCGAAGAAGGTATCGACCTGATCCCCCTTCCTGGTGGGCGGATAGGCGAGCTTCTGCGCCGAGACGGGCGCGATTGCCGCGAGCGTGAGTGACGCGGCCAGCGCGGACGCGGCGAAGGGTGCGGTCTTCATGTCGTATCACTCCGGGAAAATGCGGCAGTGAAGCAGATGCTAGAGTTGACTCGTAGGTTTGTCAAACGCCCTTCACCTGGAGGAATCATGAGTCCCGTTCATCAATACGAGACGCCGTACACCACCACCGCCTTCGAGCTTCCCGGCTATCGCGTCGTCAAGAGCTTCGGCGTGGTGCGCGGCATCACCGTGCGGTCACGTTCGGTGATCGGCCGGATCGGCGTCGGATTCCAGGCATTCTTCGGGGGTGACATCACGCTCCTCGTCAACCTCTGCGAGCAGGCGAGGGCGGACGCATTCCAGATCATGGTCGCGCACGGCGCGGAGCTTGGCGGCAACGCGGTGATCGGGCTGCGCTACGACGCCACCGAACTCATGCCCGGCATCACCGAAGTGTTGTGTTACGGGACCGCGGTCTACATCGAGCCGATCTGATTGCCCCATCGCGGTTTGCGTTCTCGCGCGAAAGACGCCACACTTTCGGCGCGAAATTCCTTTCAATCCCGACACGACCATGAGCGACCCGAGCCAGCCGATGTCCGCGCCATCCGAAGCATCGCCGCCGGCCAAGCCGGCTGCGTTGTGGGAGGACTTCATCGACATCTTTTACGCCCCGTCCGAGGTTTTCGCGCGGCGCGCGAACGCGAATTTTTTCGTCCCGCTGCTCATCGTCACCGTCCTGTTCACGGCGATCTTCCTCGCGGGCAGCTCCGCGATGCAGCCGATCATGGACGGCGAGTTCTCGCGCAACATGGCGGCGGTGCAGAAGAAGAACCCAAGCATCACTGCGGAGCAGTTGCAGAGCATGCGGTCCATCGGCGAGAAATTCGCCAAGGTCGGCGCCTTCTTCATCATTCCCGTCATCACGTTCATGACGGGGCTGTTCCTCTGGATCGTCGGGAAGTTCGTCGACGCGAAGCAGGCACTCGGCGCAGCCCTCGTCGTCGCCGCGTACGCGAACATCACGAAGGTCGTCTCGGCGCTTGTGGGCGGCCTGCAGCTGCTGGTGCTGGATTCGTCCACGATGACCTCGCAGTACAACTTGTCGCTGGGTCCCGCGCGCTTCTTCGATCCCGACGCCACGTCGCCCATCCTGATGGTGGTGCTCGGCCGACTGGACGTGTTCACGATCTGGACGACGATCCTGCTCGGCATCGGCCTGGCGGTCACGGGGAAGATCCCGCGATCCAGGGCGATGATCGCTGCCGTCCTGCTCTGGATCATCGGCGGGCTGCCGCAGATCCTCGGCGCGGCCCGGCAGTAGACATTACGCTTTCCGCTCGGGCGGCAGCAGTCGCTCGAGCAACGCCGGCGCCGGACAGGCGCCGCGATGGACCACTCGCTGGACGTGCACGCGGATATCGGCGTCCTCGAAGCGCGCGATCTCTTCTCCGCACAGACGACAGTGCGGAAAGAGCGCGAAGGTGTCGCGCGCGAGCTGGTTCAGGAGCGGATCGTCGTGGCGTCCGGAGATGGGCATCGTCCAAAGTGGTAGGGCCGAAGCCCGCGGGGTCGCGCGCGTAGGCCACCGTCTCTACCTTACCCCGTCGCCGTACTCTGCCGCAACAGTGGCAGTACCCACCGACGCTTCTCGCTCCCGACTGGATGGCGCTGTCTATCCTTCTTACCGTCGCCGGACTGCTTGCGCAGTCCGGAGTCGCAGTCCTGATCGCCTTCGTCCTTGGAGGCCTCCTCCAGCGATACTGGCGGCCATTTCTCCGGCACTGGACGTGGAGCTGGCTGGCGCTTGCGGTGCACACTGGTGCGGGCGCCGCGGCGATCATGCTCGGCATCGTTTGGCCGATCAACGATCCGCTTCGGTTCTCGATGGCGCTCGCGGCGGGCATCGCGGGCTATCTGCAAATCGCCTGGCTGCTGCTTGGCACCGCGGAATTGGCATCCGGTCGCGCCCTGGCAGCCCGCACGACGCGCTGGATCATCGCGGTGGTGACGATCGCAGGAGCACTGCTGGTGCTGGCCTATGCATGGGACGCCTCCCGCGCCGAGATCCTGTTCACGCTCCGCGTGACCGTGCGTCGCTTCGCTGCCGCACTGGCCTTCCTCATCGGCGGCGTGGCCATCACGCGCGCGCCCCGCATTGCGCGCGGTGTGGGACGACGCGTCGTCATGGTCGCGTTCTTCGGGCTGGGTGCGCAACAGCTGCAGTTCCTCGCGCTGTCGTTTGCGCCGGCGCTCAGACTCCGGTATTCCGTCTATCTCGCCAGCCTCGGGTTCGTGGACGTGGTGCTGTACGTGGCGCTGGCGATGGGCCTCGTCATCTGGCTGCTCGAGGAGGAGCGGCAGGCGACGATGGACGCTGCGGCGCGTATCGAGCGCATCGCGTACCACGACGCGCTCACCGGCCTGCCGAACCGCCAGTTGTTCCTGAACCAGCTCGGGATGGCGCTGCACCATGCGAAGCGCAACGATACGAAGGCGGCGGTGCTGTTCCTCGACCTGGACCGCTTCAAGATCGTCAACGATTCGCTCGGTCACGCCGCCGGCGACTCGCTGCTGCAGACCATCGCCGAGCGTATCAAGCAAACGGTACGCGCCGAAGATTCCGTGACACGTCTCGGTGGCGACGAATTCGCCGTCCTGGCGTACGAAGTGTTCGGCCCGGAAGACGCCGTGCTCCTCGCCGAGCGCATCATCGCTGCGGTGAAGCGTCCCATCGTGGTGGACGGCCAGGAGCTGTTCGTCACGACGAGCCTTGGCATCAGCCTCTTTCCCGACGACGCGCAGGATCCCGAGGAGCTTCTCAAGACGGCAGACGCGGCCATGTACCGTGCGAAGGCGCAGGGCAGGGACCTCGTGGAGCGCTACGTGCCCGAGGTGGGTGATGCCGCGCTGGAGCGGCTGGGACTCGAGAGCAACCTCCAGCGGGCGCTCGAGCTCCACCAGCTCGAACTGTACTACCAACCCATCGTGCAGTCGCATACCGGCCTGATCACCGGCGTGGAAGCATTGCTGCGCTGGAACCACCCCGAGCGCGGGCTGCTGATGCCTGCGGAGTTCATCTCGCTGGCCGAGGCGACTGGCGCCATCGTGCCGATGGGAGATTGGGTGCTCCGGACGGCGTGCGCGCAAGTGCAGGAGTGGCGGTCGCGGGGACAGACGCAGCTGCGGGCCGCGGTGAACCTGTCGGTGCGCCAGCTCCAGACGCCCGAGCTGGCCGACCGGGTCGAATCGATCCTCGTCGAGACAGGACTGCCGCCGGAGTTTCTCGAGCTGGAGATCACGGAAAGCATTGCGATGCGGTTCAGCGGACGGGCGATCGACAACCTCCGCCTGCTCAAGGCAAAGGGGGTGCGCGTGTCGATCGACGACCTTGGGACGGGCTATTCGTCGCTCAGTGCGCTGCGGCTCTTCCCGATCGATTCGCTCAAGATCGACCGCAGCTTCGTGCACGGTGTTCCCGATAACACGGACGACAGCGCCATTGCCGCCGCCGTCATTACGCTCGGCCTAACGCTGGGCGTGAATGTGATTGCGGAAGGAATCGAACGGCCCGAGCAGCTGGCGTTCTTCGTGGAGCAGCGCTGTGCCGAGTGGCAGGGCTTCCTGCTTGTGCGCCCAGTCACAGCGCTCGAGTGCGAGAAGGTGCTATTCTCGACGGCCCGAATCAGCGGCCGGCATCATGCTGTCGTCGATCGCGTCGCCTCGTAGCTTCTGACGATCGTGCGCTGAGACCGCCTCCCCGGCGGCGCAGGAAGTCGCCGTGGAACCGCGCGTCCCGTGCGGTTTACCAATGTGGGTCGGGTGTCGTCCTCCTTGCGTGTCTAGATTGAACGACGATTCCGCCGTTCCTCCCAACGCGTCCCCAAATTTGGGGGCATCACTCAGGACGACGCCCGATGCCCGCTCGGATCTCTCATCTGCTCGTGACGTGTGGATGTCTCGCACTCGCCGTGGTGGGTGGCTGCAAGTCGGATTCGTCGGTCAAGCCGAGCAACAGTCTCGAGCCCATTCCCAATCCGATGGGTCCCGTGGCACTTGGCGATCTCGTGAAGCTGAACGTGAACGGGGACAGCTCGTGCAACGCGGCGGTGTACCACACGGCACGCGTGGTCGCGATCAGCAGCAAGGCGATCATCCTGAATGACACGCTGAACCCGAAGAACGGCTTCACCACGGCGGACTTCCAGCGCTTCGCCACGCGGTTCGATACGCTCGTGTACCCATTGGACGTCGCCAACTTCGGCGAACCGCTCGACATCGACAAGAACGGCCACATCGCCATCCTGTTCACGCGCGCGGTCAACGAGCTGACGCCGCCGAAGGCGAACAGCTACGTGGGTGGATTCGTCTTCTCGCGCGACCTGTTCCCCACGACGACGACGCCGCGCGCCCAGGCGTGCGCCGGGAGCAATCAGGGCGAGTACTTCTACATGCTCGCGCCGGATCCCACGGGGCTGGTGAACGGCAACGTGCGCACCACGGGATTCGTGGACACGGCGACGGTGGCCGTGCTGGCGCACGAGTTCCAGCACCTCATCAATGCGTCGCGTCGACTGTACGTGAACAACGCGCCGGTCTTCGAGGACAAGTGGCTGGACGAAGGGCTCGCACACATCGCGGAAGAGTTGCTCTATTACCGCGAGTCGGGCTACGCGCCGCGGTCGAATCTCGACATCAACGGCGTCCGCGCCTCGTCGGCGAAGATCGCGATCTTCAACGCGGACATGAGCGGCAACGCATCGCGCTACCGGTCCTTCCTGACCGCGACGTCGACGAGCTCGCCGTATTCATTGAATGACTCGCTGACCACGCGCGGCGCGGCGTGGTCGCTGCTTCGCTATGCGGTGGACCGCCTGAATGCGACAGACGGCTTTGCTGCCGGCAACGGCCAGGCGGTCACCACGCCGGGCGACGTCGCGCTGACCGCCGGCGCCACCGCCGGCGAGTTCGCCATCACGCTGACCAACACCGCACTGCAGATCGGAAGCAGCACCAATTTCGTCGTGCGGACCGTCCCCGGTGCGGGCACGGCCTCGTTGCCCGTCGCCGAGGAGAGCAGGCCGTCGATGCTGCGTGTGCCCACCACTGTCGAGGACCCCACGGTGCTTCGCCGCGACGTGAACTTCGAGGCGCGGTTGCGCTCACGTGAGCGCGCGGACCTGACGCCGATGATGGCGGCGGCGCGCAGCTGGTATGCGTCACAGGCCATGCCGGTCGCGCTCCGCAGCAGATCGGCCTCCACCAGCAGCACATTCGCGGACGCGGACGCCGCGACATGGTTTCGGTTGGTGAACGCGACGACGGCGGGGATCACCAACCTGCAGAGCGTCGTCGGCGGTGACCTCGCCGGATTCGTGCGCGACTGGAACGTCTCGCACGCGGTGGATGACGTGGCTGCGCCGAGCACGCAGTACCAGCAGCGCAGCTGGAACTGGCACAGCATCTATCCGAGTCTCTCCGTTCCCGGTTCCCCCTATCCGCTGTCCGTGCCGCTCATCTCGACGAGTGCGACGCAGAACGGCACGATCGTCGCCGGCGGAGCACAGTACTATCGAGTCATCATACCAGCGAACGGTTCGGCCACGGTCAGTCTCAGCGCGCCGGGTGGCGCGGTGAACCCCAACCTCCAGATGGTCATCGTCAGGACCAAGTGATGCGCATACATCGTTCAACGCTTGCGGCAGCTCTTGCTGCCTCGCTGTTCACCGCCGTGGCGTGCTCCTCGGATTCGGGCACTGGCACCGGCTCGGGCGGCGGCACGCCGGTCCGTGTGGACGTCGTCTCCTCGCCGGCCGCCATTGGCGCCGCGGGATCGGTCGCGGCTGCCTTCACCGTCAAGGTGGTGGACGCGAAGGGGGTCGGCGTTCCCAACGTCGTGGTCACCTTCTCATCCACCGGCGCGGTGACGGTCTCGCCTGCCTCGGTGACCACCGACGCCTCCGGCTCGGCGACGACACAGGTCGCGCTCAGCACGATCGTTGGAAGTGGCACCGTCCGCGCAACGACCGCCGGCGTCAGCACGGCAGCGACGTCAGCCATCAGCGTGGTGGCGGGCGCGACGACGAAGCTCGTCAACACGCCGAAAGCGCTGCGCTTCTTCAATGTGGGTGACACCGCGCGCATCTCGACCGTGGCGCAGGACCAGTTCGGGAACGCAGCGAACGGTGCGGTGACGTACTCGGTGGTGGACGGTACGCTGGTGAGCGTGGACCAGGCGGGTCTCGTGCGCGTGATCCGCCAGCCGGGCACCACGCTGGTCATCTCGTCGTCGAGTAGCCGCGCCGATACGACGGTGATCACGGTGCTCGCGGTGGGCGCGTCGAACTGCACGGGCGTAGCGACCGTCACGCCCATGAACGTCGGCGACGTGCAGACGTTCACGGGAACGCAGTACGCCTGTCTCAACGGCGCGACGTCCGGCGCGGAGTTCGCGCTCGTGGCGTTCAACAGCTCGACCGATCCGACCAATCCGCTCACTGTCGCCGTCACCGGCAACGGCCTCGCGCCGGTGCCCAGCACGATCAAGCTCGCCAGCACTGGGACGGTCGCGCTCCGCTCGGCGATCGGCAGCAAGGCGGCCGCCCTTCCACTGCTGGACGACGACTTCCATCTGCGTCTGCTGGCCGAGTCCAACCAACAGTTCAAGGGTGCGCTACCCCATGCGCGCATGGCGCGTCGCGCGGCGGTCTCGCGTTCGATCACCGGCAACGGCACGGTGTCGTACTCGGGGATTCCCGCGACGGCGAAGGTCGGTGACATCGTCACGCTCAACGTCAGCAGCGGCATCTGCGGAGGCGCCATCAACCATGGTCTTCGCGTCGAGGCCATCGGCACCAAATCGATCGTGCTGGCCGACACGCTGAACCCGAGCGGCGGCTTCACCAATGCCGACTTTCAGCGGATCTCGGCGCGGTTCGACACCCTCGTCTATCCGCTGGATGTGGGCGCCTTCGGTGCGCCCTCGGACTTCGACAACAACGGCAAGGTGGCCATCCTCTTCACGCGTACCGTGAACGAGATGGTGGACTCGACCTCGGGATACTTCGTCGGCGGCTTCTTCAATCCGCGCGATCTCTTCCCGAAGGTTGGATCGACGCCGGGAGAGAACTGCGCGGGAAGCAACGAAGGCGAGATGTTCTACATGCTGGTGCCCGCACCGAGCGGCATCAACGGCGTGAAGCACACCACCGGCTTCGTCGACAGCATCACGACGGGCATCGTGGCGCACGAGTTCCAGCATCTCATCAACGGCGGCCGTCGGATGTACATCAATACCGCCGCCAATGACTTCGAGGAGGTGTGGCTCAACGAAGGCCTGAGCCACATTGCCGAGGAGCTCCTGTACTATCGCGAGAGCGGCATGACGCCGCGGATGAACCTGACGGATTCGCTCATCCGCATCATCAACCGGCCCACCTATGGGTTCTGGAAGAGCGACGCGGCGTCGAACTTTTCGCGGCTGCTCCAGTATCTGCGTAACCCGAGTGGCAACTCCCCGTATGGGAACGATGACGCGCTGCCGACGCGCGGTGCCACCTGGCAGTTCCTGCGGTATCTCGCCGATCGACTCGGTACGACCGACGGCACCCTGTGGCAGCGATTCGACAATTCGACGGTGACGGGCCTTGCCACGCTCCAATCGGTCATCGGCACTGCGCCCACGCCGTACTTCCGCGATTGGGCCGTGGCGAATTACGTCGATGATCTTGGCGTGAACAGCGACCCGCGGTTCATGCATGCCAGTTGGAACTTCCGTGACATCTTCACCAATACGTTCCTCAACATCCCGACATATCCACTCGCCGTGACGTCGCTGTTGGACGATACGAAGCAGAACCTTTCGGTGCGCGGTGGCTCCGCGAGCTACCTGCGCTTCGCGATGCCCGCGGGCAAGGAAGGGCTGCTCACCTTCTCGTCGGGCGGTGGTGCGCCAAGTACGCCGCTGCAATTCATCGTGGTGCGGACGAAGTAGCCAGCGGGACAATGGGCAGGTAAGGCGGGTGGCGCTCTTCGGAGCGTCACCCGCTTTCTCATTCCGTGGTCCTAGCCGACGCTGGGCGGGGGGCGTACTGTAGCGGGCGAAGGCATCGGCAAGTCGCGCAGTACTCCCGCCGCACCCCAACGGGAGCACCATATTGACGGAGTCGCGCATGCGATATCGGATCACCTTCGATGGCCGCACGCTGCGGCGGGTCCTTGCACTGGCGGCACTGCCGGCAGCACTGTCGGCGCAGGCGGGCACGGGTACCGTCTCAGGGCGGGTGATGGCGGGCAGCGATCCCGTCACCGGAGCGACGGTGGTCGCGACGGGAACGGGGCGTGGCACGCAGACGCGCAGCGATGGGACCTTTCGGCTCACGCTGCCAGTCGGGCGTCACGAGTTGCGCGCACGTGCCGTTGGCTTCACCTCCGGACGCGACTCCGTGACGATCACGGCAGGGGGCACCAACACCGTCAACTTCTCGCTCGAGAAGAGCATCGCGACACTCGAAGCGGTGACGACCCTCGGCACACGTGGCGAGGCGCGCACCGTGATCGATGCGCCGGCCCCAATCGACATCATTTCGGCGGCCGACATCAAGGCGACAGGCCGGACGGAAACGGCACAGATGATCCAGGCCGTTGCGCCGAGCTTCAACTTTCCACGCACGTCCATCGGCGACGGAACCGATCACGTACGTCCCGCGACGCTGCGCAGCCTCTCGCCCGACCAGACGCTGGTGCTCGTCAATGGCAAGCGCCGGCACAACAGTGCGCTCGTCAATGTGAATGGATTCGTCGGGCGCGGCTCTGCGCCCGTCGACCTGAACGCCATTCCGTCGAGCATGATCGACCACATCGAGATCCTTCGCGATGGCGCCGCAGCGCAGTACGGATCCGACGCGATCGCCGGCGTCATCAACATCGTGCTCAAGCAGGGCGACGGCGGTGAGACGCGCACCACGATTGGTGAAGCGTTCACCACCTACAATCGCGCGGACAATCTCACGCCGTTCGCGAGCCAGGTCGGGGCGATCTCCGCGCGTGACGGCAAGGTGTTCCACTCGGCGCTCGACTATGGATGGACCGGCACGCAGAACCGCTTCCTTCACCTCGCCGGCGAGTTTCGCGATCGCGGGTACACGAATCGCACCTTGGCCGATCCGCGCGTGCAGTATGCGGTGGGCGATCCACGCGAGCTGAATCCCGCGCTGCCGTCACCGGAAGGGCGTTTCAACCACCGGCAGGGTGACGCCGCGACGCACGACCTCCAGGGTTTCTGGAACGCTGGCTCCGCGCTCGGCACCGCCGACGTGTACTCCTTCGGCGGCGTCTCGAAGCGGCACGGCGAGGCGACCGGCTTCTGGCGTCGCCCGAACGACGATCGCACGCTGCGCAATCTGTACCCCAACGGCTTCCTTCCCGTGATCGCCTCGGACATCTGGGATGCGTCGGGCGCCCTCGGCGTGAAGGGCGAGACGGCGGGATGGAACTACGACCTCGGCACCGTCTACGGCGGCAACCAGTTCGGCTTCACGATCAAGAACACCAACAACGTCTCCCTCGGCCCCACATCGCCGACGCAGTTCGACGCCGGCAAGCTGCGCTTCCAGCAGAGCACCACCAGTCTCGACCTCAATCGCAACCTCGGCAACGCATTGCCATTTCCGTTGAACGTCGCAGCCGGCGCCGAGTTCCGGTATGAGGATTACACGATCGTGGCGGGCGAGCAGGGTTCGTGGGTCAACGGCGGCGTGCGGGTCACGGACGTCAGTGGCAACGTGACGACACGGCTCAGTGCACCGGGTGCGCAGGTGTTCCCCGGCTTCAAGGGAGACAGCGGCGGCAAGTCGAACGACGCGGGGTCGCACTCGCGCAACAACACGGCGCTGTATGCGGACGTCTCGTCAGACCTGACATCGAAACTCCTCGTCGACGTGGCGGGACGTTTCGAGAACTACAGCGACTTCGGATCGACGACGACGGGCAAGCTGTCGACGCGATATCAGTTGCCGGGCGGCTTCGCCCTCCGCGGCTCGGCGAGCACGGGCTTCCGTGCGCCATCGCTGATGCAGGAGTACTTCTCGTCCACTGCGACGAACTTCGTCGCCGGTGTGCCGCTGGACATCAAGACCTTCCCGGCGAGCTCGCGCGATGCAGGCGCGCTTGGCGCGAGTCCGCTCAAGGCGGAGAAGTCGCACAACTACGGTATCGGGCTCGCGGCCGAACCGGCAAAGAGCCTGTCACTGACGTTCGACTACTACTACATCGAAGTGAACGATCGCATCGTGCTGTCGAACAACTTCACCGGCCCGATTGCGGTCGCTGCACTCGCGGCGATCAACATCACAGGCATCAGTGGCGGCCGATACTTCACGAATGCGATCGACACGAAGACGCACGGTTTCGACGCGATCCTCAACTATGGTTACGCATTCACGAACACGAGCCTCGCGAAGTTCACCGCAGCTTACAACCACAACACCACCCGCGTCACACGCGTCGCGGCGCTGACGGGCAGCATCTCCGGACTCCAGGGCTCGCTGTTCGATCGGGTGGAGAAGGCGCGCATCGAGTTCGGCAACCCGCTCAACAACCTGATCCTGAGCGGCAACTACTCGTGGCAGAAACTCGACCTGCTGGCGCGCACGCAACGGTACGGGCAGGTGACGTCGTATGGCACGGCCGCAACGAACGCGTACGGTCCGCTCGACCAGACGTTCTCGCCCAAGTGGGTGACGGACCTGAGTGGCTCGTATGGGTTCCGACGCTTTACCGTGAGCGTTGGCGTGGACAACGTGTTCGACATCTATCCGGACCGGAACAACAACAACGGTAACTTCGCACCGACGGCGGAGAACGGCGGGACCTCGAACTTCGGGATCTTTCCGTACTCCGGAATCTCGCCATTCGGGTTCAACGGGCGGTTCGTCTACACGAGGCTGTCGGCGTCGCTGTAGCGCGACGGAAGTGCAGTGAGACACCCGCGCGTGAGAGTGGCCGCTCCCCGCGCGGGTGATCAGATTGTTCGCGTGACTGACATCATCCCCATCTGGACACCTTCGCCGGCCGACATCGACCGCGCGAACGTGACCCGCTTCATTCGCGACGCAATCCAGCCACTGGGTGGCACGGCGGCACTGGTCGTCGACAGTCCGACGCTGTACGCGTGGTCGATCGCGGAGCCTGAGCAGTTCTGGTCCGCCGCGTGGCGCTTCTGCAACGTCATTGCCGACGAGCGTGGCGGCGCTGCGCCGTGGGATCACGTCCTCGTCGGCGGAGATCGCATGGCGCCGCCCGATCCCGCACTCGGCCCGCGCTGGTTCACCGGCGCGCGGCTCAACTTCGCGGAGAATCTCCTTCGCTGGCGGGACGATCGCGACGCGATCGTCTCGTGGTCGGAGCGGGGATTCCAGCGGCGGATGAGCTTCGCCGATCTGACCTCGGAGGTGGCGGGGTTCGCAGAGTTTCTCCGGCAGTCAGGGGTCACCGTCGGCGATCGCGTCTGCGGCTTCATGCCCAACATTCCGGAGACGGTCGTCGCCATGCTCGCCACCGCGTCGATCGGCGCCGTATGGTCGTCGTGCTCGCCCGACTTCGGCGCGAGTGGCGTGCTCGACCGCTTTGGGCAGATTGCGCCGAAAGTCCTCATCACGGCCGACGGCTATCGATATGGCGGGAAGTCGATCGACTCGCTCTCCCGGGTGCGCGAGCTCCTGCCGATGTTGCCGAGCGTGGAGCGCGTTGTGGTGGTGCCGAATCTCGTGGAGCCCGGGCCGCCGCTCGAAGACGCCATTCCATGGCGCGAGGCCGTGCAGCGCGGAGCCGGCGCGCCGCTCCGTTTCGCGAGGCTGCCCTTCGACCATCCGCTCTACGTGATGTATTCGTCGGGTACCACCGGTCTGCCCAAGTGTATGGTACACGGCGCGGGTGGCACGCTGCTGCAGCATCTCAAGGAGCTCGTGCTGCACACGAATCTCACGCGCGACGATCGCATCTTCTACTTCACCACCTGCGGCTGGATGATGTGGAACTGGCTCGTCTCGTCGCTCGCGGTGGGGAGCACGGTGGTGCTGTACGATGGCGCGCCACTATTGCGTGGCCGGCCAGTGCTGTGGGATCTCGTCGCGCACGAGCGAGTGAGTGTCTTCGGCACGAGCGCGAAGTGGTTGGCGCTCTCCGAGAAGGATGGATCTACACCGCGCGAGACACATGACCTGTCCGCGATGCGGGCCATCCTGTCGACGGGAAGCCCGCTCGCGGAGCACAGCTATGATTATGTGTACGACAGGGTGAAGCACGATGTGCGGCTGAGCAGTATCAGCGGTGGCACCGACATCATCTCATGTTTCGCGCTCGGCGATCCGACACTATCAGTGTATCGCGGCGAGTTGCAGACGCGCGGGTTCGGGATGCGTGTCGCGGTGTGGAGCGACGAGGGGACGCCGCTTGTCGGTGAAGCCGGCGAGCTCGTGTGCACAGCGCCATTTCCCAGCATGCCGGTGGCGTTCTGGGGCGATACGACTGGCGCAAAGTATCGTGCCGCCTACTTCGAGCGATTTCCAAATGTGTGGTGCCATGGCGACTGGGCGGAACTCACGGCGCACGGCGGGCTCATCGTCCATGGTCGCAGCGACGCCACATTGAACCCTGGTGGCGTCCGCATCGGCACGGCGGAGATCTACCGGCAGGTCGAGCGTCTGGACGGTGTACTGGAAAGCCTCGTCATCGGGCAAACCATCACGAACAAGCGGGGTACTGATGTGCGAGTCGTGTTGTTCGTGCGTCTCCGGGATGGCCTGGTGCTCGACAACGCGCTGCGTGACCGCATCCGGCGCGAGATTCGGGACAATGTCACCCCGCATCACGTGCCGAAGAAGATCATCCAGGTGGAAGACATCCCCCGGACCATCAGCGGCAAGATCACGGAACTGGCCGTGCGCGACGTCGTGCACGGACGGGAGGTGAGGAACCGGGAAGCGCTTGCGAACCCGCAGGCACTGGAGCTATACCGGAATCTGGCCGATCTTCAGTATTAGTGTCATCGCTCGCATCGTCGGTCGATGACGCATTAGGATTCGATAGTCACAGACCAGAGACGCTCATGGCCACATCCACGCTCGAAACGTCGGCGCCGCCACACGACACGTTCCCGATCAACGGAACGGACTACATCGAGTTCTACGTCGGCAACGCGAAGCAGGCCGCGCACTACTACCGGTCGGCATTCGGCTTTCAGCTCGTCGGCTATCGTGGCCCGGAGACAGGCCAGCGCGACCGTGCGAGCTACCTGCTCGAACAGGGCAAGATCCGCTTCGTCATCACCACGGCGATTCGGCCGGACCTGAGCGAAGATGCCGAGCGCATTGCGACGCACGTGCACGAGCACGGCGACGGCGTACGCGACATCGCGCTCTGGGTGGACGACGCGCGGGATGCGTTCGAGAAGGCGGTCGCGCGCGGCGCGGAGCCGGTGCAGGAGCCAACCGTCTTGCACGACGACGATGGCGAGATCGTCCGCGCGGCGTTCAAGATCTACGGCGAGACGATCCACTCGCTCGTCGAGCGAAAGAACTATCGCGGCCTGTTCATGCCCGGCTACGTGGCGACCGCACCGTACTACGCGCCGCCCGAGGTGGGGCTCAAGTACGTCGACCATTGCGTGGGCAATGTCGAGCTTGGCAAGATGAACCGCTGGGTGGACTTCTATGCCCACGTCATGGGTTTCCGGAATCTCCTCACCTTCGACGACAAGACGATCAGCACCGAGTACAGCTCGCTGATGTCCAAGGTGATGGCGAATGGCAATGACCGCATCAAGTTTCCGATCAACGAGCCGGCCAAGGGCAAGCGGAAGTCGCAGATCGACGAGTATCTCGACTTCTACAAGGGCCCGGGCGTGCAGCACATGGCGTTGGCGACCGACGACATCATCAAGACCGTCACCACGCTCAAGGATCGCGGCGTGGAATTCCTCAGCGTACCGACGACGTACTACGACGAGCTGCAGGGTCGCATCGGCAAGATCGATGAGGATGTGTCGTCCCTTGCCAAGCTGGGGATCCTCATCGACCGTGACCCCGACGGCTATCTGCTCCAGATCTTCACCAAGCCCGTGGAAGATCGGCCGACGGTGTTCTACGAAATCATCCAGCGCAAGGGCGCCAAGAGCTTCGGCGCCGGCAACTTCAAGGCACTGTTCGAGGCCATCGAGCGCGAGCAGAGCCTGCGCGGCAACCTCTAGCAACACGCGACGACACGATGCCCCATTACCACACCCTCGGCCAGATTCCTCGGAAGCGGCACATCGCCTTCCGGAAGCCGGACGGCGGACTGTACGCGGAACAGCTCGTGGGCCACGAGGGATTCACCGGCACGTCGGCGCTGTTGTATCACGTGCATCCGCCCACCACGGTGCAATCCGTGAAGCGGTTGTGCGAGGTGACGTACGAAGAGGACACCGACCGCACGCTCAAGCACCGCCACTTTCGCACGTCGCAGATCGCCGCGGGTGGCAGCCCCACACTCGATCGCGTCCCGTTGCTGTTCAACAGCGATGTGACGATGGCGTATGTCGAGCCGACGACGGAGGACGAACACTTTTACCGCAATGCCCAGGCGGACGAGGTGGTGTACGTCTCCAAGGGGAAGGGCCATCTCGAGACTCAGTTCGGCGACCTGCCGTTCGGAGAGGGCGACTATCTCGTCATCCATCGCGGCATCATGCACCGCTACCGCTTCGAGGCGGGGAGCGAGCAGGCCAAGCTGCTGATCATGGAGGGGAAGGGGCACATTCGCCCGCCCAAGCGCTATCGCAACGAGTTCGGGCAGCTGATCGAGGGCGCGCCGTATTCCGAGCGCGACATCCGCATTCCGCGCAACCTCGTGACGCATGACGAACGCGGCGACTTTCGCATTCTCGTCAAGCAATACGACGGCATCAACGAAGTCGTGCTGGACCATCATCCACTCGACGTCATTGGCTGGGACGGCCAGTTCTATCCCTGGGCGTTCAACATCCAGGACTTCGAGCCCATCGTCGGGCGCGTGCACCAGCCGCCACCGGTACACCAGACGTTCCAGGGCGATGGATTCGTCGTCTGCTCGTTCTGTCCTCGGCCGTTCGACTTCCATCCCGAGGCGATTCCCGCCCCGTACAACCACAGCAACGTGGATTCCGACGAGGTCATCTACTACGCCTCCAGCGAGTTCATGAGCCGAAAGGGGATCGAGTTCGGTTCCATCACGCATCATCCGGACGGCATACCGCACGGGCCGCATCCGGGGCGCGCCGAAGCGTCGATGCATGCGAAGGGGACCGATGAATACGCGGTCATGATGGATACCTTTCGCCCCTTGAAAGTCGCCAAGCTCGCGCTCTCCATCGAGGATCCCGGCTATCATCGCAGCTGGGTCGAGGGGCAGCATGAGGCGTTCAATCCTCCGACGACCTGAAGTGACCGCAACTCAGCCAACCATCGGCGCCGCGGAGCCGGTGGTTCTCCGTCCCATCGATGTCGCGCGGGCGTATCCGGATCTCGGAAAGTTCCAGACGCCGGGCATCTGGGTCTATCGGTACACGGAGCCGACCACCGGATGGCGGCTCAGCATCGCCACGTGCGCCGAGCCCGGATCACGGAAGTTGTCGCTCGGTGGATTTCGCATCGCGCCGGACGAGCGCACGTCGTCACCCGACTTCGACAGTGATCGCGAAGCGGTGGGTCTCGCCGTGGGGATGGAGGAGAAGGTCGGTTGGTCGCGGCTGATCAAGGTGGGCGGTCCTCTCGCGCTCCGTGATGCGGACCGGGTCGTCGGTGGGAAGTGCGTGCTGCATCCCACTCCCGATGCGCGCATCGGACAGCCGCGCGATCGCGAGCTCCTCGATTTCGCGATTGCGTGTTTCAACGATGTCGAAGTGCGCGGCGGGTTCTCCCTCACCACCGGGCAGGACCTCGGACACGGCATGATGTCCGACGGCAGCACCAGCTCGCTGCAGTATCTCAACGCGCGGTTCAAGGGGAGCGTCGTCGCGGACACGTCGAAGCCCACCGGCGAAGGCAACTACCATGTGCTCGCGGGCATGTTGCGCGGCATCGGGGTACCGGTCGAGCGTGCGACGGTCGGTCTGATCGGCTGCGGCAACATCGGCATGCACATCCTCGGCCGGCTGCGGAAGGAGGGCACCGCCATGCTCGCCGTGGAGTCGAATGCGGAACGACGGGAAGAGCTCGCGCTGCTCGGCATTCCTGCCTTTGCGCCGGACGAGAAGATCGACTTCCTGCGGCGTCCGATGGACGCGGTGGTCGTCAATGCGGCGGGCGGCTCGCTCGACGCCGAGACGATCGCGCGCATTGCGGACAACGAACGGCTACGTGTGGTGTGCGGCTCGGAGAATCTCGTGATGCGCGATCATGACGCGGGCAGCTGTGACCTGCGTCGCGCGAAGAAGGCGTACGCGCCCACGGAGCTCGGCGGGATGATGGGGTACCTCACCGCGGTGGAAGAGTATCTGGCTCGCGTGGACGGCGTTCCCTTCGACATCCGCACGCTCTATGACGCCGCGAAGCGGTTGGAATCCGTGTCGTATGAAGCCGCACGTTGTCAGCGCGAGCTGTCGTATTCCATCACGTTCGAGGACGCCGTACGCCGCATCTGCGAGACCTGAGCGCTATCGCGACTTGAACTTCGCGATGGCCGAGCGCGTGAACTCGGACAACACGAGCGTTCCGCTCATCGTCGCGCGCTGGGTGAGCAACGTCTCCCACTTTTCGGTGCCCTCCCAGAAAACGCGTTTCATCGCCGCCATGGCATCAGGGTTCGAGGCGGCCAGCGTGCCGGCGAGCGCATTGATCGCGGCGTCCATCGACGCGATGTCGTCGAACGTTCGCGAGTAGAGCGCGTGGCGCTCGCCCCACTCGGCGTCGCGCCAGTCCGCGTCGACGGACATGGCCGCGTAGGGACCGGTGCCAATGCGGCGTTGGATGACGGGGCCGACGACAAAGGGGCCGATGCCCACCGCGAGCTCGCTGAGCTTGGCTGAGGCGCCGCGCACGGCGAAGCTGTAATCGCCCGCGGCGACGATGCCAACGCCGCCACCCGCGGTGCGGCCGTGTACGCGCACGAGCACGAGCTTGGGCGCGCGGACCATCGCGAGGATCACTCGAGCGAAGCCGGAGAAGAACTCCGTGCCCTCGGCAACATCGGCGATGTCGATCAACTCGTCGAACGACGCGCCGGCACAGAAGGGCCCGGTGCCTTCACTGCGCATCACGATGACGCGCGCGCCAGGATCCTTGCCCAGCCAGGTGATGGCCTCGGCGAGGCGTCGCAGTAGTGCGCCCGGCAGCGAGTTGCTCTTCGGGTGTGAGAAGCTGATGGTGCCGATTCCATCGGCAATCGTGACGGACACGTCGCCGCCCGCGACGGATGTCCCCTGAATCGCTGGCCTCGTAAGCATGCCGCAAGATACACGGGGAGTGGGCACCTCGTCGATTGTCCGATTTGCGGGCTGCGGTGTAGATTCCTCCCATGAGCCAGACACGTGTCGCTCCCGCGCCCGCCGACGATCCGGCGAAGGCCGCCGCCTTCGAGGCGCGCATCGCCGCCGGCGAGAGCATCGAGCCGAAGGACTGGATGCCGGAGCGGTACCGCCGGCAGCTCGTGCGGATGATGTCCCAGCATGCGCACTCCGAGGTCGTGGGCATGCTGCCTGAGGCCAACTGGATTTCCCGCGCGCCGTCGCTGCAGCGGAAGATCTCGCTGATCGCCAAGGTGCAGGACGAGGCGGGACACGGGCTCTACATCTACTGCGGCGTGGAGACGCTCGGCATCGATCGCTCGGAGATGCTCCAGCAACTGCTCGTGGGGGGTGCAAAGTACTCGAGCATTTTCAACTATCCGACGCTGTCGTGGGCAGACATGGGCATCATCGGCTGGTTCGTCGACGGCGCGGCCATCGTCAACCAGACCATCCTCGCCAAGGCGTCGTACGGTCCGTATGCGCGCGCGATGATCCGTATCTGCAAGGAAGAGAATTTCCACAAGCGCCAGGGCTATGAGATCGTCGCGACGCTGGCGAACGGCACACCCGAGCAGAAGGCGATGGTGCAGGACGCCGTGAACCGGTGGTGGTGGCCGACACTGATGATGTTCGGGCCCAGCGACGCCAATTCGCCGAACACCGCCGAGCTGATTCGCTGGAAGGTCAAGCGGAAGACCAACGACGAGCTGCGGCAGCGCTTCATCAATCTGACGATCCCGCAGGCCGTTGCGGTGGGCCTGACGATCCCTGATCCCGATCTGCAGTACAATGCCGAGACCGAGAACTGGGAGTTCGGGGCGATCGACTGGGAGGAATTCAGCGAAGTGATTCGCGGCAATGGTCCGTGCAATCGCGAGCGACTCGAGGCACGCCGCGCCGCGCACGACGAAGGCGCATGGGTGCGAGAGGCGGCCAGTGCGTACGCGGCCAAGCAGCGCGCCAAGCAGGCGTCGGCGGCGGCGTAGCGGATGTCGAGCACGGTGATCAACCAGGACGTCGTGTCGGGACAGGCCGAGGCAATCGCGCCGGACAGCCAGTGGCCGCTGTGGGAGGTGTTCACGCAGAGCCAGCAGGGCGCGCCGCACGAACATGCCGGCTCGCTGCATGCGGCCGATGCGGAGCAGGCGCTGCAGAATGCACGAGATGTGTACGCGCGGCGTGGCGGGGTGATATCGCTGTGGGTGGTTCCTGCGGGTGCGATCACGGCATCCAGCCCGGGCGAGAACGGTCCCTTCTTCGATCCGGGCGCAGACAAGGCGTATCGCCATCCGCAGTTCTACAAGATTCCTCGCGGCGTGCGCGGCGTATGACGTCGCCGGACGTGTTGCCGCCCGCGCGCGAGACGCCGAATGCGCTGTTCGAGCTGTTGTTGCGCCTTGGCGATGACCGGTTGATCCTCGGCTCGCGGCTGAGCGAGTGGTGCGGTCACGGACCGATCCTCGAGGAGGACATCGCGATGTCGAACGTCGCGCTCGATCTGCTCGGTCAGGCCACGATGTTCCTCCGGCTCGCCGGCGAGGTGGAAGGGAAGGGCCGCGATGAAGACGCGCTCGCCTATTTTCGCGAGGCGGTGGAGTTCCGCTGCTGTCGGCTCGTGGAGTTGCCGAGGGGCGACTTCGCATTCACGATGGCGCGCCAATTCCTGTTCGACGTGTATGCTGTGGTGATGCTCGACGCGCTCTCGCGCAGCACGAACGCCGAGCTCGCGGCGATTGCGGCGAAGTCGCTCAAGGAGGCAAAATATCACGTGCGGCACAGCGGCGAGTGGATGCTCAAGCTCGGAGATGGCACGGACGAGAGCCATCGTCGAGCGCAGCATGCGCTCGATGAGCTGTGGCGGTTCACGCC
>JBBQDT010000027.1:0-36394 GCA_038319955.1 Gemmatimonadales bacterium | reverse complement strand
TGCCGGTCTTCGAGTTGCTCGGCCCGCGCGCCGACGGGCCGTCCTGCCGGTTGCCGTACACGAAGTATGGAATGCGGTCGTCCACCGTCACGTGGTACATCTGCGCGAGTGGGAGCTGCACCTGCAACCAGGTCTTCCCCCTGTTGGTGGTCATGGAGAATCCGCCGTCGTGGCTCACTGCCATTCGGTTGCTGTTCGTCGGGTCGATCCAGATGTCGTGATGATCGCCGCCCGGCGTCTCGCGCTCCGGTGGGTCGGTGATCGTCTTGCCGCCGTCGAGCGTTTTGGCCCAGTTCGAGGTGAGGAAGTACGCCTCGTTCTCGTTGTCGGGCATCACGCCCATCCGGCTGTAGTACGCGGTGCGTCCCATCAATTGCCGATCGCTCGAGATGAGGGTCCACTTCTCACCGCCGTCGTCGGAGCGCCAGAGTCGTCCCTGCTCGCGGTCGGGAAAGTCCCACGAGGGGACTCCGTCGCCCGTCTCGATCAGTGCGTACACGCGGTCGGAGTTGGCCTTCGACATCGCGAGCCCGATCTTGCCGACCTGCTTTTTCGGAAGCCCCTCGCCGCTCAACCGCTTCCATGTGTCGCCGCCGTCGCGCGACATCCAGATCGCGCTCCCCGCGCCACCGCTCTTCCGCGCCCACGTGTGGATCTCGAGTTGCCACGAGCCGGCGAACAGGATGCGCGGGTTGTTGGGATCCATCACGAGGTCGGAGATTCCTGTCGAGTCGTTCACGAAGAGCACACGGTTCCACGATTTCCCCCCGTCAGTCGTGCGATAGACGCCGCGCTCGGGTTGTGGTCCGTAGGCGTGGCCGAGTGCAGCGACATAGACGATGTCGGGGTTGGTCGGATGGACGACTATTCGCGAGATGCGCCCTGTCGCCTCGAGTCCCATCTTCGCCCAGTTCTTTCCGGCGTCGGTGGACTTGTACACGCCCCAGCCAATCGAGATGTGCGAGCGGATGAACGGCTCGCCGGTGCCGGCCCAGATCACGTTGTGATCGCTCGCCGCCACGGCGAGCGATCCGATGGACGAGACGGGCTCCTTGTCGAAGACCGGTTCCCAGTGGATGGCGCCGTCGCTGCTCTTCCAGATGCCGCCCGATGCCGCACCGGCGTAGTACGTCATCGGATCGCCGGGGACGCCCGCGACGCTCGTCACCCGGTTCCCCTCGGGCCCGATGTGCCGGAAGGTGAGCTGCGCGTAGCGTGCGGTGTCGATCGCGAACGCGGCGGGGGTTGCGGTGGTCGGGCGCTGCGTCTGTGCGCCGAGCGAGGCAACGGCGACGAGCGCCAGCGGCGCGCGAGAGAGTAGGCGGCGGAGCATCGAGGATCGGGACGATGGGAGGAAAACGCCAGCGACGACGAACGCGCGAATCTACGCGGACTGCTTTCAGTGCGTCAGGCTGGCGCTGAACATGGAGTGCGACATCAGCCAGGTGGCGTATTCGAATCCGATGACCTTCCGGAGCCGAGTGGGAAGGCGGTATATCTACCCTCCACTCCAGGCACACTCCCCGATGCGCGCACTGCTGCTGCTTGCCCTCGTACCTGCCACACTCACCGGTCAGGCCCAACCGGTACCGCAGACGAGCGCCAAACCGGGCTGGCAGTGGACGATGGACAGCGTCACCACCGTGGTGAACGAGGTGCGCGCCGGCCGGTCGCTGCTGCCGGCCCGCTGGCCGCATGGTGCCCGCGTCGCTGTGCTGCTCTCGTTCGACGTGGACAACGAGACCATCGCCATCCGGTACGGCGAGCCCACGGTGGGCTCGCTCGCGGAGATGCAGTACGGCGCGCGCGTGGGACTCGCGCGAATCGTGAACCTCCTGGATGCACGGAAGATTCCGGCGACGTTCTTCGTGCCGTCCGTGAGTCTCGCCATCACGCCGGCCATGACGGGCATCATCCAGAAGAGCGGGCGTCACGAGTTCGGCGTGCACGGGTGGATTCATGAGCTCAACGCCACCCTTTCGGACTCCGCTGAGCGTGCCCTGCTCACGAAGGCCGTCGCCGAGCTGACGCGGATGACGGGGAGCAAGCCCACCGGATATCGCGCGCCGAGCTGGAACTTCAGTCCGAATACGCTGACGATCCTGCGCGACATGGGCTTCCGCTACGAGAGCTCGCTGATGGCGGACGATGCACCGTATGAGCTGATGCAGAAGGGAAAGCCGACAGGACTGGTGGAGATTCCGGTGCAATGGATTCTCGACGACGCCCCACTATTCGATCCACGTGGCCAGCGGTACATGAATCCGCGCGATATCGCGCGTGTATGGATGGACGAGTTCGACAAGGCGTACGCAGAGGGGACGATGCTCGTCCTCACGCTGCATCCACACGTCTCCGGCCATCGGTCGCGCATCGTGGCGCTGGAGCAGCTCATCGCGCACGTCGAGGCGAAAGGCGCGGGCAAGGTTTGGTGGGCCACGCACGGCGCGGCGGCGGAATACGTGCGCTCGGCCGCGCAGATGGGCGAGCCGAAGCCGCGGTAGCGTTTTCAGAAGGCAAGCATGCGTGTCGCCTTGAGGGCGATGCTCCGCTCGTTGCGCACGTTCGTCTCGGTATTCTGCCGCTCCGTGTACACGAGGAACACGTCGCTGAGCGGCGCATAGCGCCATGCCACGCGAGCGTTCGTGACGAACGTCTTTGTCTGCGTGTTGTACTGGACGAAGGTGCTGCCGAAGAGCGTCGTGGACCACGCATACTTGAGGCGCACTCCGGCGAGGTCCGCGACGAAGGCGCCGCTCTGCAGCGTGACGTCGTTGCGCTGGTACGTGCCTTCCAGGCTGAGGTCGTAGCGCGGGCGCCAGGTGAGGCCGCCCGTGTACGCCGCGCGCGTGCCGTCGTAGTAGTCGCCGAGGGTGAGACCGGCATTGCCGTACACCGGATATCGCTGCGTGGACGTGTATGTCACCTGCGCATTGCGATATGAATAGCGTCCAACGGGGATCGTTCGCCCCGGAAACGGGGTGAAGGGGGTGTCGAGCCTGTCGAACCAGTCGTTCACCTCGAGCCGGAGCTCGCCATCGGGCCGAAAGAAGACATCGAGTGCCGCGCTCACTTGATGCGACTGAGCGCGTCCGTCGAGGTCGGCGTAGTAGTCGGCCTCGACGTAGGGATTGAGCTCCTGGATGCCAGGCAGGCTTGGCCGAGCGTGAATGCCCACGGTGGCGTACCGCTGTTGGAAGTCGCGGCGGCGCACGAATCCAGTGCCGGGAGCGAAATTGGCGGACACGCGCTTGTACATCGCCGACGTGTTGAGGAGCGATCCGCGGTACGCCGCCGACACGCGTCCCGCGTTGCCGTCCGACGTGTTCCCGTTTGCATCGCTGGCCGCGAGATACGCATTGATCACGAGGTTGCCGATGGGGCGGATGTTGGCGTCCACGCCGAACGACCGGTTGTAGGCGCCGGTATCGGCGGCCTGGCGGTTGGTGAAGAGAAGCCCGACGTCGGAGTTGCCGAAGAGGTTCGCACGCGCGCGCGCGACGGCGAAGTTTTCCGCTGGCGTGGCGCCCGCGCGCTGTGTCTGCATGTCCAGCACGCCGAACTCGAAACTCCCTGCCCTGCCGGTCAGCCGCCCGCCGCCGACGATGGGAATGGGCAGCCCATCAGGCGTGAGGCCGATCTGCCGCGAGTTGAACAGCGAGAAGTCGCTCAGTGACGCGCCCATCCGGTAGTTGCGCTCCACCACGTCCCCGAACGTGAACGACCCCGCGTTCTCGATGAAGAACTCCCGCCGCTCCGGAAACAGCACCCCGAAGCGCGTGAGGTTGACCACCTGCTGGTCCACCTCCACCTGCGAGAAGTCGGTGTTGTACGTGAGGTCCAGTGTGAGCGACGGCGTGACACCATACTTCAGGTCTCCGCCCACGTCGCCCCTGATGCCAAGCGAGCTTCCGGGCACCTGCGCGCCGGTGGAATTCGCGGTGAGCGCGTAGGGCTTCACCTGGAGGTTGCGTCCCTGCCTGAGGCCGGAGAGGCCCTCGATGCTTCCCGCCTTGGACATGCGATGCAGGCGATACTGGCGTTCCAGCGGCGCCCAGTACGACGTCTCGTTCACTCGGCGGACGCGGCGAATGAAGTTGATGCCCCACGTCTGCGGATCACGGCGCGCATCGAACCGGAGCGTCTTCAGCGGGATCGCCATCTCGACCGTCCAGCTGGAGTCCTGCTGTGCTGTCCTCACCGTGGAGATGCCGTCCCATGCCTCGACGATGGTGCGCGAGTCGTTGAAGGTCTGCTCGTCGCGCACAGCCCCCTTGGGATTCGCGATGAACAGGAACGAATTGCGCCGGTCGTGAAACGTGTCGAGCACGAGGCCGAAGATGTCGCTGTTGCTGGAGACGAAATCGCGCTCGAGCCCGACGGTGATGGCCTTCGACGGTTCGGGATCGTGGTTGATGGCGGCGACGTACAGGTTGTCCTGATCGTACAGGACGCGCACTTCCGTCCGGAACAGGGCCGGGTAGCCGGTATTCGGCAGTTGCTGCACGAAATCGGTGAGAACGGGCGCCGTGGCCCATTCCGGCTCATCCAGTCTGCCGTCCACCACGATGGGGCGCGCGGTGCGGGTGGCGTGCGTGACCGGGCGGGGGGCCGTTTCCGGGTTCACGGCCCGTGGCGCCGGAGCGGACGTCTGGGCCGTCGCGCGTGGTGCCGTGGCAAAGAGCAGGAGCAGCGCGAGGAACGGAATGCGGGGATACGGCATGGAGGACTACGCGCCATGGTTGGTGAGCGCTGAACCGGAGCCCCGAATGCGCTATCATTGCCGCGCTCCGGCACCGCGCACCGTTGTGTGAACCGAAGCACGTTCGCGGATCGCTCCGGCTGATGCAGACCCGTACATTCGCCGCATGCCCATCCTGAAGAGATGTCTCGTCACCGCGTGCCTGATAGCTCCCCTTGCCCTCGGCGCGCAGGCGGCGCCTCCCAGCCGCAACTACTCCGCGCTGCTGGCGCTGTTCACGGAATGGCGCGCCTTCGAGGAGCCGCCACGCGTCGGCGGGATTCCCGACTATTCGCTGGCCACCAACGCGACTCGGCTCACGGCGCTCAGGCGGCTGCAGCAGCGGATGCGGGCAATCGATACGACCGGCTGGCGCATCGCGGAGCAGGTGGATTGGCACCTCGTGCGCGCCGAAATGAACGGCATGCAATATCACCTCACGGTTCTCGTGCCTTTCGCGCGCGACCCGGCGTACTATGCCTCGATCCGTACGGAGCAGAGCGACACGCCCGCGGAGGAAGGGCCCGTGATTCATGGGGCCATTCGGCTGTGGCAGTATCCCGTGTGGCCGCGAACGGTGCTCGACACATCCAGGGCGTTGAACGTCGATGAGTCGCGCCGCCTCACGCGGCAGCTACGCACCATTCCGCCGCTCCTGAAGCAGGCGCGCGTGAATCTGGCAAGGAGCAACACGCGTGATCTGTGGCTCGGAGGCGAACGCGCCTTCACGGAGCAGTACGAGGCGCTCGAACACTTGAAGTCACTCGTCGGCACGACCGACCCTGAGCTCGGCGATGCCATCACTGACGCGATGACCGCGACTGCCGGGTTCGCGGCGTGGGTGCATGCCGAAGCGCCGAAGAAGACAGGACCCTCGGGGATCGGGAAGGCGCAGTACACGTGGTTCCTGAAGAACGTGCTGCTCGTGCCGCTCACGTGGGAGGAGGAAGTCACGATCACTCGGCGAGAGCTCGCTCGAGCGCATGCGTCGCTGCGGCTCGAGGAGCAGCGCAATCGGGACCTCCCTCCATTGAGACCCGCGCAGTCCGCCCAGGAGTACGCCGATCTGCAGGCGCGGGAGATCCCCCGCTACCTGCAGTTCATTCGCGACAGGCAGCTGATGACGTACGAGCCGTGGATGGAGCGTGCGCTCCGTGAACGCATGCCCTCATTCTCACCGCCCGCGACGGCAAACTTCTTTGCGCAGGGGTCGTTGCGGGATCCGCTGCCGCTGTGGACGCATGCCTCGCACTGGTGGGACAACGCGCGTTTCAGGGAACATCCACACCCGAGTTCCATCCGCCGCTCGCCGCTGCTCTACAACGTGTGGATGAGCCGCTCCGAGGGAATGGCGACGGCGATGGAAGAGTGGATGATGCACGCCGGGTTGTACGATGTCTCGCCGCGCTCGCGCGAGATCGTGTGGACCATGCTCGCCGCGCGCGCAGCCCGCGGGCTCGGCAATCTGTACGCCCACTCGAACGATCTCACCATGGCGCAGGCTGGCGATCTCCATGTGAACTGGACGCCGCGTGGCTGGATGCGTCGCGACCCGCTCCTCGGGTTCGAGCAGCACCTGTATCTGCGGCAGCCGGGTTACGGCGCGACGTACGTCACCGGGGGACGCCTGATGGAGGAGACGATGGCCGAACGGGCGCGGCAGCTTGGCGACGCGTTCACCATGCGGCGTTTCTTCGACGAGGTGAATGCGGTTGGCATGATCCCCGTGTCACTCATCCACTGGGAGTTGACCGGGGATGATCGCATGATGCGCGAGCTGCGAAACGGGGCAGGTCCCTTGCCGTTCAGGTAGCAACCGGGCTGCGCGTTCGCGCGCCGGCACGACAAGAGATCGAGGTGGCCTTCGAATGGTCTCGGGAGCGGTCCGCTCGCGGCCGAAGGGCTCCTTGATGCCATCGATGGCGCCTTCGCACAGAGCATGAAATTGCCATAAACGTTCCCCGCGGCGGCGGCATCCAACGTTGCAAGTGGGATCGCTCGGCGTATCCAGGAGGCAGACATGTCATTCACCGCTGGCCTGCGGATTGGAAGCGTGGTATACCTGGCCCTGGTTGGCCAGCCCGCTTGTGGTCCCACGCTACCAGCGCAGTCCGTCCGGCAAGTCGCATCGCTGCGAGTCGCTCGCGCTGTGCATAGCGCAACCACGCTTCCATCGGGGCACGTGCTGGTGGTGGGAGGAATGGCGGACGGCGAAGACGGCATTGCCAGCGTCGAGCTCTTCGACCCCACGCACAATACGATACAGGACGTCGGCTCTCTCGCCGAGCGCCGCGCCAGTCACACCGCGACCTTGCTCCGTGATGGTCGCGTACTCATCGCGGGCGGCTACAACGGGGAGTATTTGACATCGATCGAGATGTACGAGCCGTCGACGAAACGATTTCGTGCGGCGGGTTCCCTGACAGTGGCGCGCAGCGGGCACACTGCGACCCTCCTGGATGACGGTCGAGTCCTGTTCGTCGGTGGAGTCGGCCGAGGCTGGACGTTTCTCAGCAGCGCCGAGCTGTATGATCCAGAGACTGGCCGTAGCGAGTCGGTGGGCTCGATGAATGCCCCACGAGAGAGTCACACGGCCACTCTGCTTGCTGACGGACAAGTGCTGATCATCGGCGGCCACAACGGTCGACGTCAGGACATGGAAGTGTACGCGAGCACGGAGCTCTTCTCGCCGCGGACGCGCCGATTCCAGGCTGCCGGCATACTCGCGACGGCGCGCCACAAGCACGACGCGATCCGGCTGGCTGATGGGCGCGTGCTGGTGATCGGCGGAGCTGACCGCACGGATCGCGTGCATTTTGCCACGACGGAGATCTACAACCCTCGGACCGGGACCATCGAGCGGGGCCCGTCGATGGAGAACCGACGATACAAGATTGCCGGCACCTCTGTCCTGCTGCCAAGCGGGGATGTACTCGTCACCGCTGGCGCGCCTGTGGCCGAGATTCTCGATATCGGTAGTTGGACATTCCGCGAGGTGCCCGGGCACTTCCCTGCAGCATACGGCTTTGCCGCTTCCGCGGCTCTGAAGGGAGGCGACGTGTTCATCGCCGGTGGCTACTCCGATGGGAACCGGAATACGGAAGGCGTGTGGCGTTTCCAGCAACCGTGAGTGCAACATCTGCTACGTTGCCGTGCCGCTGCGTTGAGGTGCCATGCTCAGAGTCATGATTCGTCTCGCCGCGGATACGTTGCTCGTCGCGATGCTGCTATTCGTCTCAGCCGGGACGATCGCGTGGCAACGTGCCTGGGTGCTGCTTGCGGTGCTCCTCCTCGTTCGCGCTGTCGGCGCGCTTGCGGTCTACCGCGTGAACCCCGGGCTCCTGCGCGAGCGCGCAAAGTTACCAATCCACAAGCACCAGCTCGGGGTCGACCGAGTGCTCCTGCTCGCAGTGTTGGCGACAGGCTTCCTCGGACTCCCAGTCATTTCCGGTCTCGATGCCGTGCGGTGGCATGCACTGCCTCAGCCGGCGCCGCTCATCGCCGACCTGGGTCTCGTGATGTTCGCACTCGGCTGGTGCGTGAAGAGTGTAGCGCTGCGAGCGAACGCCTTCGCCGTCACGGTGGTCCGCTTGCAGAGCGAGCGAGCGCATTCCGTGGCAGACTCAGGACCGTACGGTATCATTCGTCACCCGTTTTACGCGGCGGATCCGCTGATCCTCGTCGGCCTTGGCCTGTGGCTGGAGTCGTATGCCGCCGCGCTGAGCGCAGTGGTCCCGATCGCGCTCATGGTGATGCGTCTCCTTGTCGAGGAGCGCTTCCTCCGGCGCGAACTACCGGGATACTCGGCGTACGCGGAGCGAGTGCGGTTTCGACTGATCCCCGGCGTCTGGTAGGACGTGACGCGGCGGCTGGCTAATCGGCGCCTCGCCCCGGCTGGCGTCTGCTGAAAAAGGTGCGCAGATCTTTGCCCGACGTTCCAGACTGTTGATCGAGGTGGCATTGAGAATACTCGACGGCCTGGATGAGCGCACGATAACACGTTTCGCGGATGAATCGCTGTCCGATCCGGGGGAATCTGCCGTTGCCCAGGGATCGATCAAGCGCGACGACGCGATCGAGAAGCGGCAGCGGGCCTGGCTGCGGAAGAAGAAGCTGCCGTAGCGCTGCCTTACTAACGATCACCCAATCGGCTTGGCGCGATCTCCCCTGGTGAACAACAGGCTTCGCCGCCCACCGCCCACATTGCCCTGCACCACATTCACCTGATCGTCGAACAGGTCGCTCAACATCCCGTTGCGCACCTGGAGCGCCGCCAGTCCCTCGGCGCTCGATGCTTCGACGCAGATCCAGAGCAGCTCGCCCGTGCTGCGCGTGCCACACGACCGCAGCGCGAGCTGGCGGCCGTTTCGGTCACTGAACCCGAACGCCGACGTCACGTAGGCAAGCTCAGTCTTCTGCCCCCGCGCCTTCCCGAAGTCGTCGGCGAAGACGCGAATCGTCGCGCGTACCACACCATGCGCGCGATCCTCGGTGAGCTCGGTCATCGTGGTGTGGAGCGGATGCGCGTTGAGCGCCAGCGCCATCATCAGCGCACGTATCACCATGGGTTCCGCTCCACGGCCCACGCCGATCCGACGGCGACGACCAGCAGCGACACGGTGACGACGCGAACGCGCAGTGCGGGCCAGTTGTCATTCGACAGACGCAGCGTGGCGATCCCGCGATCGAGCGCGGTCAGCAGCGCGGCGGCGGCAAGGAGCACCACGACCTGCCCTGCCTCGATGCCGACGTTGAAGCCGAAGAGGGGTGCGGCGATGTTCTCGACGAACAATGCCTTGAGGTAATTGGCGAATCCCGCACCATGCACGAGCCCGAACACGCCGGCGAACACGGGCCGGTATCGCCCGCCCCACGGCGCCCGCGTGCGGTCGCTCACGAGGAGATTCTCGATGCCCGTGATGACGATCGTCACGGGAATGAGGAATTCGATGAGTGCAGAGGGGAGGTTCAGTGTCCCGGTCACCGCCAGCGCGAGCGTGATGGAATGCCCGATGGTGAACGCGGTGACGACCCACAGCGCGTTGCGCGCGTCGCGAAAGCGGTAGATGGCCGCGAGTGCGACGAGGAAGAGGATGTGGTCCATCGCCTCGATGTCGACGATGTGAAGGAACCCCAACTGCATGAAGGTGAGGAACTCGCTCATTTCGCCCCCATGATCTCGCGCGCATGGTGCTGGAGCTGCGCATCCTGCGTGCCCTGTCCCAGCGCGACGGTCATCGCAGCGGCAGCTTCACGATCGCGACCCTGCTTGTGCAGCGACCACGCCAGGAGGTCGTAGGCGTAGACGTCCTTTCTCGTGCGCATCTCCTCGCGAATCTTCCTCGATACCGTGGCGACGTGACGGTCGTGATCGAGCAGGAACAGGCTCCACGCGCGATGGTACGCGCCCGGCTGCTTCAACACGACGACATCGAGCACATGCGCGTACTCCTCGGCCTTGGCGCTGTCGCCAACGGCGGCGTAGGCATCGCTCAGGGTGCCGAGTGTCGCGGGGTCGAGGGTCATCGCGATCGCGCGCTCGCCGAACGTGATGGCGCGACGATACTTCTTCTGGAGCAGTGCACTGTGCGCAATGGCCGACAGCAGCCGATAGTCGTCCATGTGGGCAGCGAGACCGGAGCGATATGCCGAATCCGCCGCCGCGAACTGACCGGTGCGGAGCTCGACGTCGCCGACACGAAGCCAGTACCAAGCGAGCTGCTCGCGCGGGACTGCGGGGAGACGCTTCACGGTCTCGAGGGCAGCATGGAGCAGCCGTCGCGCCTTGTCGGGATTGCCTTCGATCTCCGCCCATCGCGCGAGGCGCGGCGCCACGGCAGGATCGCCGAGCGAGGCCTTCACGCCGCCGAACGCCACGCGTGCCGAGTCGTATTGGCCGAGCTCCATCTGGATTTCGCCGACGGCGGCAAGCAGCGCCGCGTTCTGCGGCTCGGCGTCACGCGCCGCGAGGGCGAGCGACAGCGCTTCGTCGAAGCGATGCTGCGCGAGCAGGCTGGATTGCAGCACCTGCGCCGCCTGTCCATTGCGCTGCGGACGATTCTTCATCGACTGCCGCGCCATTTCCTCGGCAAGCAGCACATCGCGTGGGTCGCCGGTTTCGCGGGCACGAGAGAGGTAGAGCGCTCCCACGTGTGCAAGGTCCGACGCGCCGGTAGGATCGCGATGGGCGCGCTCGGAGAAGTACTTGATGTCGAGCTCACGAATTTCGCTTTCGCTCAATGCCGGCGCCGACTGCTGCGGCACTTCACGTGCGGGCGACGACTGCCGACCGCACGCCGCGAGCACCGCAGCTCCGGCGAGCATCGTCAGGCGTCGTGCTGCCTGACGCCGGAGCTGTGGTATGCGTCTCATGATTACTTTGCCGTGCCGACGTACGGGAACGTCGTGCTGAAACCACCGTGCGACGCGACGTTGTCGGTGCAGAGCGGCAGCGTGAACGGCTTGCAGACGAACTGCGTGGGGTCGAGCAGGTCGCTGAAGACGGCCGTGAGCGAGATGTCCACGACGTCGTCGGTGAGCTTGCGGCCACCGTAGCCCTTGCCGTTCGCGGCGAGGACGTAGCTCAGGTAGCCCGCGGTGCTCTGCGCCTGATCGGTGTTGACCTGGAGCATGTCGGGCAGCAGCGTCGCGGCCAGTGCATTCTGAAGGCCGGTGGCATTCGGGCGGAATGCCGCGACGAAGCCCTTCACCTTGACGGAGAAGTTCGCGACGTCATCGGACGGATTGGAGCTGCCGTGGAAGGCGTGATCGCGCTTGGCGAGCAGGACTTCGCTCACGAGCGGATTGCCGAGTCGCTGGACCTGGTTATAGGTGCGGGTGGCGTCGACGGTGGGGCCGGTGATGCCGGTGTCAATGCTGTCACTGCAGGCGGAGCCTGCGGCGAGTGCGGCAACGGCGATGCTGAGCAGGGCGCCGCGACGCACCTGACGCACCATGTGGTTCTGCAACATGTAAGAGTCCCTCGTATTGGTGAGTGTTGTGCGGATCGACATCAGCGGCTGATCGTGCCCCAGAGTCCGAGGCTGGCCGCACCGCCAGACGTGAGCTGAGCGGTGGGGAGCTCGATGACGATGGAGAGGACATTGCTGCCGGCGAGTGCGTCGACGGCGGAGCCGGCAGCGCGGAATGACGTCGCGGTGGGGGAGTCCGGAATCAGCGAGAGCGGGCCGGTGCTCGGCTTGCGGTCTGGCAGGATGCGGAGGAACTGCTCGAGGTCGAGGAAGAACGGATCTTCGCGCGCGCCGGCGTAGACCTGCATCCCGCTCGAGGTGCCGATGACGGTGTTGATCTTTCCAGTGACGGCGGGCGTGACGTCCGCCACGCTGTTCATCATTCCACCGACGACCGGTGGCGCCATCGGACCGCGCACTTCCACGGTCTGCGTGGAGCCGGTGCCCTTGAAGATCACCTGGATGACGCGGTCTTCCTTCGCGTCGCCGGTGTTGTCGATCTTGAACTGATACAGAATGTTCGGATCGAACGACGCGCTCGGCGTCTGTGCCGGCGTGAGGAGCGGACGGCTGTCGAGGACCATCACGATGCGGTCCGCGGCGGAGCCGGGGAACGCGTAGAAATCGGACATGTCCATCGCCGGGTTGAGCTCGACGATCGGATTGTCCTGATGGTCCGAGGCGCGCGCGGCGCGCACGCCGGCAAAGCCAACAACTCCTAGTGCTGCGAGCAGTGCGAGACCGCGCCGGCCTCGCCCAATCATGCGGAACTGCATGGATCCTCCCATTCGTGGTGTACCTGCACACACAGCGAGATCTCGCTGGTTGAGCGGGGTACGCGTCGTCGGGAAGATCGGATTCAACATCAGCGCGACGATTCGTCGCGCTGATGTGTATCGCAATTCCTACTGCTTCGGCAGGATGGCCATGGTGCATCGCGAGATGCAGACGAGATTGCCTGCCTCGTCGCGAATCTCGATCGACCACACCTGCGAGCTACGGCCCACGTGCACCGGCGTACCGGTGGCCGTCACGACCCCACTCGACTTGGGGCGGACGTGATTGCCGTTGATCTCCTGCCCCACGGCAATGAACTTCTCGCGGTCGATCCGATTGGCCGCACCGAGCGACGCCACCGTCTCGGCCAGTGCGATCGACGCGCCGCCGTGGAGGATGCCGAACGGTTGGTGCGTGCGTTCGTCGACCGGCATGGTGGCGACGACATGCTCAGCGCTCATCTCGACGATGTCGATGCCGAGGAGTTTTTGCAGGCCATGCTGGCCGAGGTCCGCGTACCAAGGCTTGTCGCTCACGGAACGACGCGTGGCGGACGCGTGCGCATGAGCGCCTCGATCTCCGCGATCTCACGCGGCGCATTGCTGATGCGCTCCAGTCCGTTTGCCGTGATGATGTAATCGTCCTCGATGCGGATACCGGTGTTCTCGTACTTCTCGACCATCGGCTTGACCTTCGCGATGAAGGCGCGATTGCGCGGCGTGTCGGGCAGCGATGCAAGCATCGACGTGCTGATATAGATGCCCGGCTCGATGGTGAACGCGTCGCCTTCCTTGAAGGTGCGATCGCCAGTGTAGAACTGCGCCGGATCGTGCACGGCGAGGCCGATACCGTGGGAGATGCCGTGAATCATCCAGAACAGCGACTGGCGACACGACCGTGGATTCTGCGTGCAGTTGGTCTGCCATGGCATGTCGATCTGTGCGTCCACGCTCTCGATGAGGCCGAGTGCGGCAAGTCCCTTCTCGCGGACGACAATCGACGAATCGGTGGCCGCGGCAGCGCTCATGCCGGGTTTCGAGTTGCGCTCCGCGGCCTTCTGCGCGTCGAGAACGATCTGGTAGAGCGCCTTCTGCTCGGCGGTGTACTTGCCGCTCACCGGGATCGTACGGGTGATGTCCGCGGCGTAGCCTTCGTACTCCGTTGCGGCATCCATGACGACGACGTCGCCGGGCTTCACGTCGCCGCGATCGCGCATGTAGTGCAACTGCGTGCCGTGCACGCCTCCACCGACGATCGAGCCGTACGACGGGCGCGCGCCGCCGAGCCGCATGAAGGCATGCTCGAGCGCCGCCTGGATCTCGTATTCCTTCGTCGGCTCGGCGAGCGTCATCGCGGCGCGGTGTCCCTCGGAGCTGATCTCGGCGGCCTTCCTGAGCAGCGCGAGCTCGGCGGGACTCTTCTTGGCGCGCAGCTCGTCGACGATGTCATGCGCGTCGCGCAGCTTGAGACCGTTGTGTCTCGCGACGATGCCGTGAAGGAATTGGCGGCCACGCGTGAGTGAATCCTGCTGCGCGAAGTCGGCGTCGGAATAGTCGGTCAGCGCGTAGAGCGGCAATCCCACCGAGGCGAGCGAATCCACGACCTTCTCGATCGACGAGAATGCACGTGCGCCCATGTGGAGATCGTGGACGACGGATGCGGAGTCCGGCCGCCTTCCATAATAGAAGGCGGTGCGTGGCGCGATCGGCGTGAGGAACAGCGTGCTGGCTCCCCGTCCGCCACGCACGACCATGACGAGTGCGGCGTCAGGTTCGTCGAAGTTGGTGAGGTAGTGAAATGCGGGCAGCTGGTAGAACGGGCCGAAGTCGGTGACCGGGGTGCGTCCGCCGAAGGCGACGACGACTCCGTCGCCGATGCGCGCCGCGAGCGAGTCGCGGCGGGCGGAATATTCTGCGGACGGGATCTGCGCGTGGAGCGAGAGGGGGATGACGAGGGCTGCCAACAATACCCTTGCAGTCGTGATCATGGGACGAGCACCGCACGCGGTGCGCCGATCTGATATTCCTTCGGCGGCTCGGCGCCCATGAGGTTCTTCACGAAATAGTCCCAGCGCTTGCGCATCATGTAGCCGGACATCGCGCCGTAGCCGTGGGCCTGGTTGGGCAGCATGAGGAGGTCGAAGTCCTTGTTCGCCTTGATCAGTGCATCGGCGACGAGCGTGGTGTTGTTCGGCGGCACGTTGTCGTCGAGGGTGCCGTGCGCGAGGAGGAGCTTGCCCTTCAGGTTCTTCGCGTAGGTCTGGTTCGCTTCCGCCGTGTAGTTGTCCACTCCGCCCGGTTGCTTCGTGAGCAGCCCGTGGTAGCGCTCGCCCCAGTCGTCCTCGTACTGGCGGTTGTCGTGATTGCCCGACTCCGCGATACCCACCTTGAAGAAGTCTGGATAGCGGAACATCGCGCCCGCCGTGGCGAAGCCGCCGCCGGAGTGACCCCAGATACCGGCCTTGTCGAGATCGATGAACGAGTACCGCGTGGCGAGCTCCTTCATGCCGGCCACCTGATCGGGCAGCGTGTTGTCGCCCATGTGGCCGTAGTAGGCGTCGTGGAACGATTTCGAGCGCCATGGCGTGCCCATGCCGTCTATCTCGACGACGACGAAGCCCAACTCGGCGAGTGCCTGGTTGTCGCCGCGGGCAGGGCTGAACTGCCGTCCGCCGACGCTGCCTGTCTGCGGGCCGGGATAGATGTGATTGATGATCGGGTACTTCCTCGTCGAGTCGAGCGACGACGGTGTGTACATCAGGCCGTAGAGGTCTGTCTTGCCATCGCGCGCCTTCACCGAAATCGGTGTCGGCGCCTTCCAGCCCGACGCGAGCAGCTTCGAGATGTCGGCTTTCTCCAGGGTGGCGACGAGCTTGCCCGTGTCGTCACGCAACACCGTCACCGGCGGGACGTTCGGCTGGGCGTACGTGTCGACGAAGTACTTCCCCGACGGCGACAGCGTGACCGCGTGATCGCCGTTCTCCGGCGTGAGGATAGCGAAGCCCTTGCCGTCCATGCCGATGCGGCAGAGCTGGCGAAAGTACGGATCGCGGCCAGGCGTCTTGCCCACGCAGCCGTACCACAGGGTACGGCTCTTCGCGTCGAGACGCAGAAGGTCCGTGACGTTGCCCGGCCCCTTGGTGATCTGGCGCTTCAGCTTGCCTGTGTCGAGATCGTAGAGGTACAGGTTGCCCCAGTCGTCGCGCTCCGAGAACCAGAGCACCTCGTTCGATGCGGGCAGCACCCGCCAGTTCGTCATGCTGTTGCCCGACTCGTACTGTGTGGGCACCGTCTCTTCCATCACGTCGCGAACGGCGCCCGTGGTTGCGTCGGCGATGCGGAGCTTTGCCTGCTTGTGATCGCGCGATGACGACACGAATGCGACGTGCGATGCGTCGGGATACCACTGCACGTCGGTGAAGCCACCGTCGCAGGAGATGTCGTCACACAGCGTGGAGCGATGCTGGTCGGCGGGCATCTTGAAGCGAATCACCTTTGCGTCGTCGACGTCGATGACGACGCGCTGGATGGTGGTGATGATGCTGTCGCCGGGGAGCGGGTAGGCCCAGTCGGAGAGGGTGGGATGTCCCACCGACGTGCTGACCAGATACATGTGGCTGACGTTGCGCTCGTCCTGCTGGAAGGTCGCGATCTTCTTCGAGTCGGGGGACCACATGAGGATCGCACGATCGCTGTGCGTCCAGCCCGCGTTGTCCGTGGCGTAGCCGAAGCTCTTCACGCCGTCGGTGGTGAGCTGCGTCTCCTTGCCGGTCGCGACGTCCTTCACCCAGAGGTTGAAGTCCTTGATGTACGCGGCGCGCTTGCCATCGGGGGACAACACCTGCGGACGCGCGCCGCCCCGGCGGCCGGGCGGTGTGGGCATGTTGGTGACTTCGCGATCATCCACGATCGCGCCGCAGCGGCCCGTCTCGGTGTTGCAGTCATAGCGGCGCTGGCCGACGCGCACGCGAATCGAGCCGTCGGGCGCATACTCGTACGACTGGAAGGGCAGCGACAATGCCTCGTATGCCGTTCCGGTGGCAGCGGTGAGTGCGGCGGCGATCTTCGCCTGGTCGAAGGCGCGCGTGCGCGTGCCCTTCGCCGGATCGACGAGAATGAACTCGCCGCCGGCAGGGGTGGTCACGCGATACCAGAAGCGCTCGTCGGGGAGGAAGGTCGGCCGGACGCCGGTGCCGAACACCAGCGGCGACGTCGCTGCTGCCAGCGCGCGCTCTGCACGCGTGTAATCCGCGGCAGTGAGCGCGCGAGGCTGCTGTGCGAGGCCGACGAGTGGAACGATGAACAGCGCCAGCGTCGGTACGACGACGCGGCGCATGATGGTCGAGGACATGCGGGGGCCCTGATCGGGGAAGGTGAGCATTCGTCCAAGAAGAATGCACGGGTGTCAGCCTCCGGTCGAGGTCTGACGGCCTCGGCGGCGCCGCTGGCGAGCGAGCTCGCTGCCGAGTTATCGTAGCGCGTGCCCGAACTGCCCGATGTCACCGTGTACGTCGAGTCGCTCGAGCAGCGGATCGTGGGCGAAACGCTTGCTGGCTATGCCATCCTGAGCCCGTTCATCCTCCGCACGGTCGAGCCGTCACTCGATGAGCTGGTCGGCAGGACCGTGCGCAGCGTGTCGAGGCTGGGCAAGCGCATCGTCGTCGGCTTCGACGACGAGTTGTTCATCGTCATCCACCTGATGATCGCCGGCCGTTTTCGCTGGATCGCGCCGACCGCTCGCCAGAAGGTACCGGCGCGGATTTCTCTCGCCCAATTCGAGTTTGCAACGGGCACACTCGTCCTCACCGAGGCAGGCACAAAACGACGGGCATCGTTGCACGTAGTGCGTGGTCGTGGCACGCTCGCGCAGTTCGATCGTGGCGGACTCGAGGTGCTCGACGCCACGCTGGACCAGTTCGCCGAGCGGCTGGCGCGCGAGAATCACACGCTCAAGCGGTCGCTCACCGATCCGCGACTGTTCAGTGGCATCGGCAACGCATACTCCGACGAGCTACTGCATCGCGCGCGGCTCTCGCCATTGAAGCTGACGTCGAAGCTCACGTCCGAGGAGGTTTCCCGCCTTTTTGAGGCCACGCGCGCGACGCTCTTCGAATGGACGGATCGCATGCGCGCCGAGCGTGGCGACGGTTTTCCTGAGAAGGTGACGGCGTTTCGGGAGGGGATGGCGGTGCATGGGCGGTATCGCGAGCCGTGCCCGGTGTGTGGCTCGCCGGTGCAGCGCATTCGTTATCGCGACAACGAAACGAACTATTGCGCGAAGTGCCAGACGGAGGGACGTCTGTTGGCCGACCGCGCGCTATCGCGACTCTTGAAGCAGGATTGGCCCAAGACGCTGGAGGAGTTGGAGGGGTAGTGCGGAACAGCGAAGCAGGATTTGAACGGATTTCACGGAAACGGCAGGATCAAGCCACTGCTTGATGTGTGCTTCAGATTGTCGACGTGGCGGTCGTGACAATCCTGCCCCTTCCATTTGATCCGTTACAATCCTGCCTCGCTGTTGCCGTGCAGTTCGAGCGGAAGAGCAGGTCCCTCGCCCACGCTCGGGACGACCCTCGGCTCCGCTTTCACGCTGTTGAAACAGCGAGGCAGGATCTGAACGGATTCCACGGAAACGGCAGGATCAAGCCACTGCTTGATGTGTGCTGCAGATTGTCGACGTGGCGGTCGTGACAATCCTGCCCCTTCCATTCGATCCGTTACAATCCTGCCTCGCGGTTGCCGAGCAGGTCACGCGGAGGAGCGGGTTCCTCGGCACGCCCAGGACGACAATCTCGTCGCGTCCGTTTTCTACCGCGCACTGGACGCCACGGCCGATCGACCCAATCTTGTTCGAGGCGACATAACCAGACCGACATGACTCAGCGCTTCTCCCGACGACATTTTCTCGGCGCCTGCTCCGCAGTGGTCGTCGGCCTGGCCATTCCCGCGGGCCGGCTGTCGGCCTCGGCCCGTCGCGCTCGTCGCGCCGGACCGCATCCGACGCCGAGGCCAGGGATCACGGGCGAGAAGGTGCTGTCGAAGGAACAGTTGAAGAGCAAGCCCAAGCTCATCCCGCTGTTCGATTCGGTGCGCGAGATTCCCGAGGTCGTCGACGGCATTTACTGCAACTGCGGCTGCACCAGTCCTCCGGAGTTCTACTCGCTGCTGTCGTGCTACGAGGGGAAGGGGATGGCGCGCGACTGCGGCATCTGTCAGGGACAGGGCCGGCTCGCCGTGCGGCTGCACAAGGAAGGCAAGACGCTCGAGGAGATTCGCGCCGCCATCGACGCAAAGTTCGGCTGACCAACCCACCCGAGACACTCTATCGATGACGGCTCGCACATACGCAGTCGGTTCGCTCGTGCTGCTCGCGCTGGCAGTGGCCGCTCCGGCGCGCGCACAGATTCGCGCGAGCGAGATCGGCACGATGTCGCAGGTCATCGACGGCACGAAGCTCACGATGGAGTACTCGCGTCCCCGCTCGCGCGGACGCGACACGCTGTTCGGCACGCCCGCGGTGCGCTGGGGCGAGGTATGGACGCCCGGCGCCAACAATGCCACCACCTTCGGCGTCAACAAGGACGTCAAGCTGAACGGCCACGCGGTGCCGAAGGGTACGTACTCGGTGTGGTTCGTCGTGCAGCGGGACGGTGACTGGACGATGGTGCTCGATCCGAAGGTCAAGCGGTATCACATGGATCCACCCGATTCGAGCGGCGCTCAGATTCGTTTTCCCATCACGCCGCATCCGGCGCCGTTCACCGAGCTGCTCACTTTTTCGGTGTCGGCCATCCGCGCCAATGGCGGCACGCTGCTCTTCGAATGGGAGCGCGTGCGCATACCAATCGAAGTCGAAGTGCAGCCGTCGCTCGTGATGACGATGTCGGCGGCGGATGCCGCACCATACGTCGGCAGGTATGCGTATGTCGATTCGTCCGCCAAGCCGATCAGGACGTCGGTGTTCACGGTCACGCACGAGAACGGGACGCTCAAGGGCGAGCAGACGCCGGCGGACCCGTACTTCAGGAAGTTTGCGCTCATCCGCATCGCGCCCGATTGGTTCGCGCCCGGCGTGTACGACCGCAGCGGGCAGATCTACGAAGTCTACCGGCCGGAAATCACGTACGAGTTCACGCGAAAGAACGGGAAGGCGATCTCGCTGCTGTTGCGTGACGACACCGACGAGGTTTCGGCGACGGCGACACGCATGCCCTGATCGGGCGTGATGCCTGCGACGCCGGTCGTCGCATCGTCTCGCCCTTCTCCTCCCGCACCGGAAAACGCAGTGAAGCCTCTCGAACGGCTTGGTGAGGCGCGGACGCCGGACGGCACCGTGATCGCCCTGTATCGCCACGACGGCGCGTATCTCATTCGCGCCGACGGCGTCGAGCTGATGTCCACGCGACGACATCTCTCCGAGGATCGTCTCGCCGAGCTGGCCTGTGCACCGATCACTGACACTGTGGGCGCCCGCGTGCTCATCGGCGGCCTCGGTTTGGGGTTCACGTTGCGCGCCGCGTTGCGCCAGCTGCGGAGTGACGCCGAGGTCGTGGTGGTGGAGCTCGTGCCGGAGGTGATCGCGTGGAATGCCGATCCGCGATACGACCTGTCGGCGAGCGCGATGAGCGATCCACGCGTCCGTGTGGTGCAGGACGACGTGAGCAACGTGCTCCGTGAGCACACCGGCGGCTTCGACGCGATCATGCTGGACACCGACAACGGGCCCGATGGAATGCTCATGTCGGAGAACGCGCGGCTCTATGCGCGGCACGGCATCGGCATCACGATCGCCGCGCTGCGTGCTGGGGGGTCGATCGTATACTGGTCGGTGGGCGACGACCCGAAGTTCGTGCGTGCGCTGCGTGGCTCGGGGCTCGATGTCGAGGCGCACAGCGTCCGCGCGCACGACACGTCGGGGCCCATGCACACCCTGTACGTCGCCCGGCGACGCTGATGAGCGGCTTGTCATGGAGCCGAAAGGTGCACCTCGCCACCTTCAGGGCGTATCCCATTTCACAGGAGTCACGCATGAAGATCACAGCCAGCGTCGCCGTCGCGCTCATCGCGCTCGCGTCGTCCGCCAACGCACAAGGCACATACAAGAAGGACGTTCCCGAATCCCTCGCCAAGAAGGCGAAGATCACCGAGCAACAGGCCGCGGATGTCGCGATGAAGCGCGTGCCGAAGGGCGCCATCGAGGCCGTGGAGCTCGAGAATGAGGGCGGCAAGCTCCTCTACTCGTACGACATCAAGACGGCCGGCAAGAAGGGCATCGACGAAGTGCACGTCGACGCGATGACCGGCAAGGTGATCGGCGTCGTCCACGAGACGCCGGCGATGGAGAAGAAGGAAGCGGCGGCGGACGCGAAGGAGATGAAGCACAAGGCGAAGTCCGCCAAGCCGTAGCCGCGCGCCGTCGATGCGGGTTCTCGTCGTCGAAGATGATCCGGCGCTTGCCTCCGTCATCGAGAGCGGGCTCACGGAGAGCGCGATGCACGTGGTCCGCGCGGGAACGTTCGCCGCGGGCCGAATGGAGGCGCTGCTCGGCACCTTCAACGTCATCGTCCTCGACGTGATGCTTCCTGGCGGCACAGGGTTCGACCTGTGCCGCCAGCTTCGCGAGCGCGGTGTGGGCACTCCGGTGCTCATGTTGACGGCGCGCGACGCCGTGGATGATCGCGTGCGCGGGCTGGAGTGCGGCGCCGACGATTATCTGACGAAGCCGTTCGCCTTCCGCGAGCTCGTCGCGCGCATCCATGCGCTCGCGCGACGACCGCCCACGCAGGTGCCCGAGGTCGTGCGCATCGCCGACCTCGAGGTGGACCTGCGCGCGCACCGGGCGCAACGTGCGGGCAAGGAGATCGATCTCACCGGAAAGGAGTTCGCGCTGCTGGACGTCTTTGCGCGACACAACGGGCAGGTCGTGGATCGTGCGTCGATCACGGCACATGTGTGGGACGACAATCACGACACGGACTCCAATGTCGTGGACGTCCTCGTCCGCCGGCTGCGCCAGAAGATCGACGACGGGCACGCGGTGAAGCTCATCCAGACGGTGCGCGGTGCCGGATACCGGTTGAGCGAATGACGAACCCCGCGGCATCGGTCGTGCCGCAGTCGCTTGGCGCGGTTCGGCGACGCCTCACGCTCTGGTATGCCGGTACCTTCCTCGCGATCCTGATACTGCTGGGACTCGGGATCTTCGTCGTCATCACGGGACGGTTCGACCAGGAACTCGAACGCTCGCTCGGCGCGGCGACGGCGGGGCTCGTGAACGCACCGCGGGTGAGCGACGTCGCGAAGGTCGGGGAATACGTCGGCATGTCGGAGCGAATGATCGTCCTGCTCGACACGACGGGGATGCCTCTCTCGCGCGTGTCGCTCACGTGGACGCGAGCACTCGCGGCGCGCGCCTGGCGAGAGCAGCAGGTGGTGTCGATGAGCCATCGCGCTGGCCCGGAAGAGGTTCTCCGAGCTGTCGCACGGCCGTTACGCGCGCTCGACGGTGAAGGGTTCGTGGCGGTCGCGGTAGCGGACGAGGTGGAGGTCGAGGATCGCTATCGATCCCTGATCCTCCAGTTCGCTACTGCCGCCGCCGTCGCCGTGCTGCTTGTCGCCGTGGGCGGCGGGCTTGTGGCGCGACAGTCGATGGTACCGGCCGAGCGCGCCTTCGCGCATATGCGCCGGTTCATGGCCGATGCGGCGCACGAGCTGCGGACACCGGTGAGCGTCGTGCGGGCGCGCGCTGGCGTCGCGCTCCAGCGCGAGCGGTCGGCGACCGAGTACGTCGACGTCCTCGCCAGCATCGATCGCGAGGCGGAGCGCATCGGGCACGTCGTGGACGACCTGCTCACGCTCGCCCGCGCCGATGCGGGCGAACGCCCCATCGAGTTCCGGCGCGTCTTTCTCGACGACGTGATGCTGGAAGCCGTGGATGCCGCACGCGCGCTCGCCGCGAGCAAGGCGCAGTCCATCGAGGTCGGCGACTTCGAGGAAGCGCCCGTGCTTGGCGATCCGGAACTCCTGCGCCAGCTCGTGCTCATCGTGCTCGACAACGCCATCAAGTACACGCCGCGCGAAGGCATGATCACCATCGGCGTGCGGGCCGCCGGCCCTCGTGCCGTGCTCGTCGTCAGCGACACCGGCGTCGGCATCCCTGTCGATCACCTGCCCCATATCTTCGAACGCTTCTACCGCGGCGACGCCGCGCGCACGCGCCCGGACTCCACTGATACGCTCTCCGAAGGAGCGGGGCTCGGACTCGCCATCGCGCAATGGATCACCGAACGGCATCGCGGAACGGTGAACATCGAGTCGCTCGTGCATCGAGGAACCGCCGTCACCGTGAGCCTTCCACTTGCCAGATAGCAACCTGTTGCGCGACGTCGCACCGCTCGCCCGGAAGCATCCCAAGGCGTACATCGTCGCTCACGTCGTGGGCGGAGTGGTGCTCATTGCGCTCCTCATGTGGGCCTTCGCAGCGCTCGCCGATGAGCTACCGGAGAATGGCTGGATGGTGCACCTCGACCATGCGGTCACGAACTTCGTTCAGGCGCGCAACTCGGAAGGGGGGGAGCGCTTCTTCGTCGTGGTGAGCCTGTTCGGCGCTCCATTGCTCTCCGCGCTGGTGGCGGTGATGTCGCTCATATATGCGAGTCGGCGAGACTGGTTGCGTGCCGGCCTCGTCGCATTTACCGCAACCTCGGGCGCCTTGCTCAACGCGGCGCTCAAGCAAGTCTTCCATCGCGGCCGTCCCGAGTTCGCCACCGAGTTCATCGCGCACCACTCGTGGAGCTTTCCCAGCGGCCACGCGATGGAGTCGCTGATCGGCTATGGCGTCATGGCCTACCTGCTGCTGGAGCACGCAGGCGACGCCATGTGGCGACGCTTGCTCGTTGCGGCCGTGGTGATCCTCATCATCCTGATCGCCACAAGTCGCGTGTACCTGGGCGTACACTACTTGAGCGACGTCATCGCGGGCTGGCTTGCCGGCGGAGCGTGGCTCGTCGTCTGCATCGCTGCCTATCGCGCCGAACGCCGGCGACTCCACGCGCGCTGATCCGTGCACCACGCGCGTCGTTTTTCCGGCACACGGTTCGCTGGCGAGGCACGGAGGCAACATGAAGATGCATCGCGAGTTCGCAAAGAAGCTCATCGCGAAGATGAAAGCGTTGCACAGCAAGTCGCCGCGGTATGTGCCCGCGCAGGAGTCCGATTTTCCGCATCTCGACCTTCGATCCTACGGGCAATACAGGGCGGCGCTCGAGGCGCTCGGCTACCGCTATCTGGGTGACCTCGAGAGCAAGACGGTCAGCGAGAATACCGACTCCCCGATGGCTCGGACCTTGATTCGATCAATGGTCTCGGCGGACGGCGAGACGCAGTCGGCGCACTATCAGGTGCGCCCCAACATGAATCGCCTGTGGGAGAATCTCCTGCAAGGCATCTTCAACTTTCGGCTCGTCGCTGCACCGTCATCGTTCCTGAAGAATCTCCAAACGCGCCAGATCTACGATTTCATCTCCGAAGTCGGCGCAATCCATGTCGTCACGACGAGCGCCGAGCTGGCGGGCAAGTTCAGCACACCAGCTGCCGTCGATTCTGTACACATGTCCGACGGAACGTCGCTCGAAGCGGTGCGCCAGGCGCACATGCAGCGGCTCGCGGCGGCCGTCGCGCGCGCCGGAGCAGTGCCGACTCGACTGACGAGCCTCGATGACACCCTTGCCATGGGAGACCGGCAGCGTCAGCTGAAGCACGCGCACCGGGCCGCGTCCGGTTGGATCACGCGCGACGAACTGCTACGCTTCACCAACTTCAACGTGGCGCTGACCGACTCGATCTTCGAGGAAGTCCAGGCGATTCTCCAGCAGACGCACGAGGAGCACCCATCATGACCCCACTTCTTCGCGCTTTTTGTGCCGGCGTCGCGCTCATCGCGAGTGCAGCCTGCTCGACCGAGACGAGGAGCGCCGACGTCGCTCGTGACACCAGCGCGACCGCGACAGGCATGCCTGTCACTCCGGCGCCGGCCGAGCCCGCGCCGGGGAATCAGTCCGTCGCGAGCTGGCGGGTCACCGAGTTTGGCATCGGCCCGCTTCGCGCGGGGATGACGGCACGTGAAGCGGTGGCGACGTTGCATGGCGCCGGCATTTCGGCCACCGCCGACAGCTCGAGGACGTGCCACTACCTCGGATGGAGCGGCCCGACTGGTGTGAAGGTGATGCTCGACGGTGGCGTCGTCGCGAGAGTGCAGGTCGACAGCGGGACGATCGCGACGAAGGAGGGTGCGAAGATCGGGGACAGCGAGTCCCAGATCCAGAGCCTCTACCCGAATCGGGTGACGGTCCAGCCTCACAAGTACGTGACGACCGGTCACTATCTGGTCGTCGCACCGGTGGCGCCGACCGACAGTGCGTTCCGGCTGCTCTTCGAGACGGACGGCAAGAGCGTGACGAAGTACCGGGCCGGGAAGCAGCCGCAGGTCAGCTATGTCGAAGGCTGCAGTTGAGAGAATCGGCTATGGGGCGTGCTGTCGCAGCGCGTTGCGCACCAGCCGCCCCGATGCGCTGATCTGCGCGTCCGCCCAGCCGCCCGTGCCAGCGGCGCCCGGCAACAGCGCTGCGGTCGTCTCGTTCTTGTCGGCGACGGACCAGTTGGCCCAGCTGAGTTTGTGGTCGTCCATGAAGGCCAGCCACTTCCGCGTCTCCGTGCTGTCGAGCTGACCGTTGCCGTCGGCACTGCCGGTGCCCCACTCCGTGACCATCAGCGCCGCGCCGCGCGACATCGCCAACGCCGCCTTGTCCACGTTCTGGGACCACGTCTGCGTGCCGGCGACGATGAGGTTCCTTGCGTCGTGCTCGCGAATCGCGGCGATGACGACGAGGTGATACGGCTTGATGACGCTGCTCCAGTCATGCGTATCGAGCGGCTCGTTCCACGGCTAGTAGATGATGTTCGGCAGCGCGCCGTACTTGCCGGCGATGTGCGCGAAGAACCGCTTGGCCGCCTCGGGCTCGGGATTGTGTGAGTGCCAGTCGACGATGACGTAGATGCCGAGCTTCACCGCGGCATCGATGACGGCTTCTGCCTTTTTCGTCTCCACGTCGGGATGCTGGAGATAGCCGCCGAAGGGAACGGCGATCGCGGCGCGCACGACGGTGACTTTCCAGTCGTCGCGTAGCCAGCGAATGGCGCTCTCGTTGTAGTACTGCGGCATCCATTGGCTCCAGAAGAGCGACATGCCGCGGAGTTGCACGTTCTCGCCATGTTCGTCGACGACGCGATTGCCGCGCACGCTGAGCCGACCATGCCGATCGACGACGCTCGGCCCCTGCGCGGATGATCCGGCGGACGCGCCGCTCAGCAGGGCCAGCGCGACACACGCCGCACGAACGAATCGATGCATGGTTGTTGCCTTTTGGGTGATACGAACTCAGCGAGGAACCCGATCATCCGCGCGGGAATGCTCGGCAACAGCGAGGCAGGATTGCTTGGATCGAATGGAAGAAGCAGGATTGTCACGTCGCCCTCGTCGACAATCTGAAGCACATATTAAGCACTCGCTTGATCCTGCCGTTTCCGTGACATCCGTCCCAATCCTGCCGCGCTGTTTCCAAAAGCGTGGGCGGAACTAGCTGTCATCACGAACGTGGCGACGACGCAGTTCCCCCGCACCACATGCTCGGCAACAGCGAGGCAGGATTGTACGGATCGGATGGAAGAAGCACGATTTTCACGTCGCCCTCGTCGACAATCTGAAGCACATATTAAGCACTCGCTTGATCCTGCCATTCCCGTGAAATCCGTTCCAATCCTGCCGCGCTGTTTCCAAAGAGTGGGCGGAACTGGTTGTCGTCCCGAGTGTGGCGAGGCAACTACTCCTCCGCGCGACATGCTCGGCAACGGCGAGGCAGGATTGTACGGATCGAATGGAAGAAGCAGGATTTTCACAACCTCCACCTCGGCTTCGTGGGCAATCTGAAGCATACGTGAGCAGCGGCTTGATCCTGCCGACGACGAACATCCTCCCGGCACAACCGCAAACTCGCGCGAACCGCGCCCGTGCCGCATTGTACTCCACATGGCGACCACACCTGCGCTCATCGTGCTCGACTGGGGAACCACCGCGCTCCGAGCCTACCTCCTCGACGAAGCCGGACGCGTGATCGACGCCCGGCACGAACCGCACGGCATCATGCACGTGCCGGACAGCGACTTTGCTGCGATCTACGACGACGTCACCGCGGACTGGCCGGCGGTCGCATCCGTCGCTGCCGGGATGATCGGCAGCGCGAGCGGATGGCTGGAAGTGCCCTACTGTACCGCACCAGCAGGCATCGAGGAGCTGGTTGCGGGCCTGACGCTCGTGCCCAACGCGCCACTGAACATCGTGCCCGGCGTCATGACGCACGGCATAGCCCCCGACGTCATGCGCGGCGAAGAATCACAGATCGTCGGCGCCCTCGAGATGCATCCCGATCTCGCGACGCGATCGCGGCTCATCATGCCGGGCACACATTCCAAGTGGGTGGATCTCGCACACGGCAAGATCATCGGGTTCACCACCTTCATCACGGGCGAACTGTTCGCCGTCCTGCGCGAACACTCCACGCTCGGGCGATTCTCCTCCGATCCCGCCGCGTATGACGACGCGTTCTCACGCGGCGTGCTCGCAGCGCGCGCCTCCACCCAAGGGGTAGCACCCCTGCTGTTCTCGGCGCGCTCGCTCGTGCTGACACACCATCTCCCGCCCGGCTCGAGTCTCGAATACCTCTCCGGCGTCCTCATCGGCGACGAACTGCGCTGCGGCCTGCTCGGCGGCGCCAAACCCGATGCGCTCGTCGGCGACGCAACGCTGTGCGCGCGCTATCGCCACGCCCTCAGCCTCTTCGACATCCACGACGTTCCGGTCGTCGACGGCGCGGCGCATGTCGGGTTGTTCAGCATCGCCACACGAGCTGGGCTCGTCTTCACCGCGCAATGATCCAGAGCTATCTCGACCGCCTTCCACTCGTCGCCATCCTCCGCGGCGTGACGCCCGATGACGTCGTTCCCATTGGCGAGGCGCTCGTCGCCGCCGGATTCGCGATCATCGAAGTGCCACTCAACTCGCCCGACCCGCTCGAGAGCATCCGTCGCCTCCACGACACCTTCGGCGACGATGTCCTCCTCGGCGCCGGCACGGTGACGACGACATCGCAGGTGCATGACGTCGCCGACGCCGGCGGACGGCTCATCGTGATGCCACACGGCGACGCCGACGTCATTCGCGCAGCGAAGGCCGCCCGCATGATCTGTATTCCGGGTATCGCCACGGCCACTGAAGGGTTTGCCGCGCTCACAAACGGCGCCGATGCACTCAAGCTGTTTCCCGCCGAGCTGCTCACCCCGAGAGTGCTGGGCGCATTCCGCAGCGTGTTCCCCGCGACGACGCGCTGCTTTCCCGTCGGCGGCATCACGCCGGGCGCCATGGGCGAATACGTTGCCGCCGGCGCCACAGGCTTCGGCCTGGGCTCGGCGTTGTATCGCCGGGGAGATGTCGCCGAGCAGGTCGCCGTGAGCGCGCGCGCGTTCGTCGATGCGTGGTCTGCGCTGTCTCGTGACCAATCGCCATGAAGATCACAAGCCTCACGACCTATCTCGTCCCTCCGCGCTGGTGCTTCCTCAAGATCGAGACCGACGACGGCATCGCCGGATGGGGCGAGCCGGTGCTCGAGGGTCGAGCGCACACCGTGGCGGCCGCCGTGCGCGAACTCGCCGACTACCTCGTGGGCAAGGATCCCTTCCTCATCGAGGATCACTGGACGGTGATGTACCGCTCCGGCTTCTATCGCGGCGGCGGCATTCACATGAGCGCGATCGCCGGCATCGATCAGGCGCTATGGGACATCAAGGGCAAGGCGCTCGCCGTCCCGGTGCATCAGTTGCTCGGTGGGCAGCTGCGCGATCGAATTCGCGTGTACTCGTGGATCGGCGGCGATCGTCCGTCGGACACGGCGGCCATGGCAAAGGAGTGCGGTGCGCTCGGCTTCACGGCGGTGAAGATGAATGCCACCGAGGAGATGCAGTTCGTGGACAGCCACGCGAAGGTCGACGCGGTGCTGGCGCGCGTCGGTGCGATTCGCGAGGCGATGGGCCCGCACTTCGGCATCGGCGTGGACTTTCATGGTCGAGTGCACCGGCCAATGGCCAAGGTGATCGCGAAGGAGCTCGAGCCGTATCGGCTGATGTTCATCGAGGAGCCCGTGCTCTCCGAGCATGCCGAGTCGCTCAAGGAGATTGCGAATCATTGCTCGACGCCCATTGCACTCGGCGAACGTCTCTATTCGCGCTGGGACTTCAAGAAGATCCTCTCCGACGGCTACGTGGACATCATCCAGCCGGATCCCTCACACGCGGGTGGCATCACGGAGACGAAGAAGATCGCCGCGATGGCCGAGGCGTACGATGTCGCGCTGGCGTTGCATTGTCCGCTGGGTCCGATCGCGCTCGCGGCGAATCTCCAACTCGATGCGGTGTGCTACAACGCGTTCATCCAGGAGCAATCGCTGGGAATTCACTACAACCAGACGAATGACCTGCTGGACTACCTCGTGGATCCGTCGGTGTTCGAATACAAGGATGGTCACGTCGCGATCCCTCAGGGTCCTGGGCTTGGCATCGAGATCAACGAGTCGTTTGTTGCTAAAGCGGCTGAAGCCGGGCACCGATAGCGTAATCCGGTGTGGCGGCATGTCGATGGCAGTTTTGCGGAGTGGTGAGACCTTTTGCTCATTCGAGATCGCTGCGCAGTCGTCAGCGGGAGGGAGTGCGCGTTCCTGGAGAAGGCGTCTGGGCGCGCTCGCTGATCGATACACCGGAAGGAATGCGCGCGACCGCCCGGCGAGCAAGCCTAGAATCCGAGACCCTTGGTGCTCAGGCGAATCCGCAACAGCTTATGATCCGCGGTCATGTACAGCGTCTGCCCATCATCGCCGAACGCCACATTCGCGGTCTTTTCGCCAGTCATGATCGTGCCGAGGTGCTTGCCCGCGGCGTTGAAAACGAGGACGCCGCCCGGCCCGGTGGCGAACAGGTTTCCCTGCGCGTCCACCTTCATTCCATCGGCCGACCCGACGCGTCCCCGCGCCACCAGCGGAGCCGGGTCGAAGAACATGCGTCCATTGGCGATCGTGCCGTCGGGCTGAAGGTCGTACGCCATGTACATCGGCTTCGCGCCATCCGACACGGCGACGTACAGCGTCCGCGCATCGGGTGAGATCGCGATGCCATTCGGGCGCGTGAGGTCCTTCGTCAACAGCGTCAGGTCGCCGTTCGGCTTCAACCGGTACACGCCGCTGAACGTCAGCTCCTTCGTCGGGCTGGCGTCGAGTCCGTCGAGCCCATATGGCGGATCGGTGAAGTAGATGTCCCCGTTCGGATGAAAGACGAGGTCATTCGGGCTGTTGAGCCGCTTGCCCTGATATCGGTCGGCGAGCGTGGTCCGCGTGAAGATCGAGTCATCGATGCGTGCGATCTGTCGGTTGCCATGATCGGCGACGACGAGCTTGTCGTTCCTGTCGAACGCGAGACCGTTGGTGCCGAGCTCACGACCATACGGAGTGGCGCCGCTGTAACCCGCCGGGCGCATGAACGTCGTGATGCCCTGCCCGTCCTTCCATTTGTTGATGGCGTTGCTCGGAATATCGCTGAAGAGCAGGTAGCCTCCGCTCTTTCGCCACACCGGGCCTTCGGTCCAGAGGAATCCCTCTGCGAGCTTCTCGATGCGCGCACCAGGCGGAACGAGAGCGTCGAGCGCGGGGTCGAGTCGTTCGATGCGACCGATCGCCTGCGCGCCAACAGCCGGCGCGCCAAGCGCGAGGATGGCGATGCACATCTGCGTTGCAGCGACACGGCGCATGGGGGCGACCCTCGGTGAGTGATGGACCAAAGCTGGAGATTCGGGGTGACCTGTCAACTGCGAAGAGCAGGTCCCTCGGTCGCGCTGTGCGCTCCTGTCGGGACGACAAGGGTGAGTTGTCGTCCTGAGCGTAGCGAGGTTCCGCCCTACGGCGTGGCGACCCGTTGCAATCCGTCGCCACGCGCGAAGAAGCCAGGCAGCGACACAGGAATCTTTCCACCGATCGGTGCACGGCCCAGCACCGCTCGCGCCGCTGCGCGCTCCATCGCGTCGGCGATACCATATGTGACGACGTAGGTGCCCACATGCGGAAATTGTCTGAGCAGGTACGGGTTGCCGAGCGACACGACGATCACCTTCTCGCGCATCGCCATCGAGTCGATCCAGCGGGCGATGTGCGACGGAATGGCAAAGCGACCCTCACCCTCGATGCGCCGCACATAGGTCGCGACGATCACGCGATCTGCTCCCTGCGCCACTCGCGCAATGGAATCCAGCGTCGTCGCCGACACCGACGGGCTCACCTTGAACGCCCGCACACCACCCACGCGACTCACCTCCGCCGCGAACGCCTTCCCCGCCCGCAATTCCGTCTCGGGCATGTACTGCACGAGCACCGTGCGTCCCCGACGCGAACCCGCAATCAGACTCGCCGAGTCGCGCAGGAGCGTCACCGCGCGCTCGGCGATGTCCGCCGCGAGCGCGCGGTGCTCGGGTGACCCCACGACGTCGCGCAACGTGTCGAGCGAGGCGATTGGGTGAAAGGCGATGCCCGTGCGCGCCTTGAGTTCCAGCACGCGACGTACGGCGGAGTCGATGCGTGCACGGGAAATGCGGCCACTCTCCACCGCGGCCACCAGCGCATCCACGGCCTTGGACGGGTCGGTCGGCTTGAGCAGCACGTCCGCGCCCGACTGCACCGCGAGCACCGAGCTCTCTTCCGTGGTGTAGCCCTTGCCGATGCCGCCCATCGTCATCGCATCGGTGATCGCGAGACCGGTGAAGTGCAGCTTCCCGCGCAACAACCCGGTGATGATCTTCGGCGCGAGCGTCGCCGGCGTCGTGCTGTCGCCCTGAATGGCGGGCAGTGCAATGTGCGCGGTCATCACCATCCCCGCGCCGGCGTCGATGGCCGCCGCGAATGGCACCAGCTCCACCGAATCCAGGCGTGCCGCTGACGCGAGCACGATGGGCAGCCGCGCATGCGAGTCGACGTCGGTGTCGCCATGGCCGGGAAAGTGCTTGATCGTCGCCATCACCCCCGCGTCCTGCGTTCCCTTCACGAACGCCGCCGCGAGCCGCGCCACCTGCTTCGGATCCTCACCGAACGAGCGCGTGTTGATGACCGGATTCGCCGGATTGTTGTTGACGTCCACCACGGGCGCGAAGTTCATGTAGATGCCGACCGCCTTCGCCTCCAGCGCGATCGCGTGCCCGACGTCATACGCATCCTGGTCGCGGCCCGTCGCGGCAATCGCCATCGCATTCGGAAAGACGGTCGCGCCACCGCCGTCCAGCATGTAGTGCGAGAAGATGCCTCCCTCGAGACGCCCGAGGTTCGGCTCGAGGTCCGAGCCGACCATCAACGGCACCTTCGACGCGCGCTGGAACGCATTGAGCTTCGCCGCCACTTCGATCGGCGAGCCGAGCGACATCGTCATCCCACCGATGTGATCGCGCTGGATCCACCGCATCACCTCGGCAAAGCTCGAGTCGTGCGAGTTGGTGTAGTCGCCGAGCACCCAGACGTTGACCATCTGGCCGACGCGTTCGCGCAGGCTGAGCGATTCGAGCGTGTAATCCACCCACGCGCGTTGCGCACTGGTGAGGGGCGTGCGCGGATCGAGACTACCGACGGACGACGTTGCGACGACGCGCGGCGCCGTCGACAGCGCTGGCCTATCCGGACCGCCTGCCGTCGGCGTCTGCTGCGACACGTTCGCTGGTATCGTGAGCTCGACCAGCACCGGCCGATGATCCGACACGCGCGTATTGATCACCTCCACCGACGTGCAGTGAATACCGCCGGTCAGGAAGAGATAGTCGATCCGCTTGACTGGATTGTCGTCGGGAAAGGTGAACCCCTGGCCGCCGTTGCATTCCATCCAGCTGTCGCGCAGTCCCGCCTTTCGCACCGCCACCTGCACCGCGCTCTCTGGCGTGGAGTTGAAGTCTCCACCGGCGATCACCAGCGATTCGGTGCGTTGCGTTTGCGCGACGAGACTCACCACCGAGTCGGCCTCCTGCCTGCGCCAGCGATCCACTCCTGCCGCATCGAGGTGCGTGTTGATCACCGCCATCCGGCCGAATGGACTCTGGACGATCGCACGCAGCGCACCGCGCGGCTCGTGCGAGCCGCCCGACCGTTCCTGCGGCGGATCGACGGGCAGATGAAAGAGCGTGTCCGACACGATCGGCCAGCGCGACAGGATGGCGACGCCGTACTTGCCGCCGTCATAGTCGAGCGCACTCCCGAATGCCGCATGCAGTCCACTCAGCTGCGACAGCAGCGCCGGCTGATCGACGTTGCCGGAACGCTTCGTTCCCTTGTCGACCTCCTGCAGCAGCACGATGTCGGCGTTCGTCGACCGAAACAGTTCGGACAACCGGATGAGATTGTCCACGCCGGGCGCATCCTTGCCCGCGTGCATGTTGTAGACGAGCACGCGCATCGTCCGCGCTTCCGGCGCAGGCGCGCGATGTCCGCTCGCGCAGCCCGCGAGCGCCAACGCGCCGACCGATATCCAGTGGGATCGCATAGCGAGTTATCTAAGTCACCGACCCCGGCTACGACAGCGCCCGCCGAGTGGTAGCTTTGGTTCGGCTGCCCACCCAGTCACCCGCTGTAATGCCACACGACACCGTTCTGATCGCCACGGTCGCCGCCGGCCTTGGCGTCGCCTTCGTCCTCGGACTGCTCGCCGTCCGGCTCAAGCTGCCGCCCATCGTCGGCTACCTGATGGCCGGTGTCGTCGTCGGCCCATTCACGCCCGGGTTCGTCGCCGACGCGGGACTCGCCAAGCAGCTCGCCGAGTTCGGCGCGATCCTGCTCATGTTCGGCGTTGGACTGCATTTCTCCCTGCGCGACCTCGCCGCCGTCCAGCGCGTCGTCGTGCCCGGCGCACTCCTCCAGACATTCATCACCGGCAGCGTCGGCGTCGCGCTCGGGCGCGCCTGGGGGTGGAGCTGGGGCGGCGCCGTGGTGCTCGGCCTCTCGCTCGGCGTCGCCAGCACGGTCGTTCTCCTGAAGGGACTCGAGGGGCGCGATCGGCTCGACTCGGCCGAAGGCCGGCTCGCCGTCGGATGGCTCGTCGTCGAAGACCTGACCATGGTGTTCGCGCTCGTGCTGCTGCCTGCGCTCGCGCCGATCCTTGGCGGCACGGGCGCGTCGGGGTCCACCAGCGAACTACTGCTCTCCATCGCGATCGCCATCGCGAAGGTGCTTGGCTTCATCGTGCTGATGTTCGTCGTGGGCCGACGCTTCGTGCCGTGGCTGCTGGAGCACGTCGCCAAGCTGGGTTCGCGCGAGCTCTTCACGCTCGCTGTCCTCGTCGCCGCGCTCGGCATCGGCACCATTGCCGCGGAGCTGTTCGGCGTGTCGTTCGCCCTCGGCGCGTTCTTCGCCGGCGCCGTCGTCAGCGAATCGGAGCTCAGCCATCGCGCCGCGGCCGACGCGCTCCCGATGCAGGACGCGTTCGCCGTTCTGTTCTTCGTTTCGGTCGGCATGCTGTTCGATCCGAGCGCCATCATGCAGCAGCCCTGGCATGTGCTCACGCTCGTCGTCGTCATCGTGGCGTGGAAGGCGATCCTCGCATTCGCGCTCGTACGCATCCTCGGTGAAGGCTCACGCACTGCGCTGGTCATCGGCACATCGCTCGGACAGATCGGCGAATTCTCCTTCATCGTCGCTGGACTCGGCGTCGGGCTGGGCCTCGTGGATCCCAGCGCGCAGGCACTGCTGGTTGCGGCGGCCATCATCGCCATCACCGTGAATGGACCGCTGCTCGCGCTCGCGGAGCGCTTTGCGCAGCGCATCGCTGACAGGGCGGCGTCCGAGGAAGCGGCTGGCGCGCCACGGGCACCGCGTGCGTCGATCACGATGCAGGCCTTCGACGCGCTCTACGGCACTCGCACCGACCACGAGTTCTTCGGCTTCAATGAGCTTTCCGGTCACGTGGTACTCGTCGGTTACGGGCGTGTCGGCTCGACGGTCGCCGATGCGCTGCGCCGGGCTGGTGTGTCGTGCGTCATCATCGAGGAGCAGGAACGGGTGGTAGGCGGGCTGCGGAAGCACGGCGAGCACGCGATCCAGGGCGATGCCACCCGCGCCGACGTACTCGATCGCGCCGGCATCCGGCAGGCGAGGCTGATCGTCGTCACGACGCCCGAGCCCATTCGCGCGCGACGCATCGTGGAGGTCGCACGACTCGCGAATCCGTACGTCGACGTTGCGGTGCGCACGCACAGCGCCGCCGAACAAGCCTACTTCGAGGATCATCTCTCCACGCGCGACGCACAGGGACGCGCCGTCTACGCCGAGCGCGAAGCCGCGTTCAGTCTCGCGCACTATGCGCTTCAGGCCATCGGCAAGACGGATGACGAGGCGGACCGGCTCGTGTCGTCGCTGCGCGGACAGCCCACCGCGCCGACGCAGACGTTCGAGAGCCTGCCCACGCAGGAGTATCAGGCGCTGGCACGCATGGGTCTTCGCGGCGGGCGTCCCTCGGTCGTCGTGCACACGACCGATTCTCCGTCGAAAACCGACCCAAAGGACGGCTAGCCGTCTTTGGTGTCTAGCCGAGCCGTGTGGCGAGTCGTACGAACTCGGCCCGGGACCTCAATTTGCTATCCATGGGTACGTCTACCATGCCAAGGCCCCGACGCAGGAACCCTGTCAGCGTAGTGCGCATTGCCACGCGCCTCGCCCTGTACCTCATCGTGGCGTGGGGCGCGCTCGGCGTGCTCGTTGCCGGCCTGTTTCCGGGGGCGCTCGCGGCGCTCGTCGTCATTGCCGTCTACACGACGCTCCCCCTGCTCGCCTACGTGCGCTGGCGCGGCTGGCCCTTCTATCCTGGCAAGGGGTTCCGGCTGTTCGTGGTCCGGCCGTTCTGGTATGCGCAGCTCATGCTGCCCCTCGTGGCGTCCGCCGGACTGCTTGGCCTCATTGGTGGTGCGCCGTTCGGTCACGCGCTCACGGTGGGACGAATTGTCGCAGCGGTTGCAGTCGCGTTCGTCGTGATCATGCTCAGTGCGGGCTACTTCGGCTCGGCGCACCTCGTCGTCCGGCGCGTCGACGTGAACGTCCCCGGCCTCGCACCGGAGTTCGAGGGGCTGCGCATCGCGCAGCTGTCGGACCTCCACGTTGGCCCGCACACATCGCGTCGTTTTCTTGGCCGGGTGGTGAGTGCGACCACAGAGCTCGAGCCGGACATCATCGCCGTCACGGGTGACCTCATCGACGATCGCGCCGAGGATGTCGCATCGTACGCGCGGGCGCTGGGATCGCTGGCCGCACCGCTCGGCGTTTACATGATTCCGGGCAATCATGACGTGTATGCCGGCTGGGATGATGTCGAGCGCAACCTGCTCGAGGCGAAGCTCGGTACGGTGCTCGTGAACGACATGCGCATCATCCGGCGTGGCGACGCAGAGATCGTGGTCGTGGGCACGGGTGATCCGGCGGGGCGCGCGCGTTCGGCTCCCGACGTCGAGCGCGCACTGGCCAGCGTTCCGGACGGTGCGACGGTGATCGCGTTCGCACACAATCCGGCGCTATGGCCATCGTTGGCGAAGCGTGGCGTGGCGCTGACACTGAGCGGTCACACGCATTGGGGACAGTTCGCGCTGCCGAAGCTGGGTTGGAGTCTGGCATCGCCATTTCTCGATCATGCGATGGGCGCGCACATCAACAAGGACGCGCTGCTCTACATCAGCCCTGGCACGGGCTACTGGGGCATTCCGTTCCGCCTCGGTGCGAGCCCGGAGATCACGCTGGTGACGCTGC
>JBBQDT010000026.1:0-36737 GCA_038319955.1 Gemmatimonadales bacterium | reverse complement strand
GGTCGCATCGGTGATCGTCCCGGCGACGTTGATCGTGCTCGCCGTCGTGATCGTCGAGTCGGCCGGTGCGCTCCAGCCGAGTGCCGGCGCCTGTGTGTCGCGGACGACGTGGCGCGTGGCCGTGACACTCAGGCCGGCGGCATTCGTCGCCACCACCGTGAGCGTGTTCGCGCCTTCAGTGATCGACACATCCGTAGCAAACGCGCCACCGGCGCCGAGCGTGACCGCGGTGCCATTCACGGTGAGCGTCACTGCGCTGCTCCCCACCGCGGTTCCATTGACGTGCGCGACCAACTCCTTCGTGATCAACGACTCGGCCGGCCCTGTTACCGTGAGCGTCGGCGGCGTGTGGTCCACCGTGATCTGTCGGACGACGCTCGTGGCATTCCCCGCTGCGTCGGTCGCCGTGATCGTGACGAAGTTCATCCCGCTCGCCAGCGTGATGCTGCGCGAGAAGGTGTGGCTCGCCGAGTCGATCGCCAGCGGCTGGCCGTTGACGTTGGCGGTGACGGCGTTGATCTCGGATCCAGTGCAGCTGTTGGGCTCCTGGGCGTCGCCCTTCTTCTTGGGTGACAGATCCGGTGATTTGAAGGACCGTGGCAGGAACGTGAACCAGTCCCAGTCCCAGAGCGCGAAGTGCGTAATCGGCACGCGCCACAGCGTGGCACCGGGTTGGTAGAGCGTCGCCAGGCGGGAGAGCTCCACGTCGTCGATGCCGAGCTTCGCCAGCGTGTCCGCAGTCGCCGCGACGCTCTGCCCCTGCACGTCCACCGTGGCGATACCACCGTTGACGGACAACACCTTGATGACGCGACCGTTTGCCGACGGCTTCCAGCTGTCCGCCTTCGGGTCTTAGTAGCCAGCGGGCACCAGGCTCACAACCTCCCCGTCCCGTCAGAGTCGCCGGGCGCTCCCCTAATTCGCCTCATGATGCCATCACGCTCTCGGTGTATGAACGCGCGTTGCTCCCGCCACATCAGACCAATCATCTCGCGCTCAAACTCTGGACCCACCTCGGTGTAGATCGGGTAGGGAATGGCATGTCCACCCTGCGCATTCGCAATAGGCGCCCACGTATACTGACGTCCATGCTCCTCAAACAGGCGATCGAGGTAACAGCGGCTTTGCAGAAGGGCGGCGAGTAGTGCTTCAAGGCTATCCCTCCCGTACCCGAACGAAGAGGTCTCGTCACCATTGAGCATATTCCCCGCCTTGGCCTCGAATGTGTACGCGCACCTCCACGGAAATAGTTCGGGGTCGATGTGCCAAGGAATATTCTCTGGCGCGTAGAGCTTCAGCAGAATCGTGGTCGTCGGCTCGCCCGTGACCTGAAGTGCCCGTTCAGCAATCATTACTGCAGACAATGGTTCCTCCTTGTTGTGGGCTCGGCGAAAGCATGATCACTTCACGGTCAAATGTCTCATGCTCTGCGAGCCTCTTTCAATCCTAAAAGATTTCGTTGTCACCCCAGACCAAGGCGCAGAATCCCAACCATTGATTCACATCGCCCGTCGCTGCGGCCGAGTTGCACGAAATTCTCTGAAATCCAAACTTTGGTCCCCTTGGGCCGTTGCACCAGGTTTGTTTTTCTTCCATGGAGTCATTGCAGTGGGATTCACACTCCGTGTGCCTCGGGCCTTTCGGTGGTGCCGGCGTGTAACCTTTTGGAAGGTCCGATGGCTCCAGCGCCGATTCCCAGTTGCGCTTGAAGTCGTACGACAGTGTCAGTGGTCCGAATACGCTCTCTGTTTGCTGACGCTGCTGGACAAATCTTGCCATGAGAGCCGTAGCGATCACGGCACCGACGGCCATGCCAGCCTCCTGTTCAGACAATTCACCCACCAACCCAGTACGATCTGTGTGGTTGAGGGGATCGTTCGAGGCGTATTGGTAGAGATTGAGCGATTTTCCGTTGAAGCCGATCGGATCTTTCGTCGTCCACCGCCCGGTCTCCGGATCGTAGTCTCGCGCGCCAAAGCGTATGAGGCCAGTTTGCTCATCATAAATGCCGGACGCGAAGCCAAAAGGCTGAAATCCAGGGTTTGTGTTGAGCGTCACTCGTCCGAATGGATCGTAGTCGATCTGCTGCACCACTGCGCCAGTTGTGGCGTTGACAACAAGGCGGATACTGCCACGCTCGTCGGCGATCATTCGGTAGGTAGTCCCGGCGCGCTCCATATATTCGGGCACACCAACGGTGGCGCCAAAGACGAATCGGCTAACAATGTCATTGTTGGTCCCTGATTTCGTCGGACCAACCTCGGCGACAACCGCCAGATCATTACCGTAGAGCCATCCCTTTACAATTGTGCCGTTGACGGTCTTTCCCACACGGCGACCCTCTGCATCAATTGTATATCCGACAACGGTACCGTCGGGTAGCCGCACGTCGAGCAGGGCACCCATCGCCGAGTAGTGATACCACGTTGTGTCGGCTCCAATGGCTTTGAACCTGAGTTCACCACTCGGTCGGTATCCGAACGATGCATTTCCAAATGCCGTCACGCGATCTTGCGCATCGACTGATGCCGTTTGCACGCTCCCGACGCCGGTGGTTCGCGTGCGATTGCCATTCGCATCGTACTCATACGCCAGGGTCACTGCTCCATCGCGCGCAACTGTAGCTAGCCGCCCAGCCGTGCCTGGCGTGACCGACGCGAGCTGGCCATTCACGGTAATCTTCACCGCGGTCTGCTCGACGACCACGCCGACGGCGTCGATCTGCGTCTGTCGGGTGATGAACGACGGCGTGGGCGCCGTGATCGTGAGTTGGGGTTTGAGCGAGTCGGTCGCCATGCCGCAGATCGTGAGGCGCGAGTCCGGCGAGCCGCGCATCTCGACCTGCAGCACGTTGCTCTGCTGGAACGTCACCGGCTTGAGGAACCCCGCCACCTGCTGATTCAAATCAGACGGCCCGATGATCTCGACGCCGTTCAGGATGACGCGCGAGCTGGAGTTGCGGCGCGAACCGTCGAGCTCTCCGTTACGGATGCACAGAAAGCTCGGCGGGCGGGCACCGGCGGGCAGCGTGAAGTTCGAGGTCACGAGAACCGGCTTGCCGTTGTCGCGTTCGTAGGTCCGCGGCCCGAACACAGTGAACGTGGGATCGGGCACGGTCAGCAGCGACAGGCTGATCGCCGCATTCGCGGGTCCGGTCAGCGTCGCGATGAGTGTGTCGGCCGCGGCGGCGATTACCGGCACGTCGCGCGTGGCGCCCGAGGGCAAGGCCGCAAAGTCGGTGGCGCTGAAGACGACGGCGCCATTGAGACTCACGGTGCCGCCGGTCATGCGCGGCGCACCGTTGGGCCCGTTCGTCACGCGCAGCAGGTAGCCGCCACTCTGCGGAGCGGCGATGGTGAACTTCTCGATGAAGGTGCCGCTCGTCGCAGCGCCAAGGGCCATGGTCTTCGGCCCGAAGACGGCGACGGTGTCAGAAGCGGGCTGTGCCACCGATTCGCGCCGGACCACGGCGCGCATCAATCGACTCAGCCAACTCGGTGCGCCGTGCGCCTCGGCGTCTCCCGCGTTGATGATGAACGCGGCGCCCACTGCGAGTACGGCAATGAGCGTGGCAGCCCGCCGCGAGATGCGGCGTGCGCGGGAAGAGACGAGCGACATGTTTCTCAGCACGTGCGAGGGGGGTGGCTCAGATCACTCGCACATGCCATGAACCTGAGGTGCAGGTCCGAGGGAGCCTTGGGCGACGAACGACTAGGCCAATCGGCTGGACACCCCAGGAGGGCGAACACCGAATGCGCAACCGGCTCTGGCAGCGCACGAATGGTGACTACCGATGTTTATTAGCGCAACATAGTCACTGTTAAGCCTGTGCGGCTTGCTGAGAAGCGGGCCTTCTGACCGTTTACGTCCCACTCCGACGCTGTATGGAAAACAACGCGTCACCGCCTTTTGCGTAAAGCGCCTCGCCACTCGTTCGGACGGGCGGCGCTTACCTTCACACGCATGAAGAGCGCAAGGCTTCAGGGCCCAGGCCCGGAAGAGACACAAGGACCAGCGGCGCCCGAGTTGAGGTTGATCGGCCCAGTGCCAAGTATGGTTTGATTCGTAACAGTTTCCTCAAAGAGCTCGGGCGTCAGCCCTCTCCTTCAGCCACATCACCATCGGTTGTCTCACGTCGTCGGCCAGTGAGACGGTCACGGACCGCGGATGGATGCAACCGACGGCGAATCTAGTCCAGTAGCGGTATCTCGCTGAGAGCGGGAATCAGTGCCGTGACGGATGCCCCTGATGCGATTGCGCGGAGCATGTCGGCCGTCAGATCGAACCCCTTCGCGATGTCTGCGTGCGACCCCGGCCGAAGCTGATCGACGAACACGGCGAGGCTCTTGCCGGCGCCTGTAGCAGACGTCCATCGAATCGCTTCCGCGCCAACGCGCGCAGCGATGCCAGCGACCTCCTGACATCGTTCCATATCCCCGCGTGCCAAGTCTCGCTGGGTGAGTCCCCACGATTCCAGCGACCCGGGCGCCGTGAGATCAATGACTTCCTGAAGGAGTAGATCGATCACGAACACTGATCGCGGATGCATATCCGCGAGCGACACTCCGTCTCGCGCCGCACGACGCCGCAGCTCTTCAATCGCTGTCTCGGGCTCGCGCGACACGTAGACGGCTCCGACATCGGCCGAATTGAACCGCCCCGGATAGAGCCGGCTCATCGCCGCCGTTTTGTGTAGATCCGAGTAACGCGGTGAGGTTGCGCGGAAGGTGAGACCAACGAGCCGCGTCTGCGTCAGCCGCATTTCGGTGTCTTGCCGAAATCAAGGGCTACAGCGACACACCGGCGTTGAGCGCATAGAGCACACCCGTCACACGGTCGACGTGCCCGTCGACGATCATCGCGCGCGGGGTGCGATCCTTCAGCACGGCAAGGGGCTTCTCCATCCACGCGGCAGCCGCACGCTTGCTGGCGAACAGTTCGTCGAGCTCCTCGAGGAACGCCTCCAACGCTTCCAGTCGCTTGAGGTAGACGGGCGTCGGCTCGCCACCATCTCCACGTCGCCAACGGTGCAACGTCGGTTCGCTGGTGTTCAGCGCCTCGGCAAGCTGGGCATAGGTGTAGCCGAACTCCCGATGGAGCCGCTCCAACGCTTCAAGTTCTCGGACGATCGTTGCCATTCTGCGCTCCTCAAACTGGCTATCCTAGGCTAGCATATGACACTTGCATATGCAAGTAATGGAATGGGGTAAATGAGCGTTCCAAGACTGCCCGATACTACGTGTCATGAGCCTCCGGTTGACCGTTTCGAGTGGGGGCGGGCCGGGCGCATGTCTAATGGTTGGGCCGGTAGCACCAGCAACAACATGGAGCAACAGCGCACACGAATGAATGCGGACAACGGCCGGATGCACACGGTTGCGACAGAACTGCCCGCAGTCTCCGTGAATCTCCGGCCGTTGTCCGTGTCATCCGCGTGCACTGTTGATGTTTGCAGCTTGCTGTTCGCCGGTTGAACTTGATGCTTGCAGTTAACGCTTCTATTTGAAACTAGAAGTTGTACCGCGCCCCCAACTGCACCTGGAACTGCTGGCTCAGCCCGAACGGACTCGGCTCCAGCTTCCCGAAGTTCGTGTTGTACTGGTAGACATATCGGTTCGTGGTGGCATTGAAGCCGCGCGTCGTGAGCGCACCCGTGTTGGCCGCCTGTACTTCATTCCGCTGGCCCCACGAGCTCTTCAAGCCATTCAGCAGGTTGAAGAAGTCCACCGACACCTCGAGCGCCTGACCGCGGTACGTCTCGAACTTCTTGGCCACGCGCGCGTCGAGAATGTTCTGGAATGGATTCTCGCACGCACTGCGCGCGACGATCTGTCCACGGTGCGACGAGAGACACGAGTTGCCCTGCAGCGCAGTCTGGAACTGGGTCTTCTGCAACGCGCTGTCGAGACCCGCCGCCGGATTGTGGAAGAACGTATAGCCCGCCACCTCGGCGTCCGTTGGCACGTAGAGCCGATCGTTGGCGACGCCGTCGCCATTCACGTCGCTGCCGTAGATGGGTGTCCAAGGCAGGCCGGTGTAGCCGCGGTAGATACCGCTCAGCAACACACCGTATGGCAGGGTCAGCGTGGGCGAGAACACGATGCTGTGCGTCCGCGAATACGTGGCCCGCGCGTACTGCGCCTGGAAGTCGTTGGGATTGCCCGCGGTGCGAAGGCTGTTGAACAGGTCACCGCCCGCGATGCAGCACGACGATGAGCTGAAGTCGCGCGTGCGATCGTACGTGTAGCTCGCGAGCACACCGCCCCATGACGTGGCGCCCTGGAGTTGCACGAAGCCCTGCGCTGACTTGGCTTCACCCAGCGACGACTGCAGGAAGACGTTGGCGAGGTTCGCGTCCTTGCGGCTGAAGTTGATGTTCGTGCGGCCCGCGGCGGTTCCCGTCGTAGCGATGGTACTCGCCGGCTGGAAGACGGGTATGCCACCCTCGATGGCGAACTTCGGCGTGGCGTCGAGGTTGACGTCCTGGACGATGTAGTCCTTCGTGATGCGCGAGTAGATCCCCTCGAACGTGATGCGCCAGTTCGGTGCGAGCAGGCGGTCGTAGGCGAGATTGGTCTTCCATGCCTGCGTCTGCTGGAAGTCGGTCGCGAACAGCACGGGCGAACCCCTGCTCGCCGCCGCGGCGCCGCCGCCAACGCATGTCGTTGGAATGTTGTTGATGCTCTGCGCGTACGACGGCAGGTTCGGCACCGGTGCCAGCGCGCCATTGCACGTGAGATCGAGCTGCGTCTGGCCGGTGTTGCCCAGCGTGTTGCCGTAGAGCACGTACGGCGCGCGACCATAGAAAATGCCCGAACCGCCGCGAATGACCTGATGTCCGTTCGCTTCCGGGTCGTACGTGAAGCCGAAGCGCGGTGCGATGTTGTTCTTGTCGGTGATCGCCTGGTCGTTGCGCAGGCCGAGCGAACCGCTGGCGAGAATCGGGTTGGCCCTTGGCTTGTCGGGGTAACGGCTGATGTCATAGCGCAGGCCGTACGTCACGAACAGTTTCGGGTTGACCTGCCATTCGTCCTGCGCGTAGAGCGCCGCCTCGTACACGTCGAACAGCGCGACAGGATTCCCCGACGTCGGCGTGAAGGGCAGCGCCCTTGTGTAGCTGGCCGGCGTCTTGTTGGCGAAGTCGGTGAGGTTGTTGAAGGTGAACGAACCGAGTCCGTTGAAGAAGAAGTCGTTGAAGACGTGAATCTTGCTGAGGTTCGTCCCGATCTTGTACGTGTGGTTGTCCCGCGTGTAGCGGACGTTGTCGATCAGCTCGTAGGTGTCCTGCTCGAGGTTGTTCGCGTGCAGCACCGGATCCGATCCGAAGAGCACCGCCGTGGTGACATTCCCCTTGCCGTCGCCGGGGTTGGCGACGACACCGTTGATGCGCACCTGCGGAATGATGCCGCCGAGCACGGACGGATTGGATGGTCGCGGCTTGCGATCGTTCGAGAGCTGCACGCGCAGCTCGTTGTTCACGTTCGTGGTGAACAGTGACGTGAGCGCGACGACGGCGCTGTTCGTCTTTTCCTTGTACGGACCGGCGTTCGACGTCGTCTCGTTGAGCGACGGCGTGATGACGAGACGGTCGTTCGACTGGACGAAGTTCAGGTAGTTGTCGCGAACGGTGAGCGTGTGCTTGTCGCTGATCTGCCAGTCGATGCGGCCGAACACGGCAGACTCGTCGATGTTCTGCTTGAACGAGCCGACTTCCTGCGCGAGATCGTACCCGTACGCGTTCTTCGCGATCGACAGCAGCTTGGCGAGCGTATCGGCATTGATGCCCGAATTGCGGATGCTCGTGGCGTCGGTGCCCGTCACCAGCACTGGCTTCGGCTCGTTGCCGATCTGCCGATCCAGCGTGAAGAAGAAATGAAGCTTGTCGCGGATGATCGGACCACCAATCGCGAGACCGTACTGCTCGCGGAGGTAGTTGCGTGGCGTGCGGCCGAGGAAGTCGTTGCCCGTCAGCTTGAGGCCGAAGCGCTTGTCGCCGCGCTCGTAGTCGAACACACTGCCGTGGAACTCGTTCGTGCCCGACTTGGTCACGGCATTCACGGTGCCGCCGGTGAACTGTCCGCGCTCGACGTCGTAACCGGCGGTGATGACCTGGATCTCCTTCACCGCCTCGATCGAGAACGAGAACGGGAGGCGATCGCCGCCGCGCGCGTCGCCGCCGAAGAAGCTTTCGTTGTTGTTGACGCCGTCCATGAGGATGTTCGACGACGCCGTGCGTCCGCCGCCGAGCGACTGGCCCCCGCCCGCGCCGGTGGCGCCGACGTCGCTGGCGCCTGGCGTGAGTACCACGAGGTTCTTGAAGTTGCGGTCCGAGGTGGGAAGTCCGCGCAGCTGCTCCTCGAGAATGCGCGTGCTGGTTCCCGTCTTGGTCGGCTCGATGAGCGGCGTGGCGTTCGCACTCACGGTGACGGCATTGAGTTGCGTCGCTGCCGTTTCCAAGGTGAAGTCCTGCGTCGCGACCTGACCGAGGCTGCTGCGCATGCCGGTCCTTTCGGCCGGCCGGTAGCCGATGCGCTGTGCGCGAACGGTGTACATGCCGGGGTCGAGGAAGGGAATGTTGTAGCGCCCTCCGTCGTCGGTGGTCGTACCGCGGCGCGTGCCGGAGGCTTCATTGATGGCAACGACCTTCGCGCCGGAAATGGGCGCGCTGTCCGATCCGCGCACGACCCCGCGCACGGAACCGGTGGTGGTTGCCTGCTGAGCGGTTGCGGAGAGAAGGGCGGACGCTGTCAACAGGACGGCGGCGATTGCCGTCAAGGGTCGGACGAGGAGTCGCGAGGGCATTGAGGATCCAGTTGGCGTGACGATTGTGCATCGGCAAACTGCCGTACGCGCCACAAAGTAAGTGATCGCCGGCACGGCGCCACTGGGGAAATCACCAGGACACGGTGCGCGACGCACACTGGCAATCCGACGTACGGACGATGGTTTCGCGCGTGCGTCGTCGCTCGTCCTGTTCCATCACGCCACACTCTGTGCGTGCCGCAGACACCCACGCGTCCAGGTCATGTCGTCCACGCTGTTCGATTCTCCTCCCTATTCGTCGCTCACCTCGCCGGCATTCGATGTCGTCGCGTCGGAGGCGCACGAGGCGATTACCGCACGACAGGCCGCGCTGGATGCAAAGTGGGAGCGCCATCGCTACAACCGGTGGAGCTGCAGCCAGGAGGAAGGCCTGCTGCGTTTTACCGACGCCTCCGGCGCGGGTCTCGAGGCTGACGTGCAATTCTTCGGCAGCTACCATCCCGCGTCGGCGAGTTGGGAGTGGGCATGGAACAACCCGCACGTGGAGGTCAAGAACGCGCACGATGCGCGGACGGTGCGTACCTACGGCGAGGTGCACGGCTTTGCCCCACTCACGACGGCGATGCTGCAGTCCACGCCGGATGAAGCGCCTTTGCTGATGGCAGTCGCCGCAATGATTGCGGATGTCGAAGGCGTCTTTTGGGGTCCCTCGGGCGACGTCATCACCGCGCTCGGCTACCGCAACATTCGTCCGATCATGCGCGGCCATGCGCCGTTCGCCACGCCTGCTGCCGAGCCGTCAGCTCCTGCCGCACCCCGAGCACCAAAGCGTGAATCGATCTTCAGCATCATCTATCACCACCTCCGCGATCCGCTCGTCCTGAAGGACGGAAAGCCATCGTTCGTCGGCACCACATATGTGTCGCTCACGTCCGATGCAGCGGCGGGTGTCGCGCCCGAGCTGCTGGAATACATGTCCAGGTCGGAGAACGCGTTGACGGAACGCGGATTTGCCGCTCCGCTGCGAGCAACCGGGTCGCCCTCGTCGAGCATTCGGTCGGTCCTCACCTTGATCGAGCATCCTGGCGACGGAGCGTTTGCGTTCGTTCTCATCGGCATCGGCAAGTACACGGGCCCGAGCATCGTGGCGAGCATTCGGACCGATTTCGCCGACGGCGTCAAGATGTACACGTCGAACTCGCGGATTGTATCACGCACACCGAGTCTGCCGAACACCGACGGCGCGCGCTTTCCCGAGGTGACGGACGTCGGCGCACTCTATGAGGTGCACCGGGCCCGGGTCGCCGAGCGGGCGAAGACGGTGCCGATGGTACCGACGACGCGCGGTGCGGATCCGTTGGCATTCGAGGATCGCGAGAGCCGCGCATTCCATGCTTTCCTGGTGCAGAAGGGATATCGGCGCTGGGTGGGTGCCGACTCTGTCGAATCCACGTGGCGTGGCGCGATCGGCGGCGCATGGCGCGCGTTGTCTCCATGGAAGGACATCACACTCCGCAGGGATGCGCGGAAGGCCGCGGACATTCGCCAGCAGCTCGGCGTGTAGGGTCACAGCCGCCCACCGTCCCGATTGCGCCAGCAGTATCCATTGTCATCTGCTGTTTCATCGCTCGACGGCTATGCGTGCTTCGGCCGTGTCACCACTTGCGGTGATCGCCTTGAAGACGTGCGTGCCCGGCGCGAGTGGCCAGCGTTCGCCTTCGTATGCCGTGCCGTCGATCGACCAGCGGACCGCCCGTCCACCGATCGCGCGCAGCGATATCGTCGCATAGCGCGACTCCACCCCCGCCGGCACCGCATACCGATCGCCGTCCTGCGGTGACAGGATGCGAAAACGTGGCGATCGCGCGGAGTCCTCAGCCGCTCGGCGGACAGGCGCGGATGCGGTGAGCGACACTGCGCGCGTCGGCGACCCGCCCTGCTGCATGCTCCACTCCGCATACTCGGCGGGCAGGGCGACGCGGCCGTCGCGCTCCCAGTCGTCCGTCGTCGTCGGGGCCGTCCCCGGCGCGAACCACTCGGTGAGTTGGGCACACTGCGGCGTCGCGCGCATACCGGACAGCCGGCACACAGGCACCGCGACTGCGCCGACGTCCGCCGGTGTCACCAACGCACCGGGCGACACACGCTTCGACGTCTCCATCACGACGCGATGCAGCAAGGGACCAGCGCCGGTGATACCGCTGACGCCCTGCATCGGACGACCACTGAAATTGCCCGCCCACACCGCCACCGTGAATCCGCGCGTCGTCGCCACCGCCCAGTTGTCGGTGAAGTGCCGGCTCGTGCCGGTCTTCACGGCAACTGGAAACGGAAAGTCGAATGGCGTGCTCGTGCCGAAGCCAGGAATGCGCGCTGACGCATCGCTCAACATGTCGAGCACGATGGCACTCGCGACCGGGGAGATCACGCGTTGTGCAGTGCCGACACCGGCGCGTGGACCAAGCCGCCAGCTCCACGGCCGCCACGATCCGCCGTTCGCCAGCGCGCGGTAGCCATTCGCGAGCTCGATGAGCGTGACGTCTCCATTCCCCAACGCCAGACCGAGTCCATAGAAATCGGCGTCCCGCTCGAGCGACTCGAAGCCGGCGAGATGCAGCGTGTGCAGCAGGCTCCCTGCACCCATCCGTGCCGCGAGCTCCACCGCGGGCACGTTGTACGAGCTCGCGAGCGCCTCGCGCGCGCGGACCGGCCCGCGAAAGTGGCGGTCATAATTTCGCGGCGTATATGCCCCTGTCGCCGTCGCGTACGACCTCGACACGTCAGGCAGGATCGTCGCCGCGGTGACACCGCGATCGAGCGCGAGTCCATACAGAAACGGCTTGAGTGCCGACCCGGGCTGCCGCGCCGAGACGACCATGTCGGTCTGCCCGTCGGCCGCCGACCAGAAGTCCGGTGAGCCCACCCACGCGAGCACTTCGCCGCTCTGGTTGTCGAGCACCACGGCCGCCGCATCCTCCACGCCGCGCGTCTTCAACACGTCCACCGTGTGTCGGACTTCGCTCTCCACCGCCGACTGCAGCTCCGCATCGATCGACGTGCGCACACTCGTCGCCCGATCGTCCGGCAACAACGAGAGCACGCGCATCGTGAAGTGCGGTGCGAGAAATGGCGGCGTGCGCGGCACGAGACGCAGCGGCTCGTCGCGTGCGCGTGCGATGTCCTCGCGCGAAGCGTAGCCCATCTTCTCCATGCGTCGTAGCGCATACGCTCGGCGCGCGCGCGACTTCGTCGGCGCCGCATGCGGATTGTCGCGCGACGGCGCGTGCGCGAGTCCGGCAAGTGTCGCCGCCTGCCCGATGCTCAGCTCATTCGCCATCGCGTCGAAGTACAACGCGCTCGCCGCGCCGACGCCCACCGTTGCCTGACCGAGCTGCACGCGGTTGAGGTACTGCTCGAGGATCTGCTGCTTGGTGAGCTGACGCTCGATGCGCAGCGCCCACAGCGCCTGCGTGAACTTGCCTCCCCAGTCGCGACGCGCTGGTTGCATGAGCCGCGCAAGCTGCATGGAGATCGTCGACGCTCCGGAGACGACATGCATCGCGCGCAGGTTCTGCGTCGCCGCGCGCGCGATGGCTTGGACGTCGACGCCGGGATGCTCCCAGAACCGCGCATCTTCCACCGCGACGAACGCATTGATGATGTCCGGGTCGATTGCCTCGTACGACACCCAGCGCGCCTGGCTGCCGTCCGCCGATCGCGTGGAGCGAAGCGTCGTCCCCCGACGATCCTGGATGGTGACGCCGGCGTCGAGAGGGCGAGCCGTCATGGATGCAGGCAACGGGCGTGAGATCCAGACGGCGAATGCGCCAACGCCAAGCGCCAGTGCCGACACCCCGGCCACGACGATCCGCTTGCGTTGCCTCACGGCGCACCGCTCTTGCGCTGCGTGACGATGAACGTCCCTCCGTCGCTGCGACCATTCACCGCCGGGTTGTACATCTCTTCCGCATGCGCTGGCGGACGGATGAAGGTGCCCGGCGTGGTCGCGCGCGCGATGTACGTCGCCGTGTAGGTGCCGGGAAACACGACCGTGCCCGAATACACAACGCGGTCGTCGCGCAGCTCGCGATGATCGAACGGCGACCACCACCCGGAATCCCAACTGCCATACCACGACGTCTGTTCGCTCTCTTCGTGGTCGGCGGCTTCCGCATTCGCGCCCGGCCCCGGCATCGTCGCCGCCGTGCGGAGGCTCAAGTCCACTGCCTCGAGTCCCGCCGGTAGCGCGTCGTCGAGCACCAGGAAATACCGCGTCGACGGCACCGTCACCCGCAGCCGCACGCGCACGAGGTCACCTTCGGCGACACTCACCAGCGGCGTCCCTCCTTCCAGCCTTTCGTAGTACCGTTCCACCTGGATGCCGCGGATCTCTGGCGTCACTGGCGGCACGGCGGGAATCTCGGTGACCGAGAGGTAGTAGTACACGCTCCCCGTTCCCGGCGTTGCGTCGACGGACAGTGTGAGCGTCCGCGCGCGGTTGCCGGCATCGACCAACCCGGTGAGCGCGATGCTCGAGTCGCGCCATGCTGCCTGCACCACTGCGCCCCCTTCGACGATCACCCGATCGCCGGCACGCACGCGAACGCTGCGGTCGGCCTGCTTCCGCTGGCGGCGTTCGAAGGCGGCGAGCGCACTCACGGTGGAGGCGAAGTCCTGCGTGTTCCACGTCCAGTCTCCACCCGCGCGGTTCTGCATGGCGAGGGTTTCCACCATCGGACCGATGAGCGCACTGGTCGGATCGACAGCGAGCGTCGCCGTCAGCACGCGTGCGAGTGGGCGCATCCGCGACTCGAAGTAGAAGGCGCGCCGGTTGGTGTCGGGCAGCACCGCACGATGTCCTTCCACCCGAATCGTCGCCCACGTGGCTTCCATCAGCCGTCGAGCGGGCACGGCCTGCTTCCGCCGCATCAGCGCTTCGGCAAGCCGCGCGCGATCCTCGAGCGTGAGCTGCGTTGCCGTACGATACAGCTCGTTCTCCGCGGCGACATCCGGCCGCCCATACCGGCTGAGGAAGTCCACTGCCGCGACCTGCTCGCGCAGGCGCAGCTCCCTCCAGTACCCAATCGGCGTGAACTCCGGATTCGAATCGTTGTGCAGCTGCGTCGTCAGGTATCCGGCGAGCTTGCTCAACACCATCGTGTCCACCTTTACGTCGTTTGCCGCTTCGCGCGCGTCGAGCAACACCATGCCCGCATACGCGCTGAGCCACGCGCTCGACCAATCGGTGGACGACCAGTAGCCGATGCCGCCATCGGCGCGCTGGCGGCCGCTGAGTACCGCCACCGCACGCGCAATTTCCGCTCGCGGATTGCCCTTCAACTTCTCGGCGCCACCCTGCATCTGCGCGCGATACAGCGCGATGAGCGGAATGGCGGCACTCGTCACCTGCTCGGTGCAGTCGTACGGGTAGATCCGCAGCGTACGCTGGATGCCGCGAATGGTCGCGAGCGGCGACGTCCCCACACTCAGCGACAGTCGCGAACGATCGAGGTCCATGCCCGCTGGAAGCGCCAGCTGGACAGTCGACGTGCTGTCCGACACCACGCCGGCGAGCGTGTGCGTCACCGGATGGTGGTCGGGACGCACGGGAATCGTCACACGTACCGCGTCGGCGTTCGTCGCGTCGCTGACGTCGAAGCGGAACGACGCGCTGTCAGTGCGCGTGGCCAGGAACGGAAAGCGCACCTCACTGCCGCGCTGCGCAGCGAGCGTCGCCGTCTGCTCGGCGTCTCCACGCAGGGTGGCGCCGGTCGACGTCGCCTTCACCTTCACGGTCACGCTCGATCCGTCGCGACGATTGATGACCGCGCCGGCCATGAACTGGTCGCCCGGACGGACGAACCGCGGCAGCGCCTGTCGCGCCAGCAGCGGTCGAGTCACGAGCATGCTCGATTGGCCCTTGCCGTAGCGGTCGCCCGCCGTGACGGCCACCGCCATCAGGCGAAACGTCGTGATGTTGTCGGGCAGCCTTGCACCTGCAACGACATTGCCCTGCGCATCCGTCACCACGGTGCCGAGGAAGAAGGCTGTCGTCTGGAAGCGCGAGCGGAGGACGTCTGCGCCTGCGGCACCACCACCGCCGCCGGGAGAACGCCCCTTCTCGCCCTCGGGAATCTGCGGCGCAACGGTCGTCATGTTGCTCGCGAGCCGCATTCCCAGCCCACGTTCCTGATAGATCAGTTCGAGTGGATCGGGCGTCTTGTAACCCGTGAGCGACAACACCCCCTCATCCACCGCCCACAGCGTGACCTCACTCCGCTGTCCTCGGCCCTGCGCGTCGCGCACCTGGATGCGCGCGCGCGCCGAATCCGCCGGCCGATACTCCGCACGTTCGGCCGCGACGGTAACGGTGAGGCGCTTCACTTCCGGGATGACGCGAAGCTCCGCATACCCCACGCGAATCGTTGGGCGGCCGGCGTCGTCGAGCTTGCCGGGCGGCGCGCTGCGTCCGCGTGCGACGAGGATCGACACGAAGACGTTCGGCGCGAATGCTTCGGTGATGGGCAGCTTGAGTGTCGTCGAACCCGAGGTGATGCGGATACGGCGTTGCTCGATCAACCCTTCGCGCTCGATGGTGATCCACGCTTCGGCATTTGTGAACGGCGATGCGAACAGCACCGTCGCTATATCGCCCACGGAGTAACGCTGCTTGTCGGGAATGACGTCCATCTTGAACTGCGACTCGTCGCTCCACGGCACCCAGCCCGCGCCCTCGGCCCAGCGATAGAAGCTCGTCTTCACCGCGTGGCCCTTCGCGTCCTTCGCGGTGAAGGTGAGGATGTACATGCCGCCTTCCTTCGCCGAGAAGGTGCAGGGCGTGGCGGTAGTTGCGGAGGTGACGGTGCAGCGGGCGATCGTATCCGTCACCCATTCGCCGACGAGTTGCGAGTAGCCGTTGCGCTCGCGTCGCACGCGATGCCATTCGCGTCGGGCAATCGTGCCGTCCACGCGAATGCCTGCCACCTTCTGGCCGTCCGGACGAACGGTCGTGATCGCGATGGACTGCGGAGTGTTCGCCTTCCAGAAGTAGTCGGTGCCCGTGGGCTTGGCCGCGATGTAGAACTCGGCGGGGTGTACGAGCGTTGTCGTACGCGAACTCACCGTCTGGCGATTGATGTCGGTGACGGTGGCTTCGATCGTGACGCTCGCGGCTCGCCCCTTGGGGGTTGCAGGCAGTGTGACGCTGAACGTGCGGGCACCGCGCGCGTCGAGCGTGTCCGTCTTGCTCTGGAAGACATCGGTGCGATCCTCCGAGCCCTCTTCCCACCACGAGCCCGACTCGCCGATGTAGGCGCCGTCGGTATTCGGGATCTCGAGCTCCCACGAGGACACCGGCGTCTGCGTGGCGCTCCATTGAACGACAGCGCCACCCATCGGTGCGCCGAACAGGTACCGCGCCTGCACTGTCGCGGCGAATTTGTCGCCAGGCATCCTGCTGGCCGTCGGCGCGGTGACGTCGACGAGAAATTCGGGTGGGCGATACTCGGCGACGCGATAGCTCGTCCCGCCGATGGAGCGCCACCGCCCTTGCCGCTTCACGCGAATCTCGGCGCTGTAGTAGCCCACGCTGGCCGACGTGGGCAGCACCACCGATTGATCGGCTGTGCCGAACGACGAGAGTGTCGTCGTCACCTCGCGAAGCATGCCGTCTTCGCGATCGTGGAACCGCCAGTTGATCGAATCGCCCGCGGCCGGCGCGCGCAGTGCGCCGAGGTTTCCATTGCGGACGATCGCTTTCGCGTAGACGCGTTCGCCCGGCCGGTAGATACCGCGCTCGGTGAACATCGCACCGGCGACAGGCAGCCGAGAGTCGCCCCAGGCGCTGTAGACGTTGAACCGGTAGGGCGAGAGGTCGGGATCGTAGCGGTTGATGGCAGTGATGGCGCGGTCGGTACCGAGCGTGACGCTGACGTAGCCCTCGAAGTTGGTGCGGTAGTCCTCCTCGTCGTCGGTGGTGTCGTTCGGCGTGGGGTCTGTGAGGCGCTCGAATCGCGCGAGGCCTTCTGCGTTGGTGCGCGTCGCTGCGACACGCTTGCCTTGAGCGTTGAACAGCACCACGGCCGCATCCGACTTTGGCTTGCCGTCGTTCACGCCGGTGACCCACACCACTCCGTCGGCGACGCCGATCTTCGCATGGACGCCGAGGTCGGTGACTTGCACGAGCGCCGGTGCGCCGTCGGTGTGGGTGGTGACACCCGCGGCGCGTCCGTCGATCTTCACGGCAAACAGTGCCGGCGTCCCCGCCCTCATCGCGTTGAGCGTCGGGATGCGAACGCCCGTGATCGTCGGTCGGTCGAGGACGTTGTGCACCGGAATGCGCACGACGTTCGCGGTGCGGATCAGCGCGTTCCAGAGGGTATCGTTGCCCCAGGCGAACTTGTTGAGCACGCGCGCCTCGAGCGAATCGGGCACGGGGACGATCGTCGCGATGAGCGTGTCGATGTTCACGTGCTGCACGGCCAGCGTGTGCGCACCGACGCGCTCCACCAGCAGGCGGCCGAACGGATGGTTGATCGACGGTGTGTAGCCCGTGGTGCGCGCGCCTGCCGCGGGGTTCCCCGTGAGTCCTTGGCCGAACACGTCGCGAATCGCCGTGTCGGCGACCACCGCGTACCCCGTGCGCGGCTTGAGTGTGGCCTCGAGTCGCCATTCCGTCGCTTCGGCGCTCGTGTCGCGCACCGTGAACTTCGTCTCCGGCAACACGTGCAGTCGGCGCATCACCTCCGCGCCGCGCACCGGATTCGTGAATGTCACCACGAGCGGGCCGGTGGGACAGGCCGTCGCGTTGTTCGTGCACCTCTCCACCGACAGGCGAAGATCTCCGTAGGTTGCGAAGTTGAAGCGAGACACGCCGTGTGCCGGTGGATCTTCCACCTCCAGCGGCGCGACGAGATCCGCCACGCAGCCATGCGGCAGCGGCGATTGTGGTGTGAGCAGCACCACGCGACGCAGCGAATCCGCCGATCGGTCGCGATCGTAGCCGCCCGCCTGTTCGATCGAGGTGCGGTCGTCCTTGCGGATGCGCCGCTGTGATTCCGCGGACAGTCGGATGATGCGCGGTCCCGCGCACGTCGCGTTCAGCTCGATGTACGATGCTGCGGTGAGCTTCTTGAGATCCACCGGCGCCGAGTACACGAGCTCGAGCTTCTGGTTCGGCACCACGTGCTCCGCACGTGGTATCCCGGCGAAGGCGCGTCGTCCCGTGTCGAGCGGCCCCACCGGAAATCCCGTGAGCAATGTCGGCCCACGGACACGAAAGGTGAATCCATATGGTTCGGCGAGCGCACTGCCGTCCATCGCGCGAAAGTTGTTCGCGACGGTCACCGTGTATTGCGTGCCCGGTGTCAGCAGCGCGGATGGCGTGAGGCGGATCGTCACCGGATCGCGCCATTCGATCTTGCCGGCGATGGCCGGGGTCACGCGGAGAATTGTCGTCGCGTCGACCGTGCGGTCGAGCGAGCCCGCCACGGGACGGTCGAATGTCACCGTGATCCGCGTCAGCGGCGTGGGGTCGTTGCCTGGCGTGACCCGCACGACGCGCAACGGCGTGTCCCGCTGCGCCACTGCGCTCGCTGGACACGCCGCGATGACTATCAGCCCTACGAGTACAGCGAGCTTCGACTGCATGATAGGTTCTGCCCGGCTCAGTTGAGCTCGCGGATCTTGATGGAGCGGAAGGCGAGCGTTCCCGCGTGGTCGCCCTGCATGGCCAGATGTCCCTTCGTGAGGCGACCGTACTTCGGCCAGTCGGCGAACTTGCTCGCCTTGACCTTCGCCTCCCAGTCGGGACTCCACGCTTCGTACTCCAGCAGCTTGAAGCCGTTCAGCCAGTGCTCGATGTGCGCGCCCTTCGCGACGATGCGCGTCACGTTCCATTCACCGACCGGCTTGAGATGGCCCTGCGGCGACGGATAGAGACCATACGCGGCGCCGGCACAGGTGAGGCGCGTCCTGTTGTCGGCCGCCTTGATGTCGTCGAGCAGCTGATACTCGGGGGCGGTCCAGTAGATCTTGTCCGCTTCTTCCGAGCCTCTATAAAAGATGCCGCTGTTGCCTGCCTCGCCGATCTTCCATTCGATCATGAGGTCGAAGTCGCTGAACTCGTCCTTGGACACGATGTCCTCGACGGGTCGGCTCTTCGCGATGGTTCCGTCGACGACCGTCCATCCGCTCGGTACCTTCGCTTCCCTGTAGCCGCGCCAGGAGTTCATGTTCGTGCCGTCGAAGAGGAGACGCCACCCTGCGGCCCGTTCGGCATCGGTGAGCATGTTGGCGCCGGACGTCGGCGCGGTGATCCCCGGCGTCGCTTCCACGACGGGTGGCTGTGAGCAGCCGGCGAAAGACGAAGCGAGCACGCCGGCAAGGGCCAGGTGCGCGGAAATGCGAAAGTTGATCATGGCTCTGGTGGAAAGGCGTCCGAGGTGCGCAGGATAAGCTGACCACATGCTGTGACTCCGGCTAGGAGACGCTCACCGCGTTTCGGCGACCGGTTTCTTCCGTGGCCGCCCGCCTTTGGCGCCGTTGGCTTTGGCCGCCTGCGCTTTTGCATCACTCTTCGATCGGCCGCCGGCCCTGCCGAGCTCCTTGGCGATGCTACTGCCGAACGACTTCGCGATAAGGCCAGGCACGCTGATGTCGACGTCGAGCTTCGCCCACATGACGCCACCGCCGGATGGGGTGAGCGACAGTCTTGCGCGCTGCGCCGCCGTCGCTTTCTGAAGACCACGGACGATTCGCGCTGGAACGGCGAGCGCCAGGCCGTTCGACAGTTCGAGCACGACGCGTTCGGTCTGTTCGTCGTACCACGCCGATATGGCACGTTGTCCGTCGGCGAACGCCTGTGCTTCTCTCGCTCGCGCGGCAGGAATCTGTGCGTCGATTTCTGCGTCGGTGAGGTGACGTATTGTGCTTCGCGCCTGCTTGGTCTTGCTAGCCATTGATGTCCCTCCACGCTCCCAGGAGTAGCTTCTGGTGATCCTCGGCGATCCGTACTGCCGCACGAATGTCGACTCGAGACATGCCCTTTACTTCACGCACTCCGATTGTGGCAATCTCAATGACAACTTCGTTGCCTGCCTTGATCGCATGCACGTGCTCTGGAAGATGCTCGCGCCGTCCTCCACGAACTTGCTCGGTTGCCAGTTGGTGGATGACGAAGCGGAATCCTGAGAGTCGAAGCACCGTGGGCATTGGGTGGAGTATACCCAAGGCCTTAGGTTAATACCAGAGAGCGAAGTGGTGCATTGTCAGTCAGTTCTTCGCACACCCATGCAGGACTCTAACTTGCGCCGGCTAGGAGCACTCCTCACCTGAACGAACGACACGATGCGCCAATCACTTCGCTCGCTGCTCACCCTCCTGCTCGCCGGCTCGGCGCCCCTTGCCGCGCAGGGCACGAACATCGTCATCAAGGCTGGCCGACTCGTCGACGGCAAGGGAGGTGTCGTCCGCAACACGACCATCAGCGTCGCCGGCGGGAAGATCGTCGGCGTCGGAAGCCGCAAGGGAGCGGCGACGTACGACCTGTCGCGGTACACCGTTCTCCCTGGCCTCATCGACGGCCACGATCACATTGGCTGGCACTTCAACAAGGACGACCGCTTTCATACCGCCGCCGACGGAGAGTCGCCCGCAGATGAAGCGCTCGCCGCGGCCGGCAACGCGTACGTCACACTCATGGCCGGCTGGACGACGATTGCCAGCCCCGGCTCGAATGCCGACGCCGGCATCCGCGACGCGATTGCCCGCGGCGTCATTCCCGGACCGCGCGTCCTCACGTCGCTCGACCCGCTGTCGAGCGACCGCATGAGCCCCGACTCCATCCGCGCAATCATTCGTCGCCGGAAGGCCGCCGGTGCCGACTTCATCAAGATCTTCGCCTCGGCCAGCATCCGCGACGGCGGCAAGCAGACATGGAGCGACGAGCAACTCGCCGCCGGCTGTGGTGAAGCGAAGTCGCTCGGACTCCGCACGATGGTCCACGCCCACAGCGCCGAGGCGATGCGTGCGGCGACGCTCGCTGGGTGCACGCAGATCGAGCACGGCGTCTTCGCCACGCAGGAGGTACTGGACCTCATGGCGCAGCGCGGTACCTGGTTCGATCCACAGTGTGGGCTCGTCTTTCACAACTATCTCGACAACCGCGCGAAGTACGACGGGATCGGCAACTACAATGCGGTCGGCTTCGCGTCGATGGAGACCGCCCTGCCGATTGCCGCGAAGGTCATCCGGATGGCGTCGCGCACGAAGGGATTGAAGCTGGCATTCGGCACCGATGCGGTTGCGGGTGCACATGGCCATAACGCCGACGATCTCACCTGCCGCGCGCGCGAAGGCGGTCAGGACCCGATGGACGTGATTCGCTCGGCGACATCGTTGAACGCCGAGTCACTCGGTCTCGCAGGTGAGATCGGTTCGATCGCGCCCGGCCTCCAGGCCGACATCATCGCCGTCGACGGCGATCCCACGAAGGACATCACGGCGCTGAGTCGCGTGGTCTTCGTGATGAAGGGTGGGCGTGTCTATAAGAGTCCGGTCAGATGAGGTGAGGTGAGGAGCCACGGAGATCCTGAACTAACCCCGGCGCAACGACACTCCGCTGACAGCATCGAACAGATGCACATGCGCCGGATCCACATGGACGCGCACCAGCGACCCCACCGCCGGTCGAACTCCCGGCGCGCCCCGCACAGTCAACGGCACCTCCTCTACCCGCAGATGCAGCAACTGCTCATGCCCCAGCGCCTCGGCCAGCTCGACCGTCGCGTCGAAGCCGTCGGCATCTGGCGCATCCCCAGTCGCCACCGACGTCCGCAGATGCTCTGGACGAACACCGAGCACCACCGCTCCATTCGGCGGTAACCTTTCCAGCTCACCCGACGCCGGCGCAGCGATCGTGATCGCCGGCGCGGCGTCAGGTCGAACACTCGAGCCCTCACCGGACCGAACGAGCACGCCGGCTATCAGGTTCATCGGCGGACTCCCGAGAAACCCCGCCACGAACGTATCCGCCGGCCGCTGATACACGCGCTCCGGCGTGTCCACCTGACGAACGCGCCCCTGGTGCATCACCACGATGCGATCGCCCAGCGTCATCGCCTCGATCTGGTCGTGCGTCACGTACAGCATCGTTGCGCCGAGCCGGCCATGTAGCTCTGCGAGCTCACGTCGCATTTCGCCTCGCAATGCCGCATCGAGATTCGACAGTGGCTCGTCGAACAGGAACACACTCGGCTCGCGCACGATCGCCCGTCCGATCGCGACACGCTGCCGTTGTCCACCCGACAGCTGTCGCGGTTGGCGGTCGAGATACGGCGTAAGCCCGAGCGTCGCCGCGGCCTCGTCCACCTTCGCGATGATCTCGCGCGCAGGTCGCTTGCGCAGCCTCAGGGCGAAACCCATGTTCTCGCGCACCGTCATGTGCGGATACAGCGCATAGCTTTGAAAAACCATGGCAATGTCTCGCTCCGACGGCGGAATGTCGTTCACCACCCGCCCGCCGATGGAGAGCCGGCCAGAGGTGATCGTCTCCAGTCCCGCAACCATCCGGAGCGTCGTGCTCTTGCCGCAGCCCGATGGCCCCACGAGTACCACGAGCTCGCCCGCAGCGACGGTGAGGTCCACCCCGTGCACGGCGACCACGCCTCCGTCATACTCCTTGCGTATGGCTTCCAGTTCGACCGTCGCGGCCGTCTTCGTCATGGCTGTCACGTGACTCTCTCGGTAGTGCGATTGGCCCACTCGGCAGACTCAGTGCCCCTCCGGACCGCATGACCGATTCCCACCGTTTTCCCGACTCGTTTCTCTGGGGCGCTTCCACCTCCGCCTACCAGATCGAAGGCAGCCCACTCGCTGACGGCGCCGGACCAAGCATCTGGCAGCGCTTCGCGCACAGTCCCGGCCGCACCGTCAATGGCGACACCGGCGACATCGCCTGCGACCATTACAACCGCTGGCGCAGCGACGTCGCCCTCATGAAGACGCTCGGCCTCCAGGCCTATCGCTTCAGCATCAGCTGGAGCCGCGTCCTTCCCGAGGGCACGGGCAAGGTCAACGAACGCGGGCTCGACTTCTACGACAATCTCGTCGACGCACTCCTCGCCGAGAACATCACACCGAACGCCACGCTCTTTCATTGGGATCTCCCCGCCGCGCTGGACGATCGCGGCGGATGGCTCAACCGCGACGTCGCCGAATGGTTCGGCGAATACGCCGCGGTCGTCTACGCGCGACTCGGCGACCGCGTGCCCATGTGGGCCACCCTCAACGAGCCATGGGTCGTCACTGACGGCGGCTATCTGCACGGCGCCCTCGCGCCCGGTCATCGCAACCTGTATGAAGCTCCAATCGCCAGCCACAACTTGCTGCGCGCGCACGGCCGAGGCGTGCAGGCCTTTCGCGCGGAAGCGCGCGTTGGGCAGATCGGGCTCGTCGTGAATCTCGAGCCGAAGGACGCCGCCACCGACAGCGCCGCCGATTTGGACGCCGCGCGGCGCGGCGACGCCTACATGAATCGCCAGTACCTCGACCCGGTGTTCCTCGGCAAGTATCCCGACGAGATGCGCGATGACATCTTCGGCGACGCCTGGCCTGTTTTTCCCGCCGACGACTTCAAGCTGATCGGGGAAAAGATCGATTTTCTCGGCGTCAACTACTACACGCGCGGCGTCGTGCGCGACGATCCTCTCGCGCGCCCCGTGCGCATTGCGTACGTGCGCCAGCCCGAGCACGCGTACACGGAAACCGGCTGGGAGGTGCATCCGCCGTCGCTCACGCGCACGCTCACGTGGGTGACCGAACGCTATGGCCGCATCCCGCTGTATGTCACCGAGAACGGTGCCGCCATCTACGATGCGCCCCATACCATCGACGGCGAAGTCAACGATCCCATTCGCGTCTGGTACTTCCGCGAGCACATCAAGGCCGTCCACGACGCCATCGCCCAGGGCGCGGACGTCCGCGGGTACTTCGCCTGGAGCCTCCTCGACAACTACGAATGGAGCCTCGGCTACTCGAAGCGGTTCGGCATCGTGCACGTCGACTACTCGACCCAGGAGCGGACGCCCAAGGCGAGTGCGCTCTACTATCGCGACGTGATTCGTTCGAACGGCGCGTCGCTCGACAAATGAGTCCATGAGCGCTGTCGTCCCGAGCGCAGCGAGGGACCTGCTCTTCATTTGACGCTCCCCTCAGTCACTCCTTCCACGTAATACCGCTGGAGAAAGAGAAAGAGCGTGAGCACCGGCAACACCGTGATCACCGCGCCCGCCATCATCAGCTCCACATCCTGCGCGTGCTCGCCCACCAACCCTGCGAGCGCCACCGGTAGCGTGTACTTGTGGTCGTCGCTCAACACGATGAGCGGCCACATGAAGTCGTTCCACGTCGCGAGGAACGTCCATAGCGCGAGCGTCGCCAACACCGGCTTGATCGTCGGCAACACGATCGACCGGAAGACGCGAAACTCACTCGCCCCGTCGATGCGCGCGGCGTCGAGCAGGTCGTCGGGAATTGCCAGCGCATACTGCCGCACCAGGAATATCCCGAAGATGCTCGCGAGCCCTGGGATGATCACGCCGCCGTAGTTGTTCACCAGGCCGAGCGACTTCACCAGCAGGAAGAGCGGCAGCATCGCCACTTGCACGGGGATCGCCAGTCCGGCGGCCAACACCCGGAACGTCTGGTCGCGCCCGCGAAACCGCAGCTTCGCGAACGCATACCCTGCCGACGTGTTGATCGCGAGCGCGGCGATCGACGTCACCACCGCCACGAACGCGCTGTTGAATGCATAGCGGCCGAGCGCGAGACGGCCGAACAGGTCGCGATAGTGCTCGAGCGTCGGATGATGCGGTATCAACGCGGGCGGAAAGCTCGACGCCTCGCCATTCTCCATGAACGACGCGCTCACCATCCACAGCAACGGCAGCAGCGAGAGTGTGCCGAACACGATCAACGTCGCATGCAGTGCCAGCGACGACATCCGGTCGCGCTGCGCCCGCGACGCGCTCATACCGCCGCCTTTGGCGAGATCCGCCGCTGGATGATCGTGAACGCCACGATCAGGATGAACAGCAGGAACGCGATTGCCGCCGCGACACCGAGCCGCCACCAGCGGAATCCCTCCTCGTACATGTAGAGCACGAGACTCGTCGTCGCCCGCAACGGCCCTCCCGCTGTCATCACGTAGGGCTCCGTGAACAGCTGCAGGTAGCCGATCATCGTCACCACGACGACGAAGAACAGCGTCGGCGCCAGCATCGGAATGGTGATGTGCCGGAAGCGCTGGAAGGGCGACGCGCCGTCCAGCGCCGCCGCCTCATGCAGCTCGCGCGGAATGTTCTGCAGCCCGGCGATGCAGATCAGCATGTTGTAGCCGAAGTTCTTCCACGTCGCCATCAGGATGATCGCCGGCATTGCCCACCGTGGATCGCCCAGCCAGTCGATCTGGTGTATGCCGACGTGCCCCAACATCCAGTTCAGCAAGCCGTATTTCGGGTGGTAGAGGTATCGCCACACGATCGCCACGGCGACGAGCGTCGTCACGAACGGCGCAAAGAACACGGCACGCGCCGTCCCCTTCCATCGCAACCCACGCGCATTCACGAGGAGCGCCGCGCCGAGCGATGCGGCAACGGTCAGCGGTCCACCTACGAGTGCGAAGTACAGCGTGTTGCGCAACGCCTGCCAGAACAGCGGCTCGTGCAGTACGCGCGTGTAGTTGCGAAATCCCACCCATCGCGCTGCGCTTGGATCGGCGAGTGCATAGAGATCGAAGTCGGTGAAGCTGAGCCCCACCGCGGCAATCACGGGTCCGAGGAAGAAGACGGTGATGAGCGTCAGCGCCGGCGCGACGAACCACCATCCCGGTGCGATGCGCCGGGTGTTCAAGGTGTCGCCCCGAGCGCAACGAGGGGCCTGCTCTTCCCCCGCTCCAGCATCCATCTCCGTTTCTCCAGCACCGCATCCACCTCGGCATCGAGCGACTCGAGCGCCTCATCGATCGTCTGACGCCCTCGCACCGCCCGCTCGGCCGCCTGGGCAACGAGCTGCACGATCAATTCGATCTCCGGCACCGCGGGTGTCGGCGCCACCCTCCCGAGTTGCACCCGAAAGGCCGCGAGATACGGATCGTTCGCCAGCTTGGGTGTCTCCCAGGCCGATCGTCTCGCAGGAAGATCGCCTGTGGTCTCGTAGAACTTTGCCTGACGCATCGGATCGCTCATGTACGTCACGAACTTCCACGCCGCCGACTTCTTCGCCGAGCCGCGCATGATCACGATGCTCGACCCACCCGCTGTCGAGACCCCAATGCTGTCCGGGCCAGGCAGTGGCGCCGTCATCCATGCGTTCTGCAGTGACACAGGCAGTCGCTTCTTGAACTCACCCACATTCCACGGACCCGTGATGTACATCGCCGTGCGACCCGCGGCGAATTCCTGGAACACGTTGCTGATCTGTGTGTTCGCCAGCGCCGGCGCGAGACTGTCGCGAAAGAGACTGACGTAGAACTCGAAGCCGCGACGGAACTTTGGGTCGCGGAAGGCGCCGTGCGTGCCGTGATCGGAGAGCAACTGTGCGCCAGCCTGCATGCCGAAGATGACTGGCTGCGCCCACTCGTTCACCGGCAGCAGGGCCGGATACGATCCGGGAGGTTGGACCTTCTTCACCTTCGCCATCGCGTCGCGCCATGCGGCCCATGTCGTCGGAGGCGACGTGATTCCCGCCTTGCTCAACAGGTCAGTGCGATAAAACATGACGCGCGTGTCCACATACCACGGCACGCCATAGAGCACGCTGTCCACGACATTCGTCGCCAACACGCCGGGGAAATAGTCGCTGCGCGGCACCAGCAGCGTATCTCGTGCGACGTACGCATCCAGCGGCTCGAGCGCATTCAGCGCGGCGAATTCCGGAATCCACGTGTTGCCCAACTGCGCGACGTCTGGCAGCGCACCGCCGACGTACGCTGTGAGCAGCTTCTCGTGCGCAGCTGTCCACGGGATCGCCTGCACGCGCACGCGAATGCCCGGGTTCGCGCGCTCGAACTCGCGCGCGATCGGCGCGAGCGCTTCACCTTCCGATCCGAACGCCCACACCCGCAGCTCGGTGTCGTTGCCATTGGCGCGCGCACAACTGCCGCACAGCACCGCGAGCGCCATCGTCGCTGCGGCGCGCACGCCGTGCCCTACGCGTCGAGTGAAGCGCCGACTCAGCAGCGCCCCGCGAGCCATCCGCCCGTGAACCCCGCTCGGCACAGCCCACGCGTGACGTCGGCGTTCTGTCGCATGAGCTTCCACACGAAACCCGTGCGCCAGTTCTCCAGCATCGCGATGATTGGCCCTTGGTCGATGCCGAGATAGTCCTTGTCGAACCAGGACACGCCGTCGACGATGCGGCCGTGTTGAAGACGAGGCCCCAGTGTGCGCACTGTGGGGTTGAAGGCGTCGAGGAATCCGTATTGGCCGAACAGGTCATCGCCATATGTGCGACGCATGTTGACGAGCGCCGGCACCGCAATCTCTGGCGCGAACGCGATCGACCCGCCCGCCGCCGTCGGCACGATCGTGCCGTCGTCGTTCTTCTCGTCCGTGCCGACGCCGCGCGCCCAGTACGTATGGAAGGTGCGTTGGCGTCCGTCGATCGTGAACGTCGAGTCGAGCGGACCGTCGCTCGCCGTCAGCCCCCACGTGTTGGCATCATAGCCCCGCCACGCTGCGGGATTCGCGATTGCGTACTGCCGCTGCGACAATGTCGCTCGACGCGAGTTCTCGAAGTAGTCGATGCCTCGGCCCCGCATGTACGCGTCCTGCACGTTCCGGAAGTCGATCCAGATGTGCGAGTACTGGTGCCCGAACAGCGGTCCGAACTGCACGAACGCCTGCCCCTGGAACTGATCCCACTTGTAGCTCTTCGTCCACTCCGTCCATGCCGACGCATCGATTGCATGGGTCGGTGAGCCGAGTGCGAGGACGTAAAGCAGCATGCCCTCGTTGTAGCCGCGCCATGTGCTGAGGATGAAGCCGCGCTGGTTCGAGCCTCCCGCGGCCTCGGGATGCCAACCCATGGTCACCACCGGGCCGTTGTCGCTCGCCCACTTCCAATCGACGCGCGCGTAGATCGAGTCGGCGAGTGCGCGCACTTCGCGATCACCCGGATCGGTGCCGTCGAAGTATTGACGGCAGGTCAGCGCACCGGCGAGGAGGAGCGCCGTGTCGATCGTGGAAAGTTCGACGCGCTCGAAGCGACGCCCCGTCTCCATGTCGAGGAAGTGATAGAAGAAGCCGTGATTGCCTGTGACGCCGCTCGTCTCCGGACCCTGTGGTGCGGTCCAGAAAAAGCGCAGCGTCGTGAGCACACGCTCGCGCGCCGCGTCGCGCGACACCCATCCGTGCTCGACCCCGATGGGATACGCCGTGAGCGCGAAGCCCACCGCGGCCACGCTCGAGAATGATTTCGTCGGCCAGCGGTCTGGTGTCAGGCCGTTGGTCGGGTTCGTGGTCTGCCAGAAGAAGTCGAAGGTGCGGCGGGAGAGCGTGTCGAGAAATGCGCTCTCCGGTGCAGAAGGCCGATAGGCGCCCTGCGTACTGGTCGTCGCAGCGGTGGGCGATGACGTCGCGCATCCCGTACCGACGAACAGGACGAGTGCACCGAACGCCATCGCCGCCAGCACACGATTCACCTGCGGCATGCCGCAGGTGAATCGTGCATGATGATCATCAGAAGTCGTACTGCGCTCCCAACTGCAGGCGTCGTGCGTCGGCAGCGACGCAACCGCTCTTTCCAAAGTCCGGATTCGCCGTACGAACACCCTTCTCGTTGGTGAACGCGACATCGTTGAAGCAACCATAGTTGTTGAAGTTGAACACGTTGAACAGGTCCGCCGTCACACCGATCTTCTGGCCACGAAGCGCGAACAGGTCCTTCCGCAGTCGCGCGTCGACGTTGCGGTAGGCGAACGCGTTCGGGAAGATGAAGCTGTACTTCGGTGGCTCGCCACCGCCGCGGTTGAAAAACGGCAGCGGTCCCGAGAAGTCCTGAGCGGCAATTCGGTTGCCACTGCCCAGCGTGATCAACGAGCTCGCCTGAATGCCCCACGCCCACGGCACATCGACGATGCCGTTGGCGACGATGCGGTGCCGTTCGCTGTTCCCGATCTCGTAGCGCGAGAAGCCGAACGCGGTAACGCGTGGGAAGCTGAACAGGTCCACCCCCTCCGACTCGGCCTTGGCCAGCGTGTAGGCCACTCCTGCGCCCCATCCGGCATTCTCCGAGCTTTTGCGATACGGCCGGTCGAGCGTGAAGAACATCGCGTTGTACCACGCGCGCACACTGTTGTTCGCCACGAGCACGTTGCGGTAGGCCGGAACGTTCTTGTTCGTGCAGCAGCCACCATCCGGGTTGAGCCCGAAGTTGGCCCACTCGAAGCTCAGTCCATTGGTGCTGCGCGTGCCGGTGTATGTCACCGATGCGTTCACGGTGCCGAAGTCGTGCCGCACGCCGATGTTGAACTGATTCGACTTCGGTGGCTTCAGGTTGTTCGGCAGGAGGAACACTTCGGTGGGCGGAGCCTTCCCGCTGTTGAGCGCATCGACCAGGCCCTGTCGGCTGAAGTACTTGGGATCCCAGGCGAGTACGCCCGGAGCGGCCACGGCTGCGAACTGGAACTCGTAGTTCGGATGCTGGCGATTGAAGGTCTCGTCGATCAGCGAGTTGAACGTCTGCCGGTCGTAGAAGATGCCGATGCCGCCGAACACCGTGGTACGCTGCGCCTCATCCACTGAATACGAGAAGCCGACGCGCGGCTGGACGGCGCCAAGGAAATTCTTTCGCTGCGTGCCGTCGGTCAGGTAATTGTTGACGTCGAACTTGAGCAGCAGTGAGTCCTTGTAGGCAACGATCGAATCACGCACCGCCTTCGGCGTCACATAGCTCGTGTTGAACATCTTCGACTCGTAGTCCCAGCGCACACCGAGGTTGAAGGTGAGACGGCGCGTCGGTGACCAGTCATCCTGCGCGTACAGTCCAAGCTGCGAGTTGTTCGTCTTGAGCTTTGGATCGCCGTATCCCAGCAGCGCGCGAACCGGGAATGCGTTGTTGTTCGAGTTGCTGAAGGTGAAGAACGGATTCTCGTTCAGCTGCTTGTTGATGTCGTACGTGACGTAGTCGAAGTTGCCGCCCATCTTGATTGCATGTGCGCCACCGGCCTTGAAGCCGGTGTACGTGTAGTCGTCACGCAGCGATGCGCGTCCCTGACGGAGATCCTGCCGCGTGTCCGCTCCGCCGAGGCGATTGCCGCCGTCGTAGACGAGGCCAACCGACGTGAAATTGAGCGGCTCGGGATTGTACTTGTAGAGTTGATAGCTGAACATCGCTTCGTTCAGCTTCTCCGTGCCGTACAGTGTCTGCTTCACGCGGGCGGTGGCGACGGTGTTGCGGAAATTTTCGCCCGCCGAATAGGCGCGCTGAATCTCGCCGAACTGGCCGCCGAAGCGGCGGATGTCGGTCTCGTGCCGGAAGTCGCCGGTGAATTCCCACGACTGCTTCTCGTTCGGATTGTACGTCATCTTCCCGAAGAGGAGGTTGGAGCGGAACGGCGACGTATTGGTCTGTCCGTTCAGCGCCTGGACGCTTGCTGGCAGTTGTGCCGTATTTCCCTGCAGCGCGAGCCGGCCCTGGCGGTTCTGGTAGTTCCCCTCGTACGACCCGAACACGAACAGCTTGTCATTGATGATCGGGCCGCCACCGCTCAACCCCACCAGGTAGCGCGAATAGTCCGGCCGGATGTAGTTCTTGTTCGTCACGCGCTGCGCACGTGCGAACGTATCGAGCGCCACGAAGCTCTGGGTCTGGACATTGGCGAAGGCGTTGCCGGACCACTCGTTGGTTCCCGACTTCGTGATCGCCGTGATGATCGCGCTCGACGCCTTCTGATACTCAGCCTTGAAGTTTGCCGTTGTGATGCGGAACTCCTGCACCGCATTGCGCGGGAACGGATTGCCTCGGCTGTCCTGTTGGCCGGCCACACCACCCACGACGATGTCGTTCTTGTAGGACGCACCGTCCACGAACACGTTGATGTTCGCCGGCGGAAGCGCGCCGGCCGAGAACGTCTTGCTGGCGCCGTCGACTCGGTCGGGATCGACTCGCACGCCCGGTGCGAGCGCGGCGAGATCGAGGAAGTTGCGGCTCGCGGTCGGCAGGTTGTTGATCTGCTCCTGCGTCACGTTGGTCGCCACTTCCGACGTCTTCTTTTCGGCTTGCGTCGAATTCGCTACCACCTGAACGGTTGCGAGTTGCGTGGCCGCCTGTCCGACCTCGAAGTTCACGTCGAGGTTCTGGCCGACCTGCACAGTCACCACGCGCGACTGCGGCGTGAATCCGATGCGACGAACCGAGATTTCATATGCACCCGGTCGCAGTCCGCCGAGTGTGTACGCGCCTGCACTGGATGTCGCCGCACCACGGAGCTGGTTGGTGGCCGTATTGCGCGCGGACACCTGCGCGTCCGCAACGGGGGTGCCTCCGCCGCTACGCACATACCCGCGTATGGCACCGGTGGACGTCTGCGCGTCCGCGGACGAAGTGCACATCGCCATCGCAAGACCGATGGCCGCGGATGCAGGTAAGCTGGTGCGCCCAAGCTGCCAAAGGCGATTCAGGCGACGAACAAAAAACATTGTCGATCTCATGAGGGTGTCTCCTGGGGATGAACGACGAGCAAGAAGGGCGTGGAGGTCAGCGTCGCGTCGCGTAGACGGGCCGCGGACCGCATGAGTGCCGAACCACGAGTTCGGCGGGAACCACTTTCCGGTGGCCATTGCCTCCCGCCACCGGATCGGACAACGCGCGAAACAGCAGCGCCGCAGCGCGAGCACCCAACACATCGATGGCGACTCGCACCGTCGTGAGCGCCGGCGTCACGTAGCGCGCGATGGGGATGTCGTCGAATCCCACGATGCTCATCTCGCCGGGGACATCGACCTTCGCTTCGTGCAGCGCGAGCAGCGCACCCACCGCCATCGCATCGTTCGCCGCGAAGATGGCCGTCGGCTGCAGACCCGTGAGGGCGAGCAGCTCGCGACCAGCGCGCCACCCGCTTTCTTCGTTGAAGTCGCCGTGCACGACGAACGCATCGCGCACGACGAGTCCGGCCGCTCGCATCGCCGCACGGTAGCCGCGGAGCCGCGCGCCCGCGTCCGCGTTGCGCGGGGGACCGCAGATGAAGGCGATTTCGCGATGCCCGAGTTCCGCGAGATACCGCACCACGGCGCGCGTGCCGCCCTTGTTGTCGACCGTCACGGCTGCCGCAGCACCGGGCGTCGCCGGCGCGTTGAGAATCACCGCGGGGAGACCCTCGGGCAGTGCCGACGCCAACGAGGCTGTCGACACCTCGGGTGCCATTACGAGCAGTCCGTCCACGCGCCCTCGCATCGCGCGCACCGCCACCGAGACACCATGCGCATCGTGATGAGAGCTGGAGACGAGCAGCGTATGCCCCGAGCGCTGGATCTCCAGGTCGATGCCCCGCAGCAGCTCGGAGAAGAACTCGCCGTACAGGTCGGGAAGGATGACCCCCACCGCGCTCGCCTGTCGCCGGCTGAGCGTGCGCGCCGCACCGTTCGGTGCGAATCGCAGTTCGCGCGCGACTTCGAGTACACGCGCGCGCGTTCCGTCGCGTACGGGTGCGCTCGCGTTGAGTACGCGAGAGACCGTGGCCACGGAGACTTTGGCGAGACGCGCGACGTCCCTGATCGTGACGGTCACGTGAGCGGCATTCCCTCCGAAAACCGACCTGCGTCGAGCGACTCCGGCGGCGGAGTTACATCGGCATGAAAACGTTTACATTGGCGCGCCGTTCGTCAAGAGCCCGTGCAAATCCCCTCTGGCGAACCCGCTGACCCGCTGACCCGCTGACCCGCTGACCCGCTGACCCGCTGACCCGCTGACCCGCTGACCCGCTGACCCGCGTATCATTCTTTTCTTCCCTTCGACTTCCATTCGGACACCGACCACATGACATCCCGTTGCACACTCTCGATGCGCGTGTTCGCTGCCGCCGTCGTCGCACTCACCGCCAGCCTGTCCACCACCGCAGATGCGCAGGCGCGCACCAGCGGCATCGACACCACCAACTTCGACCGCTCCGTGCGGCCACAGGATGACTTCTTCCGCTACGTCAACGGCGGATGGCTCAGGAAGACCGAGATCAAGAGCGACGCGACCGGCGCCGGTGCATTCCAGGAGCTCGCCGACAGCAGCCGCAACGGACTCCACGTGCTCTTCGAGGATGCCGCGCATCCGCCCAAGCCAGCCAGGAGCGACACCCGCGCCGCCGTCCAGCTCCATTCCGCCAACGGGCCCACTGAAGCCGAGCGGAAGCAGATTGGCGATCTCTACGCGAGCTTCATGGATTCCGCACGCATCGAGAGAGCCGGCATCACCCCGCTCACCAGCGAGATGAAGGCCATCTCGGCACTCAGGACGCCCGCGCAGCTCCCCACCACCTTCGCGCACTTCGCGAAGCTCGGCATCCAGAACCCCATCGGCGTCGGCGTTGGACAGGATCCCAAGGCATCGTCCATTAACATCGTCACGGTGAACCAGTCCGGGCTCGGCATGCCCGATCGTGACTACTATCTCCGCAACGACGCGAAGACCGTCGCGGCGCGCGCAGCGTACGTCGATTACCTGACGAAGATGTTCACGCTCGCAAAGCAGCCCGATCCCGCCGGCGCCGCGCAGCGCATCCTCGCCCTCGAGACGCAGATCGCGACGAAGCAGTGGGACCGCGTGAAGAGCCGCGACCGCAACGCCACCTACAACAAGATGTCGGTCGCACAGCTCGAGGCGCTCACACCGTCGTACGATTGGAAGGCGTATCTCAAGGAAGCCAGGCTCGCCAAGGCGACGGACGTCATCGTTCGCCAGCCCGACTACGTCGCCGCGGTGGACACCATCATGAAGGCGACCCCCGCCTCGACATGGCGCGAATACCTCACCGCCAAGCTGCTCGACGCCACTGCAGACGAGCTCCCCGCTGCATTCGGTGCGACACGCTTCGCCTTCCGCGGAAAGACCCTTTCCGGCCAGCAGGAAATGGCCCCGCGCTGGAAGCGCGCCGTCAGCGGAACCGAGAATATCCTCGGCGACGCCACCGGCAACCTCTACGTCGAGCGCTACTTCAAGCCCGAGGCCAAGGCTCGCATGGATGCGCTCGTGAAGAACCTGCGCAACGCGTATTCCGTCGGCATCGACAGCCTCGAGTGGATGAGCCCCGCCACCAAGGCCGCCGCGAAGGACAAGCTCGCGCACTTCACCGTGAAGATCGGTTATCCCGACAAGCCGCGCGATTACAGCCAGATCGTCATCCGCCGCGATGATCTCGTCGGCAACACGATGCGCGCGCGCGTCTTCCAGTACGACGACATGGTCTCACGCCTGGGCAAGCCCGTCGATCGCACACGCTGGGGCATGACTGCGCAGACCGTGAACGCGTACTACAACCCGTCCAACAACGAGATCGTCTTTCCCGCGGCGATCCTGCAGCCGCCCTTCTTCGACGTCAACGCCGACGACGCGGTCAACTACGGCGGCATCGGTGCGGTGATCGGTCATGAGATCGGTCACGGCTTCGACGATCAGGGCCGCAAGTCCGATGGCGAAGGAAATCTTCGCGACTGGTGGACCGCCGACGACGCGAAGTCCTTCGACGCTCGCACCACGAAGCTCGGCGCGCAGTACGACGCCATCAATCCGATCGACGATCTCCACATCAACGGCAAGCTCACGATGGGCGAGAACATCGGCGACCTGAGCGGCCTCGCGCAGGCGTATCGCGCGTGGAAGATCTCCCGCAACGGCAAGGAGTCGCCAGTCATCGATGGCCTCACCGGCGACCAGCGGTTCTTCATGGGCTTCGCCCAGATCTGGCGCTCGAAGTCACGCGACGAATCGCTCCGCAACCAACTGCTCACCAACCCGCACTCGCCGGGCCCATACCGCGCGTTCGTGCCGCTGGTGAACAACGATGCGTTCCTCAACACGTTCAAGGTCGAGCCGGGCGACAAGATGTATCGTGCGCCGGCCGATCGCGTGAAGATCTGGTAAACCTGTAAGGCCGTTTTGTCGTTCCGTCCGTCACTCGCCACGAGGTGATTTCAACTACTGATACGCGCCCACAGTCTCGTGCGCGACCACCTGCAGCATCCGCACAGTCGCCGCCGGGATACCCAATTGGCGACCCGCCACTTCCGCCCGAACGGGAAGCAGCCGCGCATCGTGCCCCGTGATCTTCTCATAGATCACCAGCGCCGCCAGATACGTCCCCAGCTCACCGGGGTGATATCCATCCGGTCCGTAGAGCGGCAACTGCGGATCCCTCGCCCACGCCGCCAACCACGCCTGACCAGCCGGCAGCAGCACCCCGTCCACCGTTTTCACCGCCAGTTGCGCTGATACCAGCACAGCCGCGAAATCACCCGGGCGGTTCGACGCCGGCCACGTCATGAACGTTCCGCTCCGTGCGCCAGCCGCTCTGATGAAAGGATCGAACTTCTGCGTCGCCAGCACGAGCGTGTCGCGGTTGAGTGGCAGCGTCGACGGTCCCTGTTGCAACACCACCATGCTCCACTTCTGGCTGCGGATGACGTCCACTGCAGTACTGCCGCCGTCCACGTGGTCGATCAGCGCGAAGTTCGGCAACGCCACCGAGCGCACGCGGATCGTGTCACCCACCGAGCTCGCGAGCGCGGCGATCGTTCCCGGCAGGTCGTTCGTGTAGGTGAGGCTGTTGCCGATGAAGAGCACGTGATGCCCACCCGGCGGCAGCGGTTCGTGCGACACGCCCGCGATACCGCATCCCAGGAGCCCTGCCATGCAGACCCACCGACGCACGGAGGCGATCATGCATCGAATGACCAGCCTCCACCCTGTGCCGTCACGCCCCCGGCTGCGGCTCCCACACCATGCCCGGCCCTTCGCGCGCCAGCCGATACGAGCCGATGAGCCGAGTGTCCGCGGGCAGCTCCGCGGGCATGTTGACCGCGGCCCAGACGTGCTCGCCGTCCTGCTTCACCACCACCCACAGCTTGTACCGCCGATCCTCCAGCTTCACTCGGCGACCATTCAGCGGTCCGCCACGCAGGTCCAGCGTTTCCGCCACCTGCTCTGCATTCGCCGCCGCTAGCTTCTCCGCCCGCTGCCGCTCGATCTCGTGACGCCGATGCCGCGTCGCACTCCGGATCGCCTTGTCCAGCTCATCCAGCTCGATTGGCTTCCGCATGTAGTCCATCGCACCACGGGCGAGCGCGTCGCGCGCCGTCGCCATGTCGTTCACCCCTGAGAGCATCAGCACTGGCAGGTCGCGGTCGAGCAACAACGCCTCGGAGAGGAACTCGAGACCGGACATCCCCGGCATCTTCACGTCGCAGAGCAACACATCGAAGTACTCGGCCCTGACGCGCTCGAGTGCGGCAATGCCCGACTCCGCCGTCACAGCATCGCATCCGCGCTTGGCCAGCAGGCTGGCGATGGCCATGCGCACGTCTTCCTGATCGTCCACGATGAGCACGCGCGGCCGGACCGAGTCGGCAGCGTTGTTCAGGAACAGAGGCGTGACGGGAGTGATGCGCGGTGGGCGCGGACCATTTGCCATGAATCCGATCTCCGAGACCTGCGAGTATGGTTGCTCCTTCGAATATCGGTGTTCGTCCACGTTCCGTGAGTAGTCGTAAGTGAGAGATTGTTGTCCAGAGCGCACCACTTTGATGCTCCGAGCACACACCACTTTGTCGTCCCGAGCGCAGCGAGGGACCTGCTGTTCCGCTGTTCTGCTGTTCGCTGTTCGCTGTTCGCTGTTCGCTGTTCGCTGTTCGCTGTTCGCTGTTCGCTGTTCGCTGTTCGCTGTTCGCTGTTCGCTGTTCGCTGTTCGCTGTTCGCTGTTCGCTGTTCGCTGT
>JBBQDT010000025.1:0-37026 GCA_038319955.1 Gemmatimonadales bacterium | reverse complement strand
CGGGCTTCCGTTGCAGGCGCAACGAGCGGAGCTCGAAAAGCGCATCAAGCGGGAAATCCTGCCGAACGGTCTCGAGGTGATCGTCGTGGAGAACCACGGCGTTCCGCTCGCTACCATCGAAGCCGACGCCAAGAACGGTTCGTTCACGCAATCGGCGACGTACGAAGGACTGTCGCACCTCTATGAGCACATGTTCTTCAAGGCGAACAAGGACTATGCACGTCCTGAAGCCTTCGTGAACCGGGCCTCCGAGCTTGGTGCCGTATTCAACGGCACGACGCAGGAAGAGCAGGTGAACTACTACCTGACCGTGCCGTCGGACAGCACGATGCCGGCGCTTGCGCTCCTCAGCTCGGCGCTGCAGTCGCCGCTGTTTCTCCAGGACGAACTGGAGCGCGAGCGGGCTGTTGTCATTGGCGAGTACGACCGCGCCGAATCGGACCCGTTTTACGCGCTGCGAACGGCGACCGGAAAGGCGCTGTGGGGCACGCAGTGGAGCCGCAAGAACCCGCTCGGTGAGCGACAGGTGATCCTCGCCACGACGCCCGAGCAGATGCGAACGATCCAGCGGAAGTATTACGTCCCCAACAACACGGCGATCATCGTCACGGGCGACGTCATCGCCGACTCGATCTTCTCCGCCGCACGCAAACTGTTCGGCGCCTGGCCACGCGCCGCCGACCCCTTCAAGGTCGACACGATTCCGCCGGTGCCGCCCCTGACGCGCAACATCGGGGTGATCGTGGAACAGCCGGTGAACAGTGTACTGCTGATGCTGCAATGGCATGGCCCGGGCGCGCACACCGACGTCCCGGCCACCTACGCCGCCGACGTCTTTTCGGATGTGCTGAACCAGCCGGGCTCGCGCTTCCAGCGAAAGCTCGTCGACAGCGGTCTCTGGCAGTCGCTTGGCGTGAACTACTACACGCTCAATCAGGTCGGGCCGATCACGATCAGTGGTGAGGTTGCGCCAGGAAAGGTGCGCGAGGCCATTGCCGCGCTGGATCGTGAGCTCATCGACGTCGTGAAGCCCGGCTACATCACCACCGAGGCGGTGGATGGTGTGAAGCGAACGCGTATCGTCGGGACGATGGAGAGTCTCGAACGCTCCTCCGGTTTCGCTCATCAACTCGGCTTCTGGTGGGCAGTGACCGGCCTCGACTACTTCTTCGGCTACGGGGATACCATGGGAAAGCAGACGCCGGAGGATCTCCGGAAGTACGCGACGCGCTACATCGTCGGAAAGCCGCGCGTCACTGGGGTGCTCCTGTCGCCGGAGACACGACGGGCACTCAAGCTCACGGAGAGCGAACTGGCGGGAGGTACGCCGTGAAGCGCATTTGTCTCGCACTTCTGACCATTTACCTGCTTGGCGGACTCGCCGGAGACGTCAGCGCCGCCACGCCAGCAGGGCCACGCAAGACAGTCGTGGCGCCAGACTCCGCGATCACGGAAAAGTTCGACGTCAACGGACTCAAGGTGATCCTGCGCCGCAACACGGCCAACGAAGTCGTGGTCGCGAATCTCTACTTGCTAGGCGGCGCGCGGCAACTCACCGCGCAGAACGCAGGCATCGAGGCGCTGTTGCTTGCGTCGAGTGAACGCGGCACCAAGCGCTTCCCAGGCGCTCTCGTGCGGCAACGCACGGCGCGGCTGGGCAGTACCATCGGCATCGAGGCAAACGACGACTGGAGCGCGATCGGGCTGCATGCGATCCGCGCCACCTTCGATTCGACGTGGGCCATCCTCGCCGATCGTGTCATGGCGCCGACGCTCGATCCTGCGGAAGTGGCGATCGTGCGTGATCAACTGCTGACCGTTGCCCGGGAACGGAACACGAACCCCGACGATGCGGCCACGCAGCTAGCGGACAGCCTGCTGTACCTCAACCATCCGAATGCGTTGTCGCCGACCGGTACCCCGGAGTCAATCGAGTCGCTCACGGCCGCGCAACTGACGCAGTACCACGCCCAGCAATTCATCACATCGCGCATGCTGCTGGTGGTCGTCGGCAACGTGGATCGTGCACAAGTGGAGCGGCTCGTGCGCAGCACGTTGGCCACCATGCCAAAGGGCACGTACAAGTGGTCGCCACCCCCGCCGGTGGTATCCACGGGCCGCGCACTGGTCATCGACAACCGTCCGCTCCCCACGAACTACCTCCTCGGCTACGCGCCTGGGCCGTCTGCCACGGATCCCGACTACACGGCATTGCGCGTGGCGACGGCCGTTCTCTCGGGCCGACTCTTTACGGAAGTGCGCTCGCGCCGCAACCTGAGCTACGCGGTGGAGGCTCCGTTCATGGAACGCGCCAATGCCGTCGGTGGACTGTACGTGACGACGGTGGATCCGAACCAGGTGCTGCGGCTGATGCGCCAGGAACTCACGACGCTACAGACCGAATCTGTGGATCCTGTGGGGCTCAAGCGGTTGGAGCAACAGTTCATCACCGAGTACTACCTGAAGAACGAGACGAACGCCGACCAGGCGAACGTGCTCGCGCGCGCCGAGCTGTATCAGGGCGACTTTCGTGCGGCTGACCGGTTCATGGAAGGACTACGTCGAGTGACACCGGAAGACGTCCGTCGGGTGGCTCGCACGTACCTCAAGGACTTCCGCTTTGCCTACGTTGGCGACGCCACGAAACTCGACAAGTCGCTGCTGGCCAACTTCTGATCTAGCGTGCCTCTCCGCGTCGGCGTGCGAGCACTGCTTGCACGTCGGCGAGCGAGCCACCCACGGCGCGCAGGGCAACGAGCGCGTGATAGATGACGTCCGCCGTCTCCTCGCAGGCGCGCTCGAGATCTCCATCGGCACACGCTGTCACGAGTTCTGCCGCTTCTTCGCCGATCTTCTTCAGGCGGAGATTGCGGTCGTCCAGGAGCCGCCGCGTATAGCTCTTTTCCGTCGCGTCGCTGCTGGCGGCTCGTTTCGCGATCGTCGCATCGAGGCCGCCAAGCGCGTGAGCGTCGAGCGCGTCATCGCCGAAACAGGATGACGAGCCGGTATGACACGCGGGGCCGGCCGAAACGACGCGCGCGAGCACCGCGTCGCCATCGCAGTCCGCTGTCAACGAGACGACGCGCTGCACGTTGCCGCTCGTCGCGCCCTTGTGCCACAGGCCCCGCGTGCGAGACCGATAGTGCATCTCGCCGGTGGCGATCGTCCGCTCGACGGCCTCGCGATCCGCATGCGCGACCATCAAGAGCGCACCCGTCCCGACGTCCTGTGCCACGACGGTAATCAGACCGTTGCCCTTGGTGAAGTCGAGCGTGTCGATGTCGATCATGTCAGAGCGTGCTCTTGCCGTGGAGCAGTTCACGAATCGTATCGGCGAGTGCGGCATTGGTCGCGACGGAGCTCCCGCCGAACGCCGTCGGATGACCATCCCAATCGGTGAACACACCACCCGCCTCCTCGATGATCGGCTGTAAAGCCGCCGCATCCCACGGTGACATCACCGAGTCGAACATCGCCTCCGCTCGGCCCGTGGCAACGAGGAGATAACCGAAGCAATCGCCCCACGTGCGGCTGATGGCGGCCGCTTCCGCCACGCGGTCGTAACTCGCAGCGAACTCGCGCCGCTCGCGACACCGATCGTCGGTGATCAATACCATGGCGCGCGCCATGGAGTCGACCGTCGACACATTGCAACGTGAGCCATTCCACCAGCACCCCGCACCAGGCGCCGCCGCGATCGACTCTCCGATAGCGGGAAAATACGCGGCGCCCGCCAACACCTTCTCGCCTTCGCACAGCGCCACGAGTGAGCCCCACAACGGGGTGCCCCGCACGAAGGTCTTCGTACCGTCGATGGGGTCGATGATCCATCGCCGTTTCGCGCCGGGCCGGTCCTCACCGAACTCCTCACCGAGCAAGCCATCTTCCGGGAAATATCTGTTGACCCACTCGCGTGCCGCCGTTTCGGCTGCCCGATCGGCCATCGTCACCGGTGAGCCGTCGGCCTTCCACTCGACCTTGAGATTCGTGCGGTAATGCTGAATGGCGATGTCGCCCGCGAGCTTTGCCAATTCGGCTGCCGGCGCGATACGTGCGTCGAGCACGGACTCCTCGGCGGCGCTCATGCGGCGCGCACCGAAAGATGCGCGTCGCGCATGGCCTGCTTCACCGCGCCCACGGTGGTGAGGCCGTCGTGCAGAATACCGGCGAGCAACGCCGCATCGGCGCCGCCGTCCCGAAACACCTCGCACACGTGTTGCGCGGACCCGGCGCCACCCGATGCAACGACCGGCACGTGCACCGCTGCTGTGACGGCACGCGTCAACTCCACGTCGTAGCCCGTCCGCGCGCCATCCTTGTCGATGCTGGTGAGCAGCACCTCGCCGGCGCCGCGACCTACGCACTCCGCCGCCCACGCCACCGCGTCGAGCGACGTGCGCTCACGACCGCCCTTCACGTACACGCGCCAGCCGGCGACGTCGCGTTTGGCGTCGATGCTGATGACCACACATTGCGCGCCGAAGCGATCGGCAGATTCCGTGAGCACTTCGGGTCGAGACACCGCCGCTGAATTGATGCTCACCTTGTCAGCCCCCGCGCGCAACGCCCGCCCGACGTCATCCGCCGAGCGAACCCCACCGCCGATGGTCAATGGTACGAACAACCGCTCCGCCGTTCGGCGCGCGACGTCCAGCAACGTACCCCGCTCTTCCGCACTCGCCGAAATATCCAGAAAGACGATCTCGTCAGCGCCTTCCCGTTCGTACCGGGTCGCAAGCTCCACCGGATCGCCGACGTCGCGCAGGTTCACGAACTGCGTTCCCTTCACCACTCGACCTCCCGTCACGTCCAGACACACCACCACGCGGCGCGTCAGCATATCAACGTCCCTCCTCGACGCGAAGCGCAACACCGCCCTTCGTACTGAACACGGCACCCGAGTCGACGAACGCCTCGCGAACGGCAAGTCCGAGCGCCTTGAACGCCGCCTCGACGACATGATGGCGATCCGTGCCGCGCAGCACGCGCAGGTGCACCGTCGCTCGCGCATTGTCGCTGAAGGAGCGCATCCAGTGATCGTAGAGGCGGCTGGGAAGCGGACCACGATAATACGGCCGGCCGCCAAGGTCGAGCGCGCAGTGCACCAGCGCATCGTCCATCGGAACCGTGCGGTCGCCATAGCGGGCCGCGGTCGCCGGGATGAGCGCGCCCACAGCTGCGCCGACACAGATCGCCACATCTTCGATGGTGTGGTGCCGCAGGTCGCCAGTCGCCTTGAGTGTCAGATCGAGCCCGCTGTAGCGCGCGAATGCGACGAGCATGTGATCGAGAAAGGCCAGTCCAGTGGAGACGTCGGCGATGCCAGTACCGCGCGTCAACTCGCAGCGAATGGTGGTCTCCTTCGTCTCGCGTACGACCACGGTCATCGGGCGCTCTCCAGGCTATGAGGTGTCATGGGGGTCACTCGCCGAACTCACCGGCGACGACGACAGGATCGAGCGCGCCGGTGTAGAGCGCCATGCCGATCACGACACCGGCAAGGCCGCGATGCTCGAGCGCGCGAAGGTCGTCCATCGTGGTGATGCCGCCCGACGCATACACCGGAAAGCTGGACGCTTCGGCGACATCTTCCATGAGCGGCAGGTCGGTACCCTGCATCTGACCTTCGCGATGTACCGCAGTCACCAGCAGGCCGGCGAGCGGCAACGAATTCAGGTCCTCGAGTACATCGAGGATGTCCAGCGGCAACGTATGCGCCCAGCCGCGAGTCGTCACACGGCGTTCGCGAACGTCGCACGCCACGATGATCTCGCCGGGATGCCGAGCGGCGAGCTCGATGATCCACTCCGGCTCCTCGATGGCGCGGGTACCGACAATGACACTCGACGCCCCCGCCTCGAGTAGCTCTTCCACCAGGTCATCCGAGCGGATGCCACCGCCCACCTGAATCGGGATGCCGCTGTCGAACAACAGCGAGCGGACCACCGGAAGGTTCGAGCCGCGCCCTGTGGCGGCATCGAGATCGACGACGTGCAGCCGATGAAAGCCGTAGTGCTCCCATGAGCGCGCGACGTCGACAGGGTTCTCGATTCGCACCTTCTCCTGCGCGAACGAACCACCGACGAGCTGGACACACGCGCCATCGCGCAGATCAACGGCAGGAATGGCGATCACTTGGTGGCTCCGGTACGCTGGGCGTCCAACAGGAAGGCATGCAGGAAGCGCACGCCGTCGGATGAGCTCTTCTCGGGATGAAACTGCACGCCAACGGCATGTCCTGCGCGTACCGCGGCGGGAAAACGGTCGTCTTCGTGTGTCGTCCAGGCGATCACCGAGGCGTCGTCGTCGGGTCGGCAGACGAAGCTGTTCGCATAGTAGGCCATGGGCAGCGCTGCCGCCGCGAAGAGCGGGTCGTTGCCGGACGGCACGATCTCGTTCCATCCGATCTGCGGCACGCGCTGCGCATCGATGCGCGTCACGCGTCCGGGAATCACGCCGAGGCCCGCCCCACCACCCTCGTCGCTCGCGTCGAACAGCAACTGCATACCGAGACAGATGCCGATTGTCGGCAGGCCACGGAGGATGGCCGTTCGCATCGCGTCGCGTCCGGGCGACAGCCGATCCACTGCGGTACCGAAGGCTCCCACGCCGGGCAGCACCAACACGTCACCCGCGACAGATCGAACGGGATCGGTCTCGACCTCCACGACGACACCGTCCATCTCGAGTGCCTTCGCCAGCGAATGCAGGTTGCCCGCGCCGTAGTCAAAGATCGTCACCTTCACGAGAGCACCTCGCGGAGAGCCTGGAGAAGGGTTTCCATCATCTGCCAGGGCCCGATCCCGATCCTCAGCGCCGCGCCCTTGCATTCCGCCAACTCGGTCCGGTCACACGGCATGGCGGTGAACGCCCGCACAAGCACGCCGCGGGCCGACAGCGCGCGGAACATCTCGGCCGCACGTTGCGTGGGGACCATGATGAAGTTCGCGGCCGACGGCAACGCGACGAGCCCCAACGCCGACACCTCGGCGATCAGCCGTTCGCGATTGGCCTTCGCCAGCGATGCATGCTCTCGCACCCAGCCCAAGCCGTCGGCTGTGGGCTCGAGCGCAGCCAGCACCGTTCGTTCGGCAAGGGTGTTCACCTTGTATGGGCCGCGTGCGCGCTCGATCAGGCGCACCACGCCGGTCGTGCCAACGCCGTAGCCGACACGGAGGCCCGCCAAGCCGAAGGCCTTGGAAAAGGTCCGAGCAATGACCACCCGCTCACTCTTCGCGAGGAGATCCGTGAACAGATCGGGTGCAAACTCTGCATACGCTTCGTCGATGAGGACGATGCCCGTCGCATTGGCGACGACGTACTCCACCGATGCTCGCGACACAGGCGTCGCCGTCGGGTTATTCGGCGAACAGAGATACGTGATCTTCGCACCGGCATCCACGAGCCGCTCGGCGTCAAGGTCGAATCCCTCGGCGAACGGAATCGGGAGCGGTGTAAGCCCATTCAACCGTGCCAGCACGGGAATCATCGAGAATGTGGGCGCCGAGTATGTGATGGAGTCGCCCACAGCACCGAACGCGCGCATCGTGGAGTCCAGGACGTCGTCCGAGCCGCAACCCGTCACCACGCTCACATCCGTAACGTCCGAAGCACCGACGTATTCGAGCAGCGCTGAACGCAGAGGTTCCGAATACAGCGTGGGATAGCGCGACAATGCCGCATCGGACGCGTCCCGCAGTGCACGGAGTGCCGCAGGCGGCGCGCCCCAGAGGTTTGTGTTGTCGCTGAGATCCACGGTGCACTGCGCGCTGTCGGGCGCATAGAGCGGCAATGCGCCCATTCCCTCGCGGGCGAGTCGCAGGACGTCGACGCGACTCATGCTGGCACCTGCGAACGCCACGCGCGCGCCGCCAAGGCGTGACCGCCAAGCCCCTCGGCATCCGCGAACACGCCGACATCGTCAGCCAGGCGTGCCGCCGCGTCACGCGTGACGCGCTGGTAGGTCGTCCAGCGCACGAAGTCGAGCGTCGAGAGCCCCGAGTAGGAACGCGCCAGACCACCGGTGGGGAGCACGTGATTGGCGCCCGTCATATAGTCACCAAAGGCGACCGAGGCATATGCACCAACGAAGATGGTGCCCGCATTGCGAAGGCGTCCGAGCACGTCGTCCGGCCGCGAAACAACGAGCAGCAGGTGTTCGGGCGCGTAGCCATTCGAGAACGCAATCGCCTCCTCGCGCGATGCTGTCCAGAGTACCGCGCCCTGCCCCAGCAGCGCAGCTGCTGCGATCTCAGCGCGCGGATGACCGGGGAGCTGCTGGGCGATCGCATGCACGACTTCGTTCGCACGCTCCTCGCTCGCCATCACCGCGACAACCGCGGCGAGTGGATCGTGCTCCGCCTGCGCCAGCAGCTCGCGGGCGACGAGCTGCGGATCCGCGGAGTCGTCAGCAAGCACGAGAAGCTCACTGGGACCAGCCGGGGAATCGATTGCCACCGTGCTGGCCACCTGAAGCTTAGCCTCGGCGACATAGGCATTGCCCGGACCGACGATGCGATCGACGCGCGGCACACTCTCGGTGCCGAAAGCGAGCGCCGCGATTGCTCCAGCGCCGCCAAGCGCAAAGACGCGGTCGGCGCCGGCGAGTGCCGCAGCGGCCAACACGACGTTGGAGGGACGGCCCGTGGTGCGACCCGGGGGCGAGCAGACGATGACCTCGCCGACGCCGGCAACGCGAGCGGGAATGACTCCCATCAAGACACTGCTCGGATAGGCGGCGCGTCCGCCTGGCGCATAGACGCCCACTCGACCCAGCGGATCGGGTCGGCGTCCGACAATAACGCCAGGCTCGCTCTCGATCTCCTGTCCAACGGGCAGGAAAGCCTCGTGCACGCGACGGATATTCGCCGCCGAGCGCTCCAATGCGGAGCGGAGCGCAGGCGCGAGTGCGTCGAGTGACGCCTCCCATTGGTCGCGCGGCACCTCGAGCGAGTGGAGCGCGACACCGTCGTATTGAACGGCAATCGCGCGTAGCGCGCCGTCACCTTCAGCGCGAACGCGCGCTATGATCTCGGCGGTGCGCTCTCGCACACTGACGTCGTTCGTCGTCGAACGATCGAGCAGCGCAGCGCGGTCACTTTCTGACAGCGCGGCGCATGCCCCGGTCCAGCGAATCGATGGCAATGTTGCGCGATCGTTCACGGCATCAGCCTCTCGATCCGGGTGACGAGAATGCCTTCCGCGCCCAGTGCCTTGAGGTCGGCAATCGTACGGTAGATGGTCGCCGCAGCGACCACCGAGTGCACCGCGACGAACGCGCCTCCGTTCATGATGTCGATCACCGTGGGGCCGTTGAGACCTGGGACGACGCGCTTGACGTCGTCGAGTCGCTCGCGGGGCACATTGGCCATGACATACCGCTTTCCGCGAGCGGCCAGCACGCTGCTCAATGCACCAACGAGCTCGTCGAGTGCACGGGACCGCGCGGCGTCGGAGCGAACGGAGGGCGTGGAAATGAGCCGGCTGGTGGATTCGAGCACCGTCACGATCTCGCGGAGTCCGTTCACGCGGAGGGTCGAGCCAGTGGAGACGAGGTCGACGATCACATCCGCGATTCCGATATGCGGTGCGATCTCCGCGGCGCCGGACACCGGTACGACTTCGACGGCAATCCGCCGCGCGTCGAAGAATGCCTTGGTGATGCGCGGAAACACCGTAGCGACACGCATTCCGGCAGTGATGTCCTCGAGTGCGGCGACGCCGCTCTCTTCCCTCGCCGCTACGGCGAGCCGACAGCGACCGAACTCGAGGTCGGCGAGTTCGTCCAGCGCGCGACCCGACTCGCGAATAAGGTCGAATCCGGTGACGCCGGCATCGGCTGCTCCGTCGGCGACGAACTCGGGGATATCCTGGGCACGGACGAAGAGTGCCTGGAATTCCCCACCCAGCGAGGCAGTGAGGGCTCGAGGGCCGGCGGCTCGGATCTCGAGCCCGGCATCCGTGAAGAGTTCACGGGCCTCCTGCGAGAGGCGGCCTTTGTTGGGCAGTGCGATGCGAAGCATAACGTCGATTGAGGAGGAGAAGGTGCGGCGAGGGTGTTGACGGGCACAAAAAAGCCCGTCCGGAGGGACGGGCTGGGAGATGACCGGCAGGTGAGCCGGGTGGACCTGCTGTCTACCCGTGCACGCGTGCGTCGTCCCGACCCGTCAGGCCGTGGTGATGCACGTGATGGTGTGGGCGAGTGGTGATCATCGCAGAAAACCTATCGGGAACCACGGCGTTGGTCAACGGCGCGGCGCGGAGAATGCAGCGCGACGAGCACATCTCAAGCGAGAAAGCCAGCGAGCCGAATTGCGCGAGCGAGCGCTTGTGAATAAAATCACAATGCACCGCGGGGCCCCGCGGTGTGTCATTCACGATCAAGTTTTGGAGGCTTCAAGAAATGCGGTTCTACGGTATTGCGCTCCTGGCGAGCACGGTGGTTCTTGGCGCGTGCGGCGGCGAGAAGGCCGCCACGGACACCGCCGCAGCCAACGCGGCAGCAGCAGCAGCGACCACCCCGGCAGCCACCACGCCCGCGACGACTCCGGCCATGACTCCTGCGGCTGGCGCAGTCGCTGCGGCTCCGGCCACGGGAAAGACCATCGAAGTGAAGATGATCGGCGATGCGACCGGCTATAAGTATGTCCCGGCCGATATCACCGTGAAGCAGGGCGATGCCGTCAAGTTCATCATGGTTTCCGGCGGCCCACACAACGTCGCGTTTCAGGGCATCACGGATGCCGCCGCCAAGGCGCAGCTCGATGCCAACATGTCGGGCGCCAAGATGGGCGAGCTCTCGAGCCCGATGCTCATGCAGCCGAACGAGGGGTACACGATTTCCTTCGCGAACGTTCCGGCTGGCAAGTACGATTTCATCTGCACGCCACACGCTGCCATGAACATGAAGGGCTCCGTCACCGTCACGCAGTAAGCCACGAGAACCTTTGGGCAATATCGACGGGGCGGATGCGCACTTGCATCCGCCCCGTCGTGCGTTCCGCCATCACGTCGGCAAGCTCTGCCACCGCGCTGGTGTACGACGTGCATGAGCACGATGCACACCTTCACTCTCGTCCTCACGTATGAGACCGCGTCGCCGCTCCGCTCGCCGCCGACCCAACCTGCCGATACTCACGGGAGCGACCTGGATCGCGGCGCGCGCTCGCAATGCGCTGCGCCGCCCCGTATTCATCAGTTCCGTCAGCATTGTGACATTTGCGCTATCATTGCTGGCGCTGGTCATCGTACCACAGCAGGCCCGGCGCGCAGCGGCCGCCATCAGACCAGTCATCGCGCAGCGTCCCGACACCGAACCAACGGTTGCTGCATTCGCCGAAGCTGAACGACAGGTTGCGGCAGCGGAATCGTCCATCGTCAGCACTCGAGCTGAGTTGAATCAGCTCGTCATCGTCGTCGCCGCCGAAACCAACGGAGACACAACTGCCGGTGGTGAGCGGCTCGGCGCCACCATGCGCAATCGACGCGATTCCCTCGCGGCACAGTCGGACCAGCTAGGCCGCCTCATCGCACGCTCGGAAAACGCACCCCTGCTGGGCTCGTATCGCGCACTGGCACAGTCCGCGCCCATGCAGGGCGACGCGCGCGTGAAACAGTTACTCGACTCATTGGTCGAGATCGAGCGCGAGCGCGACAGCTACAGCGCCGTTGGAGGCGTCGATCCGGTCTTCGTCGCCCTCACTGCACGAGCCAATGAGCTCGGAAAGAACATCGAAGGGCTGGCGAACATCCGAAGAACAGCATTGCGGCAGGAAATAAGCACCATTACGCCGCATCCAGCGGAAGTGCCGGCTGCAATCGCGCTCCGACCGCTTCCCGATACACTTGCACGTGTTCAGGCACGTGATGCCGCACGTGCCGCCGCCAGCGGTGTCGCCGCCCGACTGGGCCGTGAGCGAGCGGAGCTGCTCGCTCTCGACGCGCGCGAAGCTCGCGCACGTGAATTGGCGAACGTTGGCGCATCGCCGACTGCAATGCTTGCCGCCGCGCTGGTGTTCGGCGCAGTTCTGGGCTTTGGCTTCGCCCTCTTCGACGAAGTGCGTCGTCCCCGACTCGCCGATGCATACGAAGCAGAGCGTGCCACCGGGGTGCGCGTATTGGGGGTCATTCGGCCGCTGCCACCGTCTCCAGAACGCGGCCGCCGAGCGAGCGATCGTACGGGCCCACCCTATATCGACCCCGGCGCTGATGGCCACCAGCTCATCTATCTGACCGTCGCCACCGCCGGCTCAAATGCCGTGATGCTTACGGTAACCGGAGACAACTCGGCCGTCGCCGCCATCGTGGCGATCAATTTCTCGGCGATCGCTGCCGACGAGGCGCGCTCAACGCTGCTCATCGACACGGACATCGCATCATCGAGCGTCACGGCGGCGCTCAGGCTTCGCACCAGTGCCGGCATCAGCGGTCTCGTCAAAGGCACGGCGCAGTGGCCGGAAGTCACGCGTAGCGCGCGTCTCGGTCGCGACCGAACGATCGATGTCGTTCCGAGCGGCGAGGGTTCGGCCTCGCTCGACGACATCAAGGCCCTGCTCCAGCGTGACATCACCCGCCTTTCGAGACACTACGATGCCATCATTCTGGTGAGCTCGCTGGAGCAAGTACTTGGCGGTCTGGCGACTGCGCTTCCTATTCCGGATGTTCTGTTCTGTGCACGCAGCGGACAGACCTCCATCACCGACGTGCGACGCACCGTCAATGACATCGCGGCCACGGGATCACACCCGCGCGGAATCGTGCTATGGGATGCCGCGGACCCCGTACTCGCACAACTGCGCCCGGTGGAAGAACCAGAACGAGAAACGGCAGGAGTGGCGTAGTCTGGGTTTTTGGGGCTCCGTTCTGCGGTTACCGGGCCCATCGGAGCGACCCGTTCGTTCTGCGGCACTCGATCCACAGTTGCAGGCACCAGTGATCCTTGTCGAGGCGTGAGCCGAAGCTTGCCGCGTCGTGAGGCAAGCGGGGAGGTGTCATGAGCGAAGAACGCTGCTTACCCTTCGCCGATGCCATCCATGTGGGCGGACACACTTCAGGCGCTCGAGCGGGCGCATATTCTCCGGCTGATGGTCTGGGGAGCGACGAGTTTGGTTGCTGGCACTGCACTTCTTGCCTGGTTGCGTGTCGGCGCGCGAGAATCAGCGTTGCTCAAGCACTTTTCCGTCATGTCGGCCGCGTGGGGCGCTTTGGATATCGCTATTGGCTTGGCGCTCTGGACACAGGTCGCCATTCGTGACATCTCTGGCGCGACTCGCCTCGATCGCGTGTTGTGGCTCAATATCGGCCTCGATATCGGGTATGTGTTGGTGGGGCTCACGCTCGCCATCGTCGGATGGAAGGCCAGTCGCCGTATCGGGCTGGTCGGGGCCGGGATGGGCGTCGTCGTCCAGGGACTTGCCTTGACACTTCTCGATCTTGTGCTGGCGGCGCAGATCTCGAGATGAGCGTCCATGGTTTGTTTTGCTATCGATGAACGGCGTTCCGAAGGGTGACTGCACCCGTGCAGCGTCAGGTTGTGCGCAGTATCTTTCGGCCCTGCTCCCGCGCGCCAGCGCTTCCTGCCGTCTCGTGTAACGCAATGACGACCCGCGGCTATTCGGATCGCATCAACCACGCATTCGCCTTTGCCGCAAAGCACCACGACCGGCAGGTTCGGAAGGGGACGCGTCTGCCGTACCTGACGCATCCGGCCAACGTGGCCGTCATCCTTACGCAGTACGATCAGGATGAGCAGACGATCGTCGCAGGCATCCTGCATGACGTCATCGAGGACTGCGTGCGCGATGGATTCACGCGCCAGATGCTCGAGCAGCGCATTGGCGACAAGTTCGGCGCCGAAGTACTGGAGACTGTACTATCCGTGACGCATCGTCAGGTAGACGAAGAGGGCATCGAGCTGTCGAGTGAGGAGCGGAAGGACGACTATCTGGCGCGTCTTGCCGCGGCCTCCGAGAATGCACGTTGGGTCTGTGCTGCGGACAAGATCCACAACGGCAGTTCCATTCTCGCGGATCTTGATCGGACCCTCGATCCCGACACCGTGTGGTCGCGGTTCAACGTCGGCCGGCTTGGCACCGTGCGCTGGTATCGACGCGTCTACGAGCGATTGAAGGAGCTCGGGTTCGATACGCCGATCATGGACGAGCTGCGCGATGTGTCCGAGCGGTTGGAGCAGTACGCCAAGTAAGCGACGCTACAGGCTCGCGAGCTCGTCACTGGTTGTCGGCGGATAGGTGCGCGCGACGTACTCCTCGAGGATGACGAGGAACTCCTGCACGATCTTGTCCCCTTTGAGCGTGGTGAGCAGCTTGCCGTCCATGTAGACTGGCGCCTTGGGCTCTTCGAACGTGCCGGGCAGCGAGATACCCAGATTCGCGTGCTTCGATTCACCTGGCCCGTTTACCACACAGCCCATGACGGCGACGTTCATCGTCTCCACGCCCGGACGTGTCGTGCGCCAGATGGGCATCTGCTCGCGCAGATAGGTCTGGATGTCTTCCGCCATGTGTTGGAAGAACGTCGACGTGGTGCGTCCACACCCCGGGCACGCGGTGACCTGTGGCGCAAAGCTGCGGAGTCCGAGCGACTGAAGGATCTGCTGCGCAACGAGGACCTCCTCCGTCCTGTCGCCATTCGGCTTCGGTGTGAGTGACACGCGAATGGTGTCGCCAATGCCCTGCGCGAGCAGGATGGAGAGGGCTGCTGCGCTGGCCACCTGCCCCTTCATGCCCATGCCCGCCTCGGTGAGCCCGAGGTGCAACGGGTAATCGCAGCGTGTGGCGAGGCGGCCGTAGACTTCCACGAGATCCTGTACGTGCGACACCTTGGCCGAAATCAAGATACGATCATGGCCCAGCCCGACCTCTTCCGCCGATTCCGCCGATCGGAGCGCGGAAGCCAGCATTGCCTCGATGTAGACGTCCTTGGCTGTGCGGGGCGAGGAAGCGCGTGCGTTCTCATCCATCATCTGCGTGAGGAGGTCCTGGTCCAGCGACCCCCAGTTCACGCCGATGCGGACGGGCTTTCCATGCTCCACCGCCAGCTGCACGATCGTCCTGAAGTTCTCGTCTCGCCGCTTGCCACCTACATTGCCGGGGTTGATCCGGTACTTGGCCAATGCCCGCGCGCAGTCCGGGAACTTGGCGAGCAGCAGGTGTCCGTTGTAGTGGAAATCGCCGACGATGGGGACGTCGACACCGTCATCTGACAGGCGCGCCACGATCTCGGCAACTGCGGCCGCGGCTTCGTCGTTGTTGACGGTGACGCGCACGAGTTGCGAGCCCGCGGCGGCGAGAGCGGCCACCTGAGCCACCGTTCCGGCGATGTCTGCGGTATCGGTGTTCGTCATCGACTGGACGACGATCGGATGACCCGATCCGACGGGGACGGAGCCGATGACGGCGGTGACGGTGGTTCGGCGCGGCGCGAAGGACACGGAAGCAGGGTCAGGGGACGGTGAAATCTACTGCCCTCGCCCTACTGCGTGGAACGGCAGTACGGCGTAACTTCTGCGCTTCGCTATCGCGAATAGCGGCAGACGACAACGACCGAGGGAGCGATGGACGAAGAGCGCGTGAAGACCGGAGGAATGCGGGGTACGGTGCTCGATGAAAGTGTGATGCCCATGAAGTCGCCAAAGCGGGCGCGGAAGTGGGTACTCGTGGTGTTTGGGGTGGTGGTCGTGATACCCGCCCTGTTACTCGCGGCATGGACGTCGATCGCGCTCAACTGGAGCTTCTCGCGAGGCGAGCGTGCCGGCTACATCCAGAAGTTCTCGGAGAAGGGATGGATCTGCAAAACCTGGGAAGGTCAGATCGCGATGGTAAACGTTCCGGGCGCCAGCCAGGAGCGGTTCGACTTCTCGGTGCGTGATGACAGCGTTGCGGCGCAGATCACACGTCTCATGGGCTCGCGAGTCGCGATCACGTACGACCAGCATCGGGGAGTGCCAGGTTCATGTTTCGGCGACACGGAGTACTTTGTCACCGCGGTAAAGACTGTTCCTTGAACCGCTTTGGGGCGGGCAACGACCCGCGCGCGAGGTGCGGGGCGGATGTCGCTCGCAGCGATGAGGTATGCGACGACTATTGACCGGTGTTTTGGGCATAGCTACGTTAGCCGCTGCCGAGCCCCGGTTGGGGGCGGCTGAGTCGTGGCGGGACAACGGTGTGCCCGCGGTATCAGGTATTGTCGGGGTCCGGTGCGTTCCGCTCCCTAGACAATCAGTTTCCTCAGGGGTGGGACATGCGTACGACCGGAAAGGTGAAGTGGTTCAACGACGCGAAGGGTTTTGGCTTCATCACCCCGGACAACGGGGAGAAGGACTGTTTCGTTCACTTCAGCGCGATCCAGGGCAACGGCTTCAAGTCGCTCGCTGAGGGAGATGCTGTGGAGTTCGATATCGTGCAGGGAGCCAAGGGTCCCGCGGCCGAGAACGTCTCGAAGGCCTGAGTTTCGCGGTCTCGTTCGTGAGGGGGCTGGGTGTCCGATCGGACACCCAGCCCCCTTTTTTTCATGCTCGGTGTCTTCGCGGTGGACGTCCGCGGCGCGGCGCGGGTGCGGATTCGAGTACACTGGCGAGTCGTTCACCCACCGCCAACTCGAGCGCGGGGAGGTCCACGGCGATCGAAAGTTGTCCGCACTCGTGGACGCCGAGTGCCTCCGAATCGAGTAGTCTGGCGGCGAGGCTGACGGCGTCGGCGACGCCGAGGCCCAAGCGGACGTGTAGTTGGCGAATGAGCGCTATCCTCACCAAGGCGGAATGTGAGATACGCCGGGCCACCCCGCGCCGCGCTGTGACGACGTCTGGTATGGTGTGGTGAGTGAGCAGGTTATCGGTCCATTTCGATGTAGCGTCGACGACAAGTGCTGTCACAGCAACATCATACGAGCGCACGTTTTTATCCTATCTTTATAGGTAAATATACTGCGCATGCTGGATTAAAAATATTCCTTTGATATAAGGAAATAAATCGCTCGCATGGCTAACCGCAAACCATACCTCTTCCGTTCCCCAACCATCACACAGCGGTCGGTGGCATGGATCTCGAATTACACAGCACACAGCACCTCAACTTCTACCATGGAGAGCAGCATGATCCTTCGACATCTGGTCACTGCCGTGGCGACGGCGCTCGTCGTCACCGCCACGACGGCTGATGCACAGTGGTCGCTCGGAGTTGCTGGCGGAATCAACGCACCCGTCAGCACGCTGGGCGACCTGACCGACCTCGGATACAACGCTGCCGTCTCACTCAATCTCGGCGCACAAGTCCTGCCGGTCGGCTTGAAGTTCGAAGGTGCCTACAACGGTCTCCAGATCAAGAACGGCGGCGGTGACGTCCGCATCATCTCCGGTACTGCCAACGCAGTCTTCAACGTGGGCAAGGCCAAGGACGCGCCGTATCTCATCGGCGGCCTCGGCGCGTACAACCGGCGAGTCAATCTCGATCGCGTTGGCAGCACGGGTGACCAGACAGTCCTCGGCATCAATGGCGGCGGGGGACTGCGCTTCGCTCTCAGCGGACTCACCACCTTCTTCGAAGCGCGCTACCACGTCATGCTTGGCAACGCCAATGATGGCTCGAACTATCAATTCATCCCGATCACTTTCGGCATCGTGTTTTGAACTCTACCTGCAGGGCACCCTGAGGAGTCACTTCCGCGGCTTTGCGCGCCGAGTGGGAGTGGCGTTCAACGGATCCTCGGGCCAATCGTGCTTGGGGTAGCGACCTCGCAGATCCTTCCGCACCTCGAAGTACGAAGAGCGCCAAAAGCCAGCGAGATCCCGCGTGACCTGCACCGGACGATGCGCTGGCGAGAGCAGGTGCAGTGTGACCGGAACACGACCCCCACCGATGCGTGGAGTGTCAGCGAGACCGAACAGCTCCTGTAGCCGAACGGCAATCGCCGGTGCGAGCGGATCCGCATAGTCCACCGGAATACGGCTACCCGTGGGCACGACGACATGCGTCGGCGCGAGCTCGACGAGCTGGCGCCGCTGCTCCCAGGTGAGCATGTCGAGCAACAACTCGTGGAGTGGAAGTCTCTCGAGTTGCGTGCGGCGATGAATGCCGGCAAGGTGCGGCCGGAGCCAGCCGTGCATCGTTGGGAGCAGCGCCGCCTCGCTCAGATCCGGCCATCCTGCATCCAGCGTGCGGAGAAACGCAATTCGGTCGCGAAGGTGTTCCGCCGAATCACTCCACGGTAACGTCAACCCGTTGCCGCAACGAATCGCTTCGATGAGCACGTCGGCGCTTGTCTCTCCATCCACTGTGCGGAGAGCTCCCTCGTGCAGGATGATGGCGCCGAGCCGCTCCCGACGAACGGCGAGCACCGCACCCGTGTCGGCGTCCCATTCGACCAGCTCTTCGATGTGCACGTCGGCATGGAACGACGCCTCGATCTCGGCGCGGTCGAGCGGCGCGGCGAGAAGGATGCGCGCTTGCGGTGAACGGCCATCGAGATCGGCGACAGCGAGATACGGGGCATTCGCGAGAACACCGGGATCCTGAAGCACCGCGCCACTGCCATTGCGCAACAGATACCGATCGCCCGCTCCCGCCCTCCTTTGTCCAACGCGTTCAGGGTATGCCAGCGCAAGCAGTCGTCCCGCCGCGTGCTCGTCGACGCGCTCAGCGGCGGACACGCGCAATTGCGCGCGCCACCCACGGCTTTGCTCGCGCACCCGACGCAGGGCGTCACGGTCGACGGCGCCATTGGCGGCGCGCGTCTCCTCAGCCACCAGCGCCACGCGTGAGCGAAGGTCCACGTCGTGGAACTGCGCGTCGCGCCGCAGGATGTCGCGCTCCTCGAGCAAGGCGGCGATGACACAGGCCGTGGCGCCCAGGTCGAGTGCGCGCGCCGCCAGAAGCATGTGCGCAAGCCGGGGATGCAACCCGAAGGAAGAGATGTCACGACCGTGCGTGGTGATGCGATGGGCGGCGTCGAGGGCGCCAAGCTCGTGCAGCAGCGCGCGCGCCTGCGCCAGCGCGACCGCCGGCGGTGCGTCGAGCCAGCGCAATTCACTCGGGTCGTGCACGCCAGCAGCGGCGAGATCCAGCGCAAGCGATGCAAGGTCCGTCTCGAGAATCTCCGGACGTGCATGCTCCGGAAGCTGCGCGTCCTCCTCCGCTGCCCATAGCCGATAGCTGATCCCCGGCGCCGTTCGGCCGGCGCGGCCGCTGCGCTGGTCGGCCGACGAGCGTGAGACACGAATGGTCTGGAGTCGCGACATGCCGGTGCGGGACGAGAAGCGTGAGACGCGCGAAAGTCCGCTGTCAATGACGATGCGCACGCCTTCGATGGTGAGGCTCGTCTCGGCGATGGACGTGGCCAGCACGACCTTGCGCACGCCGATCGGCGCAGGGGCGATGGCCGCATCTTGCTGGGCCGGCGAGAGGTCACCGTACAGCGGCAAGAGGCGGACGTCGGCAGGAAGACCGCCGCGCTCCAGGGCGGAGAGGCAGCGGCGAATCTCCCCTTGGCCAGGTAGAAAGGCGAGAATGCTTCCATCGTCACGCGTGAGCGCCGAGCGCACAGTCACAGCGACGGCGTCTTCGATGCGAGTATGGACACCCGAGCGTAGATGTCGAACCTCGACCGCATGCCGACGTCCCTCGCTCGTGACGATGGGCGCGTGACCAAGGAGCGCAGATACCGCCGCGCCATCGAGGGTGGCGGACATGACGAGAATTCGGAGGTCGGAACGAAGCACCTCCTGTGTCTGGAATGTGAGCGCCAGCCCCAGGTCAGCGTGCAGGCTTCGCTCGTGAAACTCGTCGAACAGCACCGCGCCGTATCGCTCAAGTGCTGCATCGTCGAGCAGCAGGCGCGTGAGCACGCCTTCGGTGACGACCTCGATGCGCGTGACCCGACCAACGCGCGACTCGCCGCGCACGCGAAAGCCAACGGTTGCTCCGACACTCTCACCGAGCGTGGATGCCATTCGGCGGGCCGCGGCGCGCGCGGCGAGTCGGCGGGGCTCGAGCATCAGGATGCGACGACCGTCGAGCCATGGAGACTCGAGCAGCGCGAGGGGCACTCTCGTGGTCTTGCCGGCGCCCGGCGGCGCCTGAAGCACCGCGGATGACGACTGACTGAGCGCGCGGTGGAGCGCCGGAAGTGCCTGCTCGATTGGGAGCGCACAGATGCGCGAGTCGTCGGGAACCATCCACGTCAATGTAACGTCACCTTGGCGAAGCTCGGCGCCCGCGGCATTATGTAGTGACAATGGCAAAGTTCGAATTCTTTCGCAGCTCGCAAGTCACGACGGACTGCGACCAGTGCCATGGCCGCGTAGACCTGATCAAGGGTGGCGTGTGCACGCGCTGTCGCCGCATCCTCTGCTTCAACCACTTGCACGGCTCCTTCGTCCAGCGGCTGACCGCAGACGTGACGGGCAGGGCGACCTGCGTGCAGTGTCGATCTGGCGTGCCGGTCAAGCAGCAGAAGTGACGTGCGCGGATCTGTTCGGCGCTGCGAAGGACATCGTCAGGATCAAGGTGTGCTGCATCGCGTCGATCGCCGAAGCCGAGCTCGCACTCGATGCGGGCGCCGATGCACTCGGTCTGGTGTCGTCGATGCCTTCGGGGCCAGGTGTGATCCCGGATGACCACATCGCGACGATTGCCGAATGGGCTGGCGCACGCACGGCGACTGTGCTGCTGACGTCGCGGGTCTCTGCCACCGCCATCGACGATCAGCTGCGGCACTGTCGTCCGAGAGTCTTGCAGCTCTGCGATGCCTTGCCCGACGGAGAGTTGGCGATCGTGCGCGGACGGCATCCTGACATTGCGATGATGCCGGTGGTGCATGTGTGCGATGACAACTCCGTAAAAGAAGCACAGCAACTCGCTGCCGACGCGGATGCCATTCTGCTCGACTCCGGAAACCCGCTGGCGAGTATCAAGGAGCTTGGCGGCACTGGCCGCGTGCACAATTGGCAGCTGAGTCGTGCGATTCGCGAGAGAGTGGGCGCTCCAATCTTCCTCGCCGGCGGACTGCGCGCCGAGAACGTGGTCGACGCGGTCCGTACGGTGCGTCCGTTCGGAGTAGATGTCTGCAGCGGGGTGCGGCTCGACGGGAAGCTGGACCGATCACTCCTCAGGGAATTCGTCACGGCGGTGCGTCACGCGAACTGAGAATCGACGGATCGTCTGAAAGGGATTAGCTTGAGCGACCGCCGTATCCCCTACCATTCGCCGTCCGCCTGCGCGTCCCCTCTCGCCTGCCCGATTTATGAGCAGTTGTTCGTTCACGCTGGTCATCGCCGTCGTAGGTGCGCTGGCTGCTCCGGTCGGCTTGGTGAACGCGCAACAAGGGCCGCCCGCGCTGTCATCCGCCTCACCGGCGCCGATGCGCTCGATCTCCGAGGCCATCGCGCAACGCGGTGCGGACCGTGAGGTGACGATTGCAGGCCGTGCCTCGGTGAGTTCGGGCAAGCTGCAGTCCAGTGCATTCGACGTCGCGATCGAGGACACGACGGGCGGCATCCGCATTTTTTCGCGCAATCCGCAGTCAGACGTGCACGAGGGAGACAGCGTCGTCGCCTCCGGCGCGATCAAGTCCTACCGTGGCAACCTCGAACTGGTGCTGTCCAGCCTTCGGATCGTCGACGCACCGCGGCGACTCATTCTGCCGCGTGAGCTGGCCATCAATCCATCCATTCTCGAGAGGCACTCCGGGCAACTCGTCCGCGTGCACGGGCGCGTGGCGGGCATGGGACGCAGCGAAGGCGGGCAGTGGCTCCGGCTTCGCGATGCATCGTCGACTTCGCACGGAACGGTCACCGTCTGGGTGCCGGCCAACCATGGATCACCGATCGACCTCGCAACCGTCGGTGCGTCGGACAGCGTGATCGTCACCGGCGTCGTAACGACCTACCAGGACAACGCCGACGACCCGATCGTGTGGCAACTCGTACCGCGCGAGGCGGCGGATGTCGTCGTCACCATCGAGCCCGGACGGTTTCCCAACTGGTTGCTCTGGACCGCGTTGGCGATCGCCATCGTCGTCGGTACCGCGCTGTCGATCAGCCGAATGCATGCGCGACGACAACTGAGCGGTCTGCGAGAGACGGAAGCGCGCTATAGCCAACTGCTGGCGTTGGTTCCCGATGCGGTGATTGTGCACGCAGGCGGCACGGTGCTGTTCACCAACCCTGCCGCGGCGAACCTGCTTGGCCTGCCGTCCGAGCTGGCGATCGTGGGAAAGCCAGTCGCCGAGTTCGTGCATGCTGATTCACGCGAGGCATTCGCAGAGGTCAGCGGCGATCGCCCCGAGATCGGCACCGAACGTGCGCCGCGTGTTCGTGCACAGATGCTCTCGGCCAACGGGAGCGTCGTCGACGTCGAAGTCGCATCGAGCCCGTGCGTCTATCACGATCGGCCCGCGATGGTCCTGCTCGCGCGAGACATCACAGCCCAGCTGCGGTATGAGCGGGACCTTCACGCCCTGGCCCTCGTTGACGAGCTCACTGGCCTGCAGAATCGGCGCGCCTTCACCCTGTTCGCCGAGCAAGAGCTGGCGCGCGCCCGACGCCAGGGGCGCACGCCGGTGTTGGTGTTCGCCGATCTCGATGGCCTCAAGCAGATCAACGACGAGCACGGCCACGGCGCGGGTGATCATGCGATTCGTCTGGTGGCCAATGCGCTGCGCAGCATCTTCCGCGAGACGGATATCGTGGCGCGCTGGAGCGGCGACGAATTCGTGGCGATGCTGGTGGATGGGACTGATGAAGCGGCACATGCCATCGGCGCGCGGCTCGATGCCGTCATTGAAGCACAGGCGTCTCCGACGCTACCGTACGTCGTGACGGCGAGCGTGGGCGCGAGTCCCCTGGATCCGGCACTACCTCTGCGTGACGCGATGGAGCGAGCGGACGCGGAGCTGTACTCGCAGAAGAAGCGCGTGCGCCGGAGCAAGATTCGCGTGACACCCGTTGCGGTCGACGCAGTGGAGTAACACAACTACCTTCGAAGGGTAGGAGTGTCGAGTCTGGCGCGTGGTGTGCCAGCAGAGAGGATCAGAATGAGCTACGACAACACGATGTCACGGCGCGCCTGGTGTGCGTCCCTGTTGAAGACGGCCGCCGCCGCCGGAGTCGTAACGGCGCTGCTCCCATCGCTCGCGACCGCCAGCGGAGCGCCAATTGCCGTGACGGTCTACAAGGATCCCTCGTGCGGCTGCTGCAAGAAGTGGGTGTCGCACCTCAGTGCGAACGGCTTCGCGCCCGTCGCGCGCGACCGCACCGACATGGACGCACTCAAGGACAGCCTCGGGGTTCCAGTGGCGCTTCGGTCGTGTCATACGGCTGTGGTCGGAAAGTTCGTCATCGAAGGTCACGTTCCCGCGGCCGACGTAAAGCGCCTGATTGCCTCTGCGCCGAAGGGTGTGCTCGGGCTCGCCGCACCTGGAATGCCAAGCGGATCACCGGGAATGGAAATGCCCGGCCGCAGCGATCACTACGACGTGATCGCCTTCACCGCTGATGGAAAGACGCACGTGTTCGCCACGCACGGCTGACGCGCCGTCATGCCGGGTGGACGCGTGGCGTTGTGTCGAGCGATGGTGGGGCTCGCGCTGACACTCACTACGCTGCCGACAAAATCGTCCTCGCAAGCGCTCAATGCGCGTCCGTTCAACGTGGGAGAAGAGCTCACGTACCGCGTGAAGTTCGGCAAGATTCCGGTGGGAACCGCGCGTATGCACGTCGCTGGGGTCGAGGTTGTCCGCGGTCATCCGACCTTTCATCTCGTCTTCACGATCGACGGAGGACTGCCGTTCTTCCGCGTTCACGATCGGTACGACAGTTGGATCGATACATTGACGCTTGCATCGCGGCGTCATGTGCAAGAGATTCGCGAAGGCGGATACAAGCGAAATCGACGCTACGAGATTTTTCCGGAAGAGCGCGCGTATCGCGAGAACGATGATACAACGCTCACGGCGAGTGTAGATTCACCGCTGGACGAAGGGTCGTTCATCTATTTCATCAGAACGGTGCGCGTCCCTGTCGGGCAGACACGCGAGTTTCAACAGTACTTCAAGCCCGATCGGAACCCGGTAGTCATCCGGGCACTCCGGCGCGACACGGTCGAGGTGCCGTCCGGGCGGTACCCGACCGTCGTCGTGCGTCCGTCCATTCGAGCGAATGGCCTCTTCGCCGAGGACGGACGCGCAGAACTCTGGGTGAGCGACGACGCGAAGCGCATGCTCATCCGCATGGAGTCGAAGTTCGCTGGCTTCTCGCTGTCGCTCGAGCTTATCGGTGTGCAGCTCGGCGGCTGACGTCACCGAGCGCACGACAACGGGTCCGATCTCTCGCGACGCGCGCGAGCACGATGTCACTACACCGCGTTCGTCGAACGCGGGGTCGGCGGAGGAAGCAATGCGGAGCGAGCGGCTTCGATCTGGGCGCGCACTGCGGTGGGCCCAGTGCCGCCCTCCACTTCGCGATGGGCTACCGACTGCGCGGGACTCAGCGCGTCCGCAATGTCCGCCCCGAAGAGGCGGTGCGCCGCAGCGAACGACGCCGAGGGAAGTGCCTGCATCTCCACGCCGGTCGACTCGCTTTCGCGCACCAGCTTGCCCACCGCGCCGTGGGCTTCGCGGAACGTGGCCCCCTTGCGCACGAGATAGTCGGCGAGATCCGTCGCCATCATCGTGCTCGAGAGCGCCGACGCCATCCGATCGCGGCGGAACGAACACTCGCCGAGCGCTCCGGCGACCGCAGGCAGCACGAGCAACAGTGTGTCCGTGGCGTCGAACAGCGTGCGCTTGTCGTCCTGCAGGTCCTTGTTGTAGCTCGACGGCAGTCCCTTGAGCGTGGCGAGCAACGACGTGAGGTTGCCGAGCATGCGCGCGGCAGAGCCGCGGGCCAGCTCGAGCGCATCGGGATTCCGCTTCTGCGGCATCATGCTCGAACCGCTGGTATAGCCTTCACCGAACTGTACGAAGCCGAACTCACTGGATCCGTAGATGATGAGGTCCTCTGCCAGTCGCGAGAGGTGCACCCCGATCATGGTCGACGTGAACAGGACCTCGGCGATGAAATCGCGGTCGCTCACCGCATCGATGGAGTTGGGCGAGACGGAGTCGAACCCCAGCGTCCCCTGCAGAAGCACACGTGAGATGGGGTATGCGCAGCCAGCCACCGCGCCGGACCCGAGCGGCAACACGGCGGCCGATCGTTGTGCCGCCCTGAGTCGTGCGCGATCGCGCTCCAGCGGCCAGAAATGCGAGAGGAGCCAGTGCGCCGCGGAAACCGGAATGGCGCGCTGCAAATGGGTGTACGACGGCATGAGCGCCGTCTCGACGACGGCAGCCTGGTCGAGCAGCGACTGCTGGAGCATGCGCACCGCAGTGTCGAGACGCTGCGTAACGTCCATCGTCCAGAGCCGGGTGGCGGTCGCAACTTGATCATTGCGACTGCGACCGGTGTGCAGCTTCGACGCGACATCGCCGATCTCGAGGTGCAAGAGTCGATCGATCAGCGTGTGTACGTCCTCGTCGGACTCGATGGGCTGCTCGCCACCATCGAGCCGTGTGGCCACTGCATCGAGCCCACGCTCGAGCTCCTTGCTTTCGTCGAGCGTGAGGACATTTGCGCCCCACAGTGCGACGGCCCACGCCTTGGAGAGCCGAATGTCGTACGGCCACAGGCGAAAGTCGATGCCGATAGAGTTGTTCAATGCGTCGAAGGCGGCTGTGGGGCCGGCGCCGAAGCGCCCGCCCCACAGCTTGTGCGACTTCTTCACTTCGGCCACTGGAGTGGTCACGTCAGACACCGGCGAACTCGGCGATCAGCGTCGGTTCCACAGGCGGTGCTTCGGCTGCCGCCTTCGCCGCCGCGAGCTCCTGGTCCTTGATCGCACGTACGCGTGCCGGCAGCGCGAACAGGCGAATGAAGCCTGCAGCATCGCTCTGCTGGTAGACGTCATCCTCGCCGAATGTGACAAAGCGCTCATCGTACAGCGCGTTCTCGCTGAATCGGCCGACGACCTGAAGTCCACCCTTGTACAGACGGAGCGTGACGGTGCCCGTGATGCGCTCCTGGGTGACGTTCACGAACGCGTCGTACGCCTCACGTTCGGTGGTCCACCAGCGGCCCTCGTAGACGAGGTCCGCGTAGCGGGGCGCGATGAGGTCCTTCGCTGCAAGCGTCTTGCGATCGAGCACGAGTTGCTCGAGCTCCGAGTGTGCGGCGTAGAGCAGCGTACCGCCCGGCGTCTCGTACACCCCGCGCGACTTCATGCCGACCATGCGATCCTCAACGAGGTCGATGCGGCCGACGCCGTGCTTGCCTCCAATGGCGTTGAGCTTCGACACGAGCGCAAACGGTCCGAGCTTCTCGCCATTCACCGAGACGGGCGTGCCCTTCTCGAAGCCGATGATCACGTCCTCTGCGACGTCCGGCGCCTGCGAGGGCTCCGCCGTCAGCATGAACATGTCCGCCTTTGGCGCGGAGTTCGGATCTTCGAGGTTGCCGCCTTCGTGGCTGAGGTGCCAGAGATTGGCATCGCGCGAATAGATCTTCTCCTTCGTGGCGGCGATGGGGATGCCCTTCGCGGTGGCGTAGTCGATCGCATCTTCGCGGCTGCGAATGTCCCACTCGCGCCACGGCGCGATGACAGGCAGCTCGGGGGCGAGCGTCGCGAACGTCATCTCGAAACGGACCTGGTCGTTGCCCTTACCCGTGCAGCCGTGCGCGAGCGCATCCGCGCCAACGCGATGCGCGACTTCGACCTGACGCTTCGCGATGAGCGGACGTGCCATGGCGGTGCCCAGGAGATACTTCCGATTGTAGACCGCACCGGCGCGGAGCGTCGGGAAGATGAAGTCGCGAACGAATTCCTCGCGCAGATCTTCGACGTAGCACTCCTCGGCACCCGAGGCCAGCGCCTTCTCGCGGACACCACGCAACTCGTCGGCACCCTGTCCGATGTCAGCCGCAACGCAGATCACGCGCGCGTCGTAGTGCTCGCGCAGCCAGGGAACGATGATCGAAGTGTCGAGTCCGCCAGAATAGGCAAGAACAATGGTGCGGGGCATGGGCGCTCCTGAATATGATTATGCAGATTTCCTGCATATTTAAACAGAATACATACCCTAGTCAACCCTTCGCCGACGGCCACTTCGCGCCAGCCCCAGCTAAGCTTCTCCAGCCAGCCCCAAGAGTCGCTGGGTGAGCTGAACGCGTGCCTCTGCGGACTTCGTGACGATGAGAATCGTGTCGTCGCCGGCGATAGTGCCCAACACCTCGTCGAACTCCTCCTGGTCGATCGCTTCGGCGATCGGCTGGGCGCCGCTTCGGACAGTATGGAGAACGATCAACTCCCCCACCCCACTTATCTTGGAGAACAATTGAGGTAAGAGATTGGCCAGAAGTGGGTTATCGTCATCTTCTCCCAGCGAGCTCGGCAACACGTATCGGACACCATCTTCGGCAGAAACCCGAGCGAGTCCAATGTCATGGACATCGCGAGAAAGCGTCGCCTGCGTGACATCCATGCCACGCGTCAACAGGAGCTGTCTGAGCTCCTCTTGGCTCGCCACCACGTGCGCCGAAACCAGGTCTCGGATGGCAGCTTGCCGCACCTGCTTCTTCGTCATCGACTGCCTCCAAGTGGCGTCCAGTGTCTACATCAGTAGGGTAACACAATGAGCAGGGGATTGACCAGAGCCAAATGCATGATTATGCATTATAGTGTGAATAGAATCCCTGTCGGCGTCCTTGGCGCCAGCGGCTACGCCGGTCGCGAGCTGTGTGTGCTCATCGCACAGCATCCTCGTTTCTCGCTCGCCTTTGCCACGGCGAATGAGCAGCGCGGGCAGACCGTGCGTCTAGGCAGGCGAGACGTCACGTTCACGGCAACGGACGACGCGCCGCTGGGCGACGCAGAAGTGGTGTTCGCCGCGCTGCCGCATGGTGCGTCGCTGCCGTGGGTGGAACGCGCGCGCAGCGCGGGCGCGCGCGTGGTCGATCTGTCGAGCGACCTGCGGCCGGGCAATGCGCCGGACCTGCGTGGCGCCGTCTACGGCATGCCCGAGCTCGGCGCTGAAACGCGCTCGGCAATCAAGGTCGCTGAGATCGTCGCGAACCCCGGATGTTATCCGACGTCGATCCTTCTGGCCCTGAAGCCGTTGGTCGATGCGAACCTTGTCGCACCTGGAGCGACGATCGTCGCCAACTCGGCGAGCGGCGTCAGCGGCGCCGGAAACTCGCCGAAGCGCGAGCTGCTCTTTGCTGAAGTCGCTGACGACTACCGCGCCTATGGTGTGGGCAACAGCCACCGGCATCTCAAGGAGATGACGGCCACCATCGCCACACTCGGCGGCGATGCAGAGCTCATCTTCACGCCGCACCTCCTGCCAGTAGCGCGCGGTATCCTCTCGACGATCACTGTACCGCTCGTGGTGCCGCTTGCCGATGCCCTCGCTCCGCTCCGCGACACGTATGCGGACGAGCCGTTCATCGAAGTCGTGAGCGAGCAACCGACGCTGACCGACGTGGTGCGGCGCAATGTGGTACGCATGACCGCCACCATGATCGGCGGCATGCGTGCGCCGACGCTGCTCATGACATCGGCGATCGACAATCTCGTGAAGGGCGCGGCGGGTCAGGCGCTACAGAACGCGAACATCATGTTCGGCATCGACGAAGCGATGGGGTTGCCGGCATGACGCGCGTCATCAAGGTGGGTGGACGTCCGCAGTCGGATCCTGCGCTGATCACCGCACTCGCTGCGGCGCATCGCGCGACGTTTCCTGCGCCGGACGCAACGGAAACCGGCCCGGTGAACGGGGTCGTCGTCGTGCACGGTGGCGGCGACGAGGTGTCGACGTTGCAGAAGTTGTACGGCGTCGTTGCCGAGTTCAAAGGCGGCCGTCGCGTCACGAGCGCACAGGACATCGAGATCATTCGCATGGCGCTCTCGGGCTCCGCGAACAAGCGCCTGGTCAGCGCGCTCGTGTCGCAGCAGGTCCCAGCGCTTGGTCTTTCTGGTGAGGACGCGGGAATTCTCGTCGCCGAGCCGCTCGACATCGAGCAATTCGGCTTCGTCGGCACGCCGGTCTACGTCTACACGGCCATGTTGAACGGCTGCCTGTCGCTCTCCCTCATGCCCGTTATCTCACCGGTCAGCCGGTGTGCGGACTCGACGCTGGGTGAAACGCTGAATGTCAACGGCGACGACGCAGCGTCGGCAATCGCTGTCGCACTGAAGGCAACCGACCTCCTCTTCGTATCTGACGTCGAAGGCGTCCTGAAGGACGGCGCGCCCATTTCGATACTCTCGTTGGAAGACGCGCAGCAACTCATCGACGATGGAACGGCACAGGGCGGCATGAGCGCCAAGCTCCAGGCGGCGCTGAAGGCATTGGAAGGCGGCGTCGAGCGGGTCCGGATCTCTGACATTGCCGCGATCGAGCAACTCGACCGCGGAACCGTGTTGACACGAGTGGGGAGTGTATGCGTATGACGGCACCAACCGCGAACCCGAGGACCCCGACCACCGCGCACGAAGCACAACCCGCGAGCGCCGGCCTTCCGCCCGCGCTGGAGAGCTCCATCCTCGGGACGTACAAGCGAGCCCCGGTGGAGTTCGTTCGTGGCAGCGGTGTCTATCTCTACGACGCCGAGGGCAAGCCGTATCTCGACTTCGTGACCGGCATTGCGGTGAATGCGCTGGGGTATGACGACGAGGGACTCAAGGCCGCGATGCATGCTGCCGTGGACGGCCTCATTCATACGTCGAATCTCTACAGCACGTCGCCGGGTGAGCGGCTCGCTGCGGCGCTCGTGGAGAAGTCGTTCGCCGACAAGGTGTTCTTCTGCAACTCGGGTGCGGAGGCGAACGAAGGCGCGTTCAAGTTCGCGCGCCGCTGGGCGCGCACACTCGGCGACGCCAAGCACGAGATCATCGCACTGCGGGGTGCGTTTCACGGCCGCCTGTTCGCGACGCTCGCGGCAACGGATCGCCCGTCGTATCGGCTGCCCTTCCGTCCGCTCACCCCCGGCATATCGATCTTCGAGCGCGACCTGCGCGAGCTCGACGCCGCGTTGAGCGAGGACACTGTTGCGGCGCTGATCGTCGAGCCCGTGCAGGGTGAGGGCGGCGTGCGCGTGCTCGACCCTGGGTTCCTGCGCGAACTGCGCGCGATCACGACGGCGCGAAAGATCGCGCTCATCCTCGACGAGATTCAGTGCGGTCTGGGTCGCACGGGGACGCTGTTCGCCTACGAGCAGGCCGGTATCGAGCCCGACATGGTCACGCTCGCGAAGCCCATCGCCGGCGGATTGCCGATGGGCGCCATCCTGATGACGGACGAGATTGCCGCAGCTGTGAAGCCGGGCGATCACGGCACGACCTTCGGTGGCGGACCGTTCGTCGCCTCGGTCGCCCTGCATGTACTCGAGCGACTGTCCGACCCGAAGCTGCTCGAGCACGTCCGCACGACGGGCGCGTGGTTCGGCAAGCAACTCAACGAGATCGCGCACCGCACCAGCCGCATCCGCCAGGTGCGCGGTGCCGGCTTGATGTGGGGCATCGACGTCATGGGCACGTCGGCGCACGTCGTGAGCGAAGCGCTCGGTCGCGGACTGCTCGTCTGCTCGGCGGGCGACTACACGGTCCGCCTGCTGCCGCCCCTCGTGGCCACGCAGGACGAACTGCTGCGCGGGTTGCAAATCCTCGAGGAAGTGCTCTGATGGCACCCGACCTGTTCGTGCGACGGGCCCGTCCGCAGGATGCAGCGGCGATCTGGCGCCTGAACAATCACTATGCCAACGAAGGGCAGATGCTTCGGCGCACGCCGGAGATGATCGCGCTCGCCATCGACGACTATGTCGTCGTGTCGAACAGCGCCGGCGAGCTTCTCGGTTGTGGGGCACTCAAGGAGTACTCACCGAGTGTGGCCGAGATCGCCGCCATTGCGGTGTCGAAGGACGCGCATGGCAAGGGACTGGGCCGTGCGATCGTGAACGCAGTTGAGGAGTTGGCCCGCAAGCGCGGTATCTACGACGTCTTCGCGCTCACGCTGCAGCCGGAATTCTTTTCGGCTATCGGATACCTGCGCGTGGATCGGGCACGGTATCCCGAGAAGATTCGCCGCGACTGCCTCGGCTGTGCGCGCCGGTTCGCCTGCAACGAGATCTGCTTCGCGAAGAACCTCGTGCTCGACGAGGTGGTGCGCGCAGCATGACGCAGTGACGCCGAGCGCGTTCGCCACGGTGTAGATTTCCACCGCCCAGCGCGATTCTCTCTCTCCGCAAGCAGCCCTCGATGCGACACCTCGCCCGTCTGGTCGTCATGCTCACCTGCATGGCGGTTCCTGCCATGCGCTCCCAGGCACAATCACAGACGTCGGCAGCGCCCGCCCCACCGAAACTCATCGTCTTCCTCACGGTCGACCAAATGCGATCCGACTACATGGATCGCTGGAGCTCGCAGTTCACGGGCGGCCTCAAGCGACTTGGCCAGAATGGGGCGTTCTTCACGAATGCCTTTCAGGACCATGCCAACACCGAGACGGCGCCCGGACATTCGGTGACGATGTCCGGCCGCTTCCCGCGCAGCACGGGAATCGTGAGCAACAGCACCGGTGTACTCGATCCACAGGCGCCGCTACTGACATCGCGCGATTCGCCGGCCTCGCCATATCGCTTTCGCGGCTCGGTGCTGATGGACTGGCTCCGGACGCGCGACCCGCGGTCGCGCGGCCTGTCCGTGTCGCGCAAGGATCGCGGCGCCATTCTGCCGATGGGCCGCGCCAAGCAGAGTGTCTTCTGGTACGCCACGTCAAACGGGGAGTTCACCACCAGCAAGTACTACGGCGACACCCTCCCCTCATGGATCCGGTCGATCAACGCTCGACGCACGCCACAGAAGAGCGCGGGCCGGACGTGGAATCTGCTGCTCGCCGAGAGCGCATATCCGGAGGCAGATCGCGACACCATGGAGAACGCCGGAAAGGATGTCACGTTTCCACACACGCTGTCGCCGGACTCCATCCGCGCTGTAGCCGAGCTACCCTACACACCGTGGATGGACGAGCTCACTGTGGCCACGGCGCTGCAGGGCTTGCAGGAGTTGGGAATCGGCGACGGGCCAGCCACCGACATTCTCGCGATCTCACTCTCGGCCACCGATTACATCGGCCACCGGTATGGCCCCGGCTCTCGCGAGCAGCACGACAACATTCTTCGGCTGGACCGTACGATCGGCGCCTTGATCGATTCGCTGTACAAGCTCCGGGACTCGAGCACGATCATCTTTGCGCTCACGGCGGACCACGGTGTGACGCCCTTCCCGGAGATCACGGCACGTCTTGCTGGACGTGCGGCTCCGGTTCGGTACGACATCAAGCCTGTCGTGGCGCAGTTGCGTACCACGCTCCGGAATGCGCACGTCGACACCACCGCAATTTCGCTCGATGGCGCGGCCGTCTACGTGAACCGGCAGGCGTTCGTGGGGAGTGGCGCCGGCCCGGACGCGATACTCTCGCAGCTCGCGCAAGGCCTGCGCGCGACGCCCGGCATCGCGCGAGCTGACTTCGTCCGCGACCTCGCGAAGAAGGACACGATTCACGATGCGGTCACGCGGCGCTGGATCCACATGCTTCCGCCCGACGTTCCCATCGAGCTGGTGTTCACGCCGGTCGAGGGCGCGTATCCCACGGGTGCGACCATCGCCGAGCATGGGGTCCCCTACGACAACGACGCACACGTGCCCGTGATCTTCTACGGACCGTGGGTCAAGGCCGGGCGCTATGCGGAGCGCGCGCTCGTCGCCGACATGGCACCGACGCTGGCGCGCATCGCCGGGGTGCCGCCCACGGAAAGGCTGGATGGGCACGTGCTCGAGAAGGCCCTGCAGCACTTGCCTCCGCTGTAGGCAGCGATGGCGGAGCGCCGTATTCGAGGGCTCACGGGCCTGCAGCAAGCGTTCGACGAAGTGCAATTCGGCGCTACGCGCACGCTGAACCTCCGTACCTCGCTGCCCACGCCAAGCGAAGCGGCGCGCCGAGTGGAGGCATGGCTGCGGCAGCATCAGGCGCAGCAGTCGGGCAGTGTGCTCATCATCACCGGCCGCGGGAACAACAGCGAAGGCGGCGTATCGGTGGTGCGCGAGACGAGCATTCGCGTATTTCACGAACTCAAGCGAAAGGGAGTCATCGCGGAGTTCAGCGAGCATACGGCGGGGTCGTTCGTCGTCACGCTTGCGCCCATGTCCGCCATGCTGGAAGCGGGTGCTCGCCGCCGCGAGCAGAGCTCGCCGCCGGTTCCTGCCTCGCCGCCCACACTCGCCTTGCTCGACGACGAGACGCGGAAGCTTCTCCGTGCACTGGCCGAGCATTCGCTCGACGCGCTCGGCATGCGCGAACGCGAGCCGTTCCTCGAAAACGAGATGCTGCGGCTCTTTGGCTCGCTGGCAGCCGCCCTGACGGACGGGCCAGATCGCGAACTCCGGTTGCGCTCCGCGATCATTGCTGCGATGAGCGAATACGACTGAGATGAACGACCTCCGCCATCCCGACGCTGTTGCTCTCCTGGATCACGCTACACCTTGCCGAGCGGCTGGCGAACAGACATTCGCATGATGACGCGCATGATGGCCTTCTTCTCGCGGCCATCGCCGTACAGTTCGTCATCACCGGCATCCGCGAAGCAACTGGACACTGAGCTCCGAGCCCTCACACCTCACTGGAACGTCATGTCGCACAGCCACTCGCTCGTTCACTTCACTCGCACGACGCTCGCGGTTCTGTTGATCGCCGCGGCGCCAGCCGTCGCGCAGGGACCTTCGACGCCCGGCTATTCCCCAGCCAATGCTACCGCCGAACGCGCGATCGAGTCGCAGGCCATAGCACGGCCCGACCCAGCGCGTGCGCGTGCGCACTCGAAGATCCTTTCGGCAGAGACGCACGTCGCTGGAACGCCAGCACAGGCGCGCACGCGCGATTACGTCATCGCGCAGATGAAGGCGATGGGGCTGGAAACAGAAGTGCGGCAATACGACGTCTTCATTCCCCACCCAACGTCCGTCCATGTGTGGCGCGTGTCGCCTCGGCCAAAGACACTCTCGCTCGCAGAGCCGCCTGTAGCGGGCGACCCGACATCGGGACTGGCGCAGTACCTCACGGTGAACGGCCACAGCGGTGCTGGCGACGTCACGGGCGATGTCGTCTACGTGAACTATGGGCTCATCGAGGACTACGCTCTACTCGATTCGCTTGGCATCTCAGTGAAGGGAAAGATCGCCATCGCGCGCTATGGTAGATCCTTTCGCGGCATCAAGGCCCGTGAGGCGGAAAAAAATGGTGCGACCGCGCTGCTGATCTACAGCGATCCACAACAGGATGGCTACGTGAACGGGGATGTGTTTCCGAAAGGCCCCATGCGCAACAAGGATGGTGTGCAGCGGGGCAGTGTGTTCAACGGTGCCGGCGATCCAGCCACGCCAGGCTATCCGAGCATCGCTGGCGCGCCGAGGCTGACACAGGACAAGATGACGATTCCACACATTCCCGTGGTTCCCATCTCCTACGGCAACGCGAGCGAGTTGCTGGATGGATTGGGTGGGAGGGACGCGCCGCAGGGCTGGCAGGGTGGACTTCCCTTTCGTTATCACGTCGGCCCCGGGCCGTTGAAGGCTCGCGTACGCGTCGCGGACGATCGGGCGACCAAGGGTACGAAGCCGATCTACGATACGTTCGGCGTAGTCCGAGGTTCCGAGTTTCCCGACGAGATCGTGATGGTCGGTGGGCATCGCGACGGATGGGGCCCAGGCACGAGCGACAATGTGAGCGGCACCGTGAGTGTGCTCGAGGCGGCACGCGCGGTGTCCGATGCGGTGAAGGCGGGGCATCGGCCGAAGCGGACCATCGTCTTCGCAACGTGGGATGCGGAGGAATGGGGGCTGATGGGCTCATCCGAGTACGTCGAAGACGACTCCCTCCGCCTCATGAAAGGCGGTGTGGCGTACCTCAATCAGGACGTTGCCGCATCGGGTGTCCGGTTTGGCGGCGGCGGATCGCCGTCGCTTCGCTCCACATTGCGTGACATCGCTCGCAGCGTGCCCGATCCCAGCGGGAAGGGCAGCGTGTACGCCGAGTGGCGTCGGTACAGCACGGTGGCAGACACGGCGGAACCGGCGATGGGCGATCCCGGTGGCGGCTCCGACTTCGCCGGCTTCTATAACCATCTTGGCATGCCGATCGCCGAGTGGGGCTTTGGTGGCGCGGGCGGTGTGTATCACTCGCAGTACGACGACTTCACGTGGATGACGAAGTTCGGCGACTCGACGTTCGCCTATCATGCAAGCGCGGCACGCATCGGCGCGGCCATGCTGCTTCGGCTCGCGAACGCGGACATCCTGCCGTACGACTATGCCGAATTCGCACGCACCATGCAGCGCTATCTCCCGGCGATGGACCGTGCGCTGGCTGCGAAGAATTGGAGCGGTTCCACGGCTGCGCTTCGTGCGGCGATCGGTCGGATGGAGCAGGAGGCCAGTGCGTTTGCCTCGGCGCGTGATGCGATGCTCGCGGGGTCCGTGCCCGCGCGCGAACGCCGGCTCGCGGTGAACACGGCTTTGCTCCAGGTCGAGCGCTCGCTCGCTCGGCCACAGGGGCTTCGGACGCGTCCATGGTATCGCAACCTCATCTACGTGGCCGACGAGGACAACGGATACGCGAACATGGTCTTTCCGTCGGTGAACGAAGCCATTCGCGCGAACGACGAGTCGCTCACGGCGAACGAGCTCACCGATCTCGCCCAGCGCTTCGACTTGGCGACGCGCGCGCTGGCGACCGCGAGAGCCGCGCTCACGCAGTAGATGTGCGAGCAAGCGCGCTCGAGAGTCTGTTGTCAGCACTCGAGCGCGAGTGACAGGTCCGTATCGGCCGTGGTTCGATACGGGCCCGTGTATTGCGTCGCGGCAAATGCACTAAGGGAGGAATTCCAGCCGTGGCGCGCATGCAAGAGCGAATCGAGCTGACGATTACCAGGTTGTCGGACTGCGAGCGTGACGCACTCGCTGGTTACGCGGCGCGTGCGGCATGGCCCTCAGGATTCCAGATATACGAACGCGGGTCGAACGCGGGCGGCGTCTTCGTCGTGGTGCGCGGACGTGTCGTGTTGCGCAGCAGGGTACGGGCTGGTCGCGGATTTGTCCCGTGGATTGCCACGTCCGGTGAAACGTTTGGCGCCGAGGGGTTTTCGTCGAACGCGGTCTACACCACCGATGCTCGTGCCGACGAAGAGACCGAGACGCTCTTTCTCAGCTCGGCGAAATTCCGTGCATTCGTCCGCGAACAGCCAGCACATGCCATCGCCCTCATCGGGCAGATAATGTCGGAGCGCTCGGCGCTGCTGGACAAGCTTCGCGAGCTCACCACGCTCAGCGTCGAACAGCGGCTCGTTGCGGCGCTGCAGCGCATGGCGGCGCACGACAGCTTTCTCCATGACGATGGGCGCATCGAGCTCGGCAGCGCACACTATCGCCTGTTGTGCGAGCTCGTCGGCGCAACACGGGAATCCGTCTCGCTCGTGCTTGGTCGGTTAATGGGAGAAGGGTTCGTCGAGCGAGCGGGAAATACGCTCTTCGTCATTCCGTCGACGCGACTGTTCGAACGGCTGTCCGGTGGTGCGGATGACGGGATGCTCGTCCGTGTCCTCTCTGGTGCGTCAGAGTCTGGCGAGAGTGCGATCGCCTGAACCGAACACCGGATCGTGGGCTTATATTCTCGACCCATGCCTCGCGACCGGATGCCGCTGGACGAAGACGCCGAACTTTCGCCTGACGAGCTGCAACGCTACCACCGCCACCTGATCCTTCCGAACGTCGGGGAGGACGGTCAGCGTCGGCTCAAGGCCGCCCGCGTGCTGCTCATCGGCGCGGGAGGACTCGGCTCCCCGGCGGCTCTCTACCTCGCCGCGGCAGGTGTTGGCACTCTTGGAATCGTGGATGCCGATGTCGTCGAGCTGAGCAACCTGCAGCGCCAGGT